>QMPV01000089.1 GCA_003648765.1 Candidatus Aminicenantota bacterium
AGTGCTTTCACAAACATTTTTTCTCCTTCTTCTCGGTTATGTTGTGGGTTCCATCTCTCCAGCTTATTTTCTGGGAAAACTCCTTTACAACATTGATATCCGGGAAAAAGGCACTGGTAACGCCGGAACTATTAATACCTACAAAGTCTTGGGATTGGCGCCGGCAGTAGGGACCGCCTTATTTGATTTAGCCAAAGGTCTCCTGGTGATGCATCTGGCCTACCAACTGGGAGCCACCCCTCTAGTCAGCCATTTAACTGGATGCGCAGCTATTGCTGGTCATGTTTTCCCTTTTTATCTCAATTTCAAAGGAGGCCAAGGGGTAGCCACGGCCACCGCTATGCTGCTTTATTATTTAGGCTTATTCCTTTTCCGAGGCTGGTTATCCTGGGAATCTCTTCTTTATTTAGGAGCCGCTGTCCTTGCTTTGAGTTATATCACCCGCACAGGAGAATTGGTAGGGAGTGTCATTTTACCCCTTCTAGGCATTTTTATTATCCTTCTTTCTCCCACTAATGAATATAAATTTTATCTTCTCTCACTCGTAATTTACATCACCTTCATTAACCTGCTGAATATAGCCCAACAACACCTAATTCCTCCCCCTCGGGAGAAAAGAAAACAGCAGGAGATAAATTGGCGATTGTTTATTCGCCCAGCCGCTTTGGTCTTAGTAATTCATTACTTCCATACCAACCGCCCCTCATCTCTAGTTTTAGTGGGAAGCATCACTCTCTTCTTTCTTTTACTTGACATTTCCAGATTATTTTTCAAAAACGTCAACTTTTTTCTCTTTCACCAAATTAGAGAATTGTACAAAACTAAAGAATACCAGACTTTCTCCTCGATAACCCTTTTTCTTCTAGGAATTTTTCTCTCTTTTCTCTTTTTTGAAAAAGACATAGCTCTTTTAGCCGTAACCTATCTAATTTTCGGCGACTTTTTTTCCAAGTTTTTTGGTATTCATTATGGCCGAATAAAAATTTTCGACAAATCCCTAGAAGGTAGCCTGGCCCACTTAACCGCCTGCCTCCTGGTGGCTTTCCTGGCGACTCATTATCTTGAATTTTCCCGGCCTATTGCCCTCTTGGGAGCTTTAGTAGCTACTTTAGTCGAACTCCTTCCCTTAAGGGTTAATGATAACTTTAGTGTGCCTCTCCTCAGCGCCGCGGTAATGACTGTCTTCAGAGTTTTTTAACTCCAGAACTATCGCCCCTAATCACATTTCCAAGCAAAAAAATCTCTTAGTTAATTTCAAAATATAAGAGAATGAAATTCAACCGGGCCGGGCGCAAAGCCTTCTCTCCAATCGCTGTAACTTAATAAATATAGAAAAGATACTTGAGGTGGCTTTGACTCCTTACAATTGGGTCAGGCTCAAGGCAATTCAAGAGGATTTAATTCAGTTTAAAAGTGGTTATCTCCTTTTCATAGTCCAAGGCAAGCTTTTAAATTTTTTCTTTGTCCTGAGTAATCATCTTATGGTCTGATTCAAAAAAGGCTGAATTTTAACCCGGTAACCCAGTTTATTCCCCCGAACATCTACTCTCTCTATCTTTAAACATCTGCCCAGTCTTCCTTTTCGTCCCCTGCCCCAATTCCTTCCTTAACTTGGAAGCAACCTTATTTCTCTAAAAAAGGGTGGCCCCTTCTCCCATTGGACTTTTGATTCGAATTTAGTGGAAGCCGCGGTAAGGAATTTTTGGTGCTTATGAAATTGGTTTTTCCTTCCCTAATTTATTGATAATCCTACTTGATAGGGCAAAGCACCAATTAGAACGGGTATTTTTCCTTTAGTCTGTTGGAGAAAGAAGACAGAGCTCTTCTTGCAAAGTTAAAGGTGAAAAGATATTCTCCAATTTCTCCGCCAGCTTGATCATCACAGAATTGAAGATGATTACCCTCTCTTTTATCAGGTTGATAATCCCTCTTATTTATGTTATTTAAATATAACTCTTTATTAAAATTCCTTGGAGGTTGAAATCATGAGTATAAAAGTTGGGATTAACGGCTTCGGTCGAATCGGTCGTAATTTTTTTCGGGCAGCTTATCAGGACTCTGAAATTGAGATTGTGGCCGTCAATGATATTACTGATGCTAAAACTCTAGCCCATCTTCTTAAATATGACTCGGTGATGGGCCCTTTCCCTGCCGAGGTCCAAGCCACCGACGAAAGTCTTAAAGTTGACGGCCAGGAAATAAAAGTCTTAAGTATCAAAGATCCAGCTCAATTACCCTGGAAAGATTTGGGCGTAGAGGTGGTCATTGAATCCACCGGGCTCTTTCGTAAACGCCCCGATGCTGAAAAACACCTTCTTCATGGGCAAGCTAAAAAAGTTATCATTTCTGCCCCAGCTACTGACCCTGACGTCACCCTTGTCTTGGGAGTCAATGAAGAAATTTATGATGGCCGTCAGCACCATATTATCTCCAATGCTTCCTGCACTACCAATTGTTTGGCCCCGACAGCCAAAGTTCTTCACCAAAGTTTCGGAATTGAAAAAGCTTTCATGACCACCGTCCACGCTTATACTAACGATCAACGGATACTCGACCTTCCCCACAAGGATCTGCGGCGGGCTCGAGCCGCGGCTGTTTCTCAAATTCCCACAACTACAGGAGCGGCCAAAGCTGTGGGAGTAGTTATTCCAGAATTACAAGGTAAAATCGATGGCATTGCTATCCGCATTCCCACCCCCAATGTCTCCCTGGTCGATCTGGTGGCTCTGCTGAAAAAAGAAGTTACAGTAGAGGAAGTCAATCACGCTTTTCAAACAGCTGCTTCGGGAGAGTTAAAGGGCATTTTGGCCTATACTGAGGAACCACTTGTTTCAGTTGACTTTGTGGCTAATCCCCACTCAGCTATTGTCGATGGCCTCTTTACTCGGGTCACCGATAAAAATTTAGTTAAGGTGCTGGCTTGGTATGATAATGAATGGGGCTATTCCTGTCGTCTGAGAGATTTGGTTAAATTCATTATGAAATGAAGAAGACCATGTTCTACCTCAAAGATTTTAACTTCAAAAATAAGACTGTTTTTCTCCGAGTAGATTTCAATGTTCCTCTCGAGAAAGAAAGCGGCCGCATCAGAGATGACACCCGGATCCAGGCGGCTTTACCTACTCTTGAGTACCTAATCGACCAGCAGGCAAAAATTGTTGCCGCCTCCCATCTGGGACGCCCCAAAGGTAAATTTAATCCCCAGCTTAGCTTACGACCTGTAGCCCAACGACTCGGGGAAATCCTGCCGACCCGAGTGACCTTGGCTCCTGACGTTATTGGAGAGGAAGTGGAAAAGCTCAAACTATCCCTCCAAGCAGGGGAAGTTCTTCTCTTGGAGAATCTTCGTTTTTATCCCGGAGAAAAAGAAAATGACCTCTCCTTTGCTCAAGCTCTGGCTTCAGGAATTGACATTTACATCAATGACGCCTTTGGGGCCTGCCATCGGGCTCACGCTTCCATCGTTACCTTACCCCAGCTTGTTCCCCAAGCAGGTGCGGGCTTTCTTCTGGAAAAAGAGCTTAAAAATTTAGAAAAAATCATCCATCATCCGGCCAAACCTTTAGTGGCTATTCTGGGCGGAGCCAAAGTAGCTGATAAAATTCCTGTTATTCGCAACTTGCTAAGTAAAGCTTCAGAGATGTTGATCGGCGGAGCTATGGCTTACACTTTTCTCGCCGCCCAAGACCATCAAGTAGGCCGTTCTCTGGTCGATGAACAGAGCCTTCCCTTATGTCAGGAACTACTAACGTTAGCCCAGAAAAACAAAGTTGCTTTTTATTTGCCGGTTGACCATGTAGCAGCTCCTTCACCTGAGGAACCTGAGAAAAGACAGATTTTGACTGAATTTCCTTTTCCTGCTGAGCTGATGGGACTGGATATCGGTCCCCAAACCCAAAAACTCTACACCGAAAGAATCAAAAAGGCCAAAACGATTTTCTGGAACGGCCCTATGGGAGTTTTTGAAGTTCCTGAATTTGCCCAGGGAACTTTGGTTGTTGCCCAAGCTGTAGCTGAGTCTGAAGCTTTTTCTGTCATCGGCGGCGGTGATTCAGTGGCTGCTGTCACCCAGGCTGGAGTAGTCCAGGCTATCTCCCATATTTCTACTGGAGGTGGCGCCTCATTGGAATACATTGCCAACGAAACTCTCCCCGGTATCGAAGCTTTAAAGGAGAAAAAATAAATGAGAAAAAGCCTACCTTTTATTGCCGGCAACTGGAAAATGCATAAAAACATTCCCGAAGCTGTTAAGCTGGCTCAGGAAATAAAAGACAAAAGCCTGCCTCTCACTTCTGGAACATTGGTCCTTATCCCGCCCTTCCCGGCTCTTTATCCGGTCTACCAAGTTATTCAAGAAACTCCTCTAAAATTAGGGGCTCAAAATGTTTTCTGGGAAAAAGAAGGTGCCTACACCGGAGAGGTCTCACCGGCTATGCTCGAGGCAGCCGGATGCCAATACGTGATCATCGGCCACTCGGAAAGAAGACAGTACTTCAAAGAAACAGACGAAGACATTAATAAAAAAATAAAAGCTGTTCTTCAGACTCAACTAAATCCAATCTTTTGTTTAGGAGAATCCCTGGAAACACGTCAGGCTGGTCAAACTCTGGAAATAATCCGTCAACAATTGGAAAAAGGATTAAGGAGTTTGCAATCTGAAGATATTCGGCGGATAATCATCGCCTATGAACCTATCTGGGCTATAGGAACCGGCATGACAGCTACCCCAGCTCAAGCTCAGGAAGTTCACGCCTTCATCCGAGACTTCATTGCTCAAAATTATGGAAATTCAACAGCTGAATATGTTATAATTCTTTACGGTGGTTCGGTTAAACCGAATAATGCCTTTTCCTTAATGAGGGAAAAGGATATAGATGGAGCGCTGGTCGGTGGCGCTTCTTTAAAAGCGGACAGCTTTCTGGAGATTTTTCAGGAGGCACTCAAAGCATACGAGGAGAAAAAGTGAGCGGATTATTAACAGCAATTCATGTGATTGTCTGTTTGGTATTGATTATTGCGGTTTTATTGCAATCAGGGAAGTCAGCTGATTTAGCTGGAGCGTTTGGGGGAGTTGGGAGTCAGACTGTCTTCGGTCCAAGGGGAACTTCCTCAATTCTGACCAAAGTAACCACTGTCTGCGCTATCTTATTTATGGTTACCTCCATGGGGCTGTGGATCCTTTCAGCTAAAGGAACGAAATCTGTACTCAAAGGCGAAGAAGGAATTTCAACCAAACCAGCTGCCACCCAGACCCAAAAGAAGGAGACATCGACTCCCGGCCAGAAACAGAAAGAAACTACCCAGAAGCAAAAAAAAGACACTTCGACCACTAAACAATCAGAAAAAAAATAAGTAAAATTTAAATCTTTCTCCGAGGGAAAGATTTAAATATAAATTGTGCCGAAGTGGTGGAATTGGTAGACACGCTAGCTTGAGGGGCTAGTGAGCACATTTCGCTCGTAGGGGTTCGAGTCCCCTCTTCGGCACTCTTTTTTTTTCTGGATTTTCTCTGATTTTTCCTTTCTTTTTCCCAATTTTCCTGATTACTCTTCCCTCTTAAAAAGACTCCTCATCAATTACATTAAAAGGAGAACTTTGAAATGATCTCCCCCCTGTCTTTCATAGCTTAACTTTCTTATTTTTATCTCCAAAATCAAAAAAATGTTTACTTTCTCTTCTTGGTGGATAAGATATAAACATATCTCTTCTCAAAAAAACTTAGCCGGAGGAGGCAAGCATGAAACTCAAAGATTTATACCATAAAGTAATTGAAATCGGTATCAAAAACGACCTTCGTCCTCGGGAAGAAATTGACCACCTCTTGGCCGAGGAAAAGAAGAAATTGTCCCAACTTTCTCCTGAGGAAAAAGAGTATTATGACCTAGATAGGCTTTTCAATCCCTATGCTGACACCCGGATCCTCTACGGAGATGGGGAAAAAGAAGTCAAAAAGGTTATTGTGGGCATAGATATGGAAATTGGGGAAATCCTCTTAACCTATCTTCTCAACCAAAAAGAAGAAAAGAAAATTGATTTAATTATTGCCCACCACCCCGAGGGACACGCTTTGGCTCAACTTCATGATGTCATGAAATTACAAGCTGACCTTCTGGCTCGTTTCGGAGTAACTATGAGTGTGGCCGAACAATTAATGGAAAAGAGAATTTCGGAAGTGGAACGACGGCTGTTGCCAATAAACCACAGTCGGCACACTGACATTGCGCGAGCCCTTGACCTGCCCATGATGTGTATTCATACTCCGGCGGATAATTGTGTCACTAACTATCTCCATCGCCTCTTTGCTGAAAAAAAACCGGCCCGGTTGAAGGACCTCTTAGAAATCTTGAAAGAAATTCCCGAATACCGCCTTTCTCAAAAACTTCAAGTGGCTCCCAAAATTGTCAACGGTTCCGAAAATAACAAATGCGGAAAGATTTATATTGACATGACTGGGGGAACAGAAGGATCAAAAGAAATCTTTACCAGTTTAGCTTCCAGCGGAATCAGTACTCTTGTGGGGATGCATTATAGTGAAGAACACTTAGAACAAGCCAAGAAAGCTAATCTTAACGTGGTTATTGCAGGCCATATCGCCAGTGATGTCCTTGGACTTAATCTTCTCTTTGACGAACTAGAAAAAATAGAGAAATTAGAATTTGTGGAGGTCTCGGGCTTCCGGAGAATTCGGCACTAAGCGTGTTTCAGAAAAGGGTGCTGGCTGTCTTGGGTATGGGGAAATAAGCAAAAAGGGGATATGAAGGAGGGTTATTATAAAAACCTTGCCCAGCCAGCACAGCAAGGTTTGGTTTTATTATACATAAAGAATCTTATTTTTCAAGTTTTCGACTATACTTTTTTCTTAATGACGATGTAGATCTCGATGGAGAATTTTGCGCACATCACCTCCTCTTTCCTCAGTTATTACAGCCAAATCTTCTTTTTCTAAAAGTTGAATCATATAATCAATAATCTCCGCAGGAAAGACGCCATTTTTCTCCAAATAAGATCGTTTTTCTTTCAGCAGTTGAGCGGCTTCACTACAGCTAGTGGGCAAAGGAGGAAATTTGTCTTCAAGTGGCTGAGAAAGCCCTGACTGGGGCAAATAAAATTGGCTAGCTATTTCGAGAGACTTTTCTTCCTCAAAAGCCCATTGAGCCGCTAGAGCAATAGCCGCTAAAAGGGGATGAATTAAAGCACTACCGTCCGGACTCCTTAATTCTACTGTTTGTCTGGAAGTGTTCTGCCCTACTCCTCCCGAAGTCTTTGGGGAAAAAGATAAAGGAACTCTAATTAAAGCTGATCGATTATGATCACTCCAAAATACTCGAGTTGGAGCCTCATGATTGGGCACCAGTCGATGATAGGAAGAAGCTTGGGTATTACCAAAGGCTAGAAAACAATCACTAAATTCACATAATCCGCCAATGATTTTTAGAGCTTCCTCAGCTAGTTTCCCATCTGGATTAATCATCATATTCTGGTTATCCTTTTTTAATTCCAGATGAATGTGAAGACCATTCCCCGCTATTCCTTCATCCAATTTGGGGGCAAAAGTCACTAGCATCCCCCGTTTGGCGCCCAAATTACGCAAAATCCAGCGGGCCAGCACCAAATAATCCGCTGCTTTTATTAGAGGGGCTGTGTCAAATTCAATTTCTAACTGTTCCACTCGCTTTCCCGCTAAAAGAGGATTTTCGCTCTCTAAAGCAGGTGAAAAGCCCACTTCACTGTGAACATATTTAACCGAACCAGTCAACCTCTGTAAAATTTCGGCCGCTTCTTTTAATAAATCCAGCCCAATAATGAAAGGGGATGACTCATGATAACCTTTCTGCTGGTCAAGAGTATAATTAAAACCCTCTACCTGATGAATCAAATAAAATTCGAGTTCTCCTCCCGCCCATATCTCCAGATTAGTTGTCTTCTCAAATAAAGCCGCAGCTTTCTTCAAGATAGTATCCAAAGCAAAGGGAGCTGGTTGACCATTCTTATCTCGATAACGACAAATAAAGGCAAGATTTTCCTGGTCAAAGGGATCAAGAAAAGCAGTAGCTAAATCAGGAATAACATAAATATCAGAATCATAAGCATTAATAATTCCTGGATATAAAGATGAACCATCGACCCTTTGACCTTCTATAAATATTTTTTCTAATTCTTTTCGGCTTAATCTCTCCACAGGAATAATCAACTGCTTTAAGCGCCCATCAAGTGCTAAATAGCGAAAGGAAATTCTCTTTAATTTATAATCACCAATAAATTGAATAAACTCATCCAGAGAAAATTCTTGAAGTTCTTGAGGGGCTATTTGACCTCGATTAATCAGCTCTTCTTTCATCTGATGTTATCTCCTTAAGTAAACTTAGAAAGCGTATTCTATTTTACGCATCATCTTTTAGATAAGCAAATTTTACCCGAGAAAATTTTTTGATAAAACACCACTTCAATCGCCATACCTTTATCTTCCATCTCACTAATTCTTGGCCAGAAAGAGTTTCTTTAAATCGGTAGCTCCTCTAAAACCCCTCGAGGTTAAGGTGGCTTATTTTAAAAAACTTTGCTGAGGTTATTGGGAAAGCCTCCTATTTTCCGTGATGATCGAGTTGCTTATCGGACTAATTACTCAGTCGAAACTGGGGGCCAGCTCTTCACCTTTCACCTTGGATTAAAAATTCCTGTCTCCTCCCCGCCAGGCTAATATTGAGGCACCTCCTCCACTGGGGACTTCGCTTTATCCAATGAGACAGTCGATAAGATAGAGGAAAAACATCAAATTTCAAACAAACCATAAATCCTTTTGGTTAGTTTTTTACAAATTCAGGCCAAAGGTAAAAGGTTAAGACCTCGTAGGTTAAAAACAGAAGAGATAAGAATATAACCGCCACAGATCTAACCCACTGTCCGAAACCAAGCATAACTTGCAATTATTGGGTGTCTTTTTGACCATCGTCGGCACTGTCAACTATTTTGTGTAAATTCATTTAAAACAGTTAGTTGAGGGAGGAACATAGATTTGAGTACTTTTCCTAAAGGGGTTTCTCTCCAATGTAGTTCCATTTTTAAACAGATAAAGGCTAAGAGGTTGTAACAGGCTCTTTCTCCCGCAACGA
>QMPV01000090.1 GCA_003648765.1 Candidatus Aminicenantota bacterium
GCCAAGGATGATCGCTTGGCCTATGCTTTACTAAAAAAACTAGGAATGCCTTTCCGAGACATTCATTAAGGAAGGAGAAAAGTGGCTAGAAAATCGTCAATAGCAAAATGCCAGAAAGAGCCTAAATTTTCTACTCGGAAAAAGAACCGTTGTCGAATTTGCGGTCGGCCGAGGGGCTATTACCGTAAATTCGAACTGTGTCGCCTGTGTTTGAGGGAATTGGCTCTTAAAGGCGAAATTCCCGGTATTACAAAGGCTTCTTGGTGACCGGAAAATAAAGAGAGAGGATAAAAAAATGACTATGACCGACCCAATCGCTGATATGCTAACCAGAATACGTAACGCGGTGATGGCCCGTAAAAAGCAGGTGGAGATTCCTTGCTCCAAGATGAAACTGGAAATCGCTAAAATCATGAAGAATGAGGGTTTTATTCAGAATTTTAAGTATGTAGATGATAATAAACAGGGAATGTTGATTATTACTCTGAAATATGACGAGAACAAAGAGAGTGCCATCACCGGTCTGGAAAGAGTAAGCAAACCGGGGCGACGCGTCTATTGCCAGAAGGATTCAATCCCCAAGGTCCTTAATGGACTGGGAATAGCGATTATATCCACTTCCCGAGGGATTCTCACCGGTAAGCAGTGTGAGGAACTCGGTGTCGGAGGCGAGGTCATCTGTTACATTTGGTAAATCTAAGTGAAAGGGCAGAACAATGTCAAGAGTAGGTAAACAACCGATTCCGATTCCAGCAGGAGTCAAAGTGAATATTCTTCCGGATAAGATTAAGGTGGAGGGTCCAAAAGGCCAACTGGAGTCTCCTCTCTTTGAAGGCATCCGGGTGGAGATGAAGGATAATCAGCTTATCTTTACCCGAGAAAAGGAAACCCCTAAAGTAAGGGCCTTTCACGGGCTATGCCGGACACTGGCGGCTAATGCTATTCAGGGTGTTTCGCAAGGTTTTGAGAAGAAATTGGAAATCGTTGGCGTGGGCTATCGGGCCAAGCTGGATAAAGGGAAGCTCGAGTTGTATCTGGGGTATTCCAAACCAGTCATTTACGAGATTCCCGATGATATTGAAATAGTGCTGGAAAAACCGACTCTGATTACTGTCCGGGGTATTGATAAACAGCGAGTGGGGCAGGAAGCTTATAAAATTCGCAGTTTCCGCAAACCTGATCCTTACAAACTTAAAGGAATTCGCTATGTAGGCGAACGACTCATCAAGAAAGAACGACGAGCGGGGGTGGGCGGTGTATAAAGATAAAGTTGAACTCAAGAAAAAGTCACGGGAAAGAATCCGTAAGAGAATTAGAAAGAAAATCAGAGGGACACCCGAAAGACCGCGAGTTTTTATTTATAAAAGTAACCGATATCTTTATACCCAAGTGGTTGATGACGTAGCCGGCCGGGTTCTTTTTGGAGCCAGTACTCTAGAAAAGAGTTTTCGGGAGAAAATAGTTAACACTAAGAACATTAAAGCCGCTGAAGAATTAGGGAAGATCCTGGCGCAGCGGTTGAAAGAAAGAAAAATAGAAAAGATTGTCTTTGACCGGGGAGCTTATCCCTATCATGGTCGAGTTAAAGCCCTGGCCGAGGCTTTACGTAAAGAAGGTATAATTTTTTAAATAATAAGGCAGCTTATAAGGAGGATTGAGCGTGGCTGATGAAGAAATCATCAAGGAAGAGATGGAAGAAAGGCAAGAGCCGGAGTTAAAAGAACAGGTCATTTCCATCCGCCGGGTGACCAAAGTGGTAAAAGGCGGCAAAAATTTGAGTTTTTCGGCTCTAGTTGCGGTCGGAGATGGACAAGGACGAGTAGGCATTGGCAAAGGCAAAGCCCGAGAAGTACCTATGGCTATTGCCAAAGCTGCCGAAGAGGCTAAGAAAAATTTAATTAGGATTCCTCTCAAGGGAACTACCATCCCCCATTTTGTCAAAGGGGAACATGATGCCGGGGCGGTGATTCTCCGGCCGGCCTCCAAAGGAACCGGCGTGATTGCAGGTGGGGCGGTGCGAGTTATCATGGAGTTAGCCGGAGTCAAAGATATTTTGACTAAGTCGTTGCGGAGCAATAATCCTATTAGTGTTGCCCGAGCTACAATGAATGCTTTACAGAAATTAAAATGGCCGGAAAAGGTGGCCAAAATACGCAATATTCCCGAAGATAAATTATGGTCGTGACTATAAGTTGAGGTGATGAAAATGGTAACCAAAGGTAAATCAACCAAGAGTAAGTCAGGCGAGAAGCAGTTAAGGATAAAATTGGTCCGGAGTCTGATTGGTCGTCCGCGGAAACATCGGGAAGTGGTCCGAGGTTTGGGTTTGCGCAAGCTTAATTCAGTCGTTATTAGAAAAGATTGTCCGGAAATCTGGGGGATGATCCGGAAAGTACCCCATCTTGTCGAAGTGGAGGTCTTGGAGAAAAAATGAATTTAAGTAACTTAAAACCAGCCAAAGGAGCTAGAAAACAGAGAAAAAGAGTTGGTCGGGGCCCGGGTTCCGGCTATGGGAAAACTGCCGGCCGAGGCACCAAGGGACAAAAGTCAATTTCTGGCTTCTCTCAAAAAAGAGGTTTCGAAGGTGGGCAAATGCCCCTCCATCGGCGGGTGCCGAAGCGAGGTTTCACTAATATATTTAAAGAAGAGTACACGATAATTAATTTAGACCGACTGGCCTCATTAGCGAAAAAAGAATTGACTCCTCAAGATTTGGTAGAAGCCGGGGTAATAAAAAAAGCTACGGAAAAAATTAAAATTCTGGGACGGGGAGAACTAAAGTCAGCCAAGACGGTCCATGCTCACAAGTTTTCCGCCTCAGCCCGCAAAAAGATTGAAGAGGCCGGAGGGAAAGCCATTGTGATTGGAAGTTAACCATGTTAGAGAGTATCAGAAACATTTTCAGTATTCCTGATTTAAGGAAGAGGATTATTTTTACTCTCGCTCTTTTGGCGGTTTACCGAATCGGGGCTCAGATTCCAAATCCGGGCATAAGTGCCGACGCTTTAGCTGAATTCTGGCAATCCCAGAAGGGAACCATCCTGGGGTTTGTCGATCTTTTCTCAGGACGGAACATGTCCCGCATGACCATTTTCGCTCTAGGGATCATGCCCTACATCAGCGCCTCAATTATTCTGCAGCTTCTCCAAGTAGTCTGGCCCTATTTGGAACGCCTCTCCAAGGAAGGCGAGCTGGGGCGTCAGAAGATAACTCAGTATACCCGTTATGGAACTATAATTATTTGCGTTATTCAAGCCTTTGGCATCAGCATTTTTCTAGAGGCTTTGAAAAGTCCTGGGGGAGCTCCGATTGTGCCTAATCCTGGGTGGGGGTTTAAGCTTTTAACCATATTAACTCTGACCACTGGAACAGTGTTTATCATGTGGTTAGGAGAACAGATTTCGGAAAGAGGTATCGGTAACGGCATTTCTTTAATTATTTTTGCCGGCATTGTGGTTGATCTTCCCCGAGGCATGCAGAGTATTCTGAGTGGTTTACGCAGTGGGGATATGACTCCGCTGCGGCTGATTTTCCTGGTGGTATTGATGGTGGCCGTCATTGCTATCATTGTTTTTGTCGAGAGAGGGCAACGAAGGATTCCAGTTTCTTATGCCAAACGTGTTGTCGGCCGTAAAATTTATGGTGGACAGAGTACTCACTTGCCCCTCCGGGTGAATACTGGCGGTGTTATTCCTATTATTTTTGCTGCTTCGGTGATTACCATACCTTCAACCTTAGCCCAGCTGGTTAGAGTGCCGGTCTTTCAAAGCATCGCCCAGCAATTTGGTCTGGGGATGCCTCTTTATAATTTAATTTATGTGGCCTCCATCATCTTTTTTACTTATTTCTATGTTTCGATTATTTTTAATCCGGCAGATGTGGCTGATAACCTTCGTAAATATGGTGGTTTTATTCCAGGTATCCGACCGGGGAAAAACACCGCTGATTTCATTGACGGTGTGCTTTCCCGGATTACTCTAGTCGGAGCTATTTACTTAGCTGCGGTAGCCATCCTGCCTGAATTTTTGATGACCGGTTTCAAGGTGCATACTTTGCCTTTAATTGGAAGTTTTCTAGAAGCTAATCTGCCCCGGTGGTTTACCCAGGGCTTAAATGTTAATTTTTATTTTGGCGGCACCTCGATTCTGATTGTGGTTGGCGTGGCCATGGATACCTTGCAGCAAATCGAAGCGCAGCTGGTGATGCGTCATTATGATGGTTTTATGCGCCGCGGACGTTTAAGAGGACGGAGAGGATGAGAATTATTTTATTGGGACCACCGGGGAGCGGCAAGGGAACGCAAGCTTCCCTTTTGAGTGAGAAGCTTGGTTTCCCTAAGATTGCTACCGGTGACCTCCTTCGCGAGGCGGTACGCCAACAGACTCCTCTAGGATTGAAAGCCAAAGCAGTTATGGAGAGAGGTGAATTGGTCAGTGACGAACTGGTGGGCGAAATAGTTCAGGAAAGGATTACCCAGCCTGATTGCCAATCAGGTTACATTCTTGATGGATTTCCCAGAAATGTCAACCAAGCCCTTTTTTTAGAGAGAATAGATGGTGCTCGAACGGAAATAGTAATTGATTTGGAAGTAGATGAGGAGGAAATTATTCGGAGGTTATCGGCTCGAAGAATTTGCCCCCAGTGCCAAGCTGTGTATAATTTAGAGGGAAAGCTCCCTCGCCATGAGGGAAAATGCGATAACTGTCAGGCTGATTTAATTCAGCGGGAGGATGACCGTCCCGAGGTTATCCGGAAACGGCTGGAAGTTTATCGCCACCAAACCAGGCCGTTGGTTGAGTATTATAAAGGCAAGGGTAATTACCAAAAAATCAAAGGCGATGGTAAAATAGAAGAGGTCTTCCAGGCAATTTATTCCTGGATAAAACAATTTATCCCAGCGGAGTTGAGAAGGTAGCTATGATTATTTATAAGTCGCCCCAGGAGATTAAGATGATGCGCGAGAGTGCTCGTCTGGTTGGACAGATTCTTCAAGAATTAAAGGCTATGATTCGTCCTGGCTTGAAAACAATTGAATTGGATAAATATGCGGAAAAAAGAACTAAAGAGCTGGGAGCCGAGCCGGCCTTTAAAGGCTACCGTGGTTATCCAGCCTCGCTGTGTGTTTCGATTAATGAAGAGATCATTCATGGGATTCCTTCCGAACGGCGGCTTAAAGAAGGAGACTTGGTTAGCTTGGATTTTGGAGTGGTCTATAAAGGTTTTTACGGCGATGCCGCCCTCACCTGCCCTGTAGGGGAGGTGAGTGAAGAAGCTCAACGCCTGCTGGCGGCGGCTGAAGGGGCTTTCTGGGCCGGCGTGGAGTATTTTAAAGAAGGAAATTATCTCTCCGATATTTCCCATGCCATTCAAACCTATGTTGAAGAGCGTGGTTTTTCAGTTATTAGGAGTTTCGTCGGCCATGGCATAGGGTATGACCTTCATGAGGATCCTCAGTTACCTAATTATGGAGCTCCTCATCATGGACCCCGACTTAAACCAGGCTTGGTCCTTGCTATTGAGCCCATGATAGCGGCTGGTGGGTGGGAAGTGGAAATACTTTCAGACGGCTGGACGGCCATTACTAAAGACCGCAGTCTAGCCGCTCATTACGAACATACCGTAGCTTTAACCGAACGCGGTCCTCAGGTATTGAGTTTGGTAAGTGAAGAAGAGGAAGCAATTGCCCGGGAAAAAGGAGTCCATTATGCCTAGAAAAGACGATGTTATTGAAGCAGAAGGCGTGGTGTTGGAAACTTTGCCTAACGCCATGTTTAAAGTAGAATTACCTAATAAACATGTCATCTTGGCCCACATTTCCGGCCGAATGCGGAAGCATTTTATTCGTATTCTTCCGGGAGACCGGGTGCTGGTGGAGATATCTCCTTATGATTTAACTAAGGGAAGAATAATTTATCGTTTTAAATAAAAAATGAGGTAAAGGGCGATGAAAGTAAGAGCATCAGTCAAAAAGATATGTCGGAACTGCCGGATCATCAAGCGCAAGGGTACCATCCGGGTGATTTGTTCCAACCCCAAACATAAACAAAGACAAGGATAAATGGTGGAAAAATGGCAAGAATAGCGGGTATTGAGCTTCCTCCAAATAAGAGGGTGGAAATTGGTTTGACTTATATTTATGGTATTGGTCGCTCCAAGTCCAATAAAATTCTAGCTGAGGCTCAAATTGATAAGGACAAGAAGGTTAAGGACTTAACCGAAGAAGAGATTAACCGAATCCGTCAGATTATTGAGAAGCGGGAAAAGATTGAGGGAGATTTACGCAAGGAAGTTACTCTAAATATCAAGCGGTTGATGGATATTGGTTGTTACCGCGGTCTCCGCCACAAACGAGGCTTGCCGGTTCGGGGGCAGCGGACTCGAACGAACGCTCGCACCAGAAAGGGACCTCGCGGCCGGGCGATTAAGAAAAAATAGAGGAGATGACCCATGGCCAGAACAAGTCGAAGAGGTAAGAAAAAAAAGGTAAAAAAGGATATTGGATTTGGCGTAGCCTACATCCAGTCAACATTCAATAACACTATCATCACCATTACCGATCAAGAAGGCAACACAGTTTGCTGGGCCAGTGCCGGAACAGCCGGCTTCAAAGGCGCCAGGAAGGGGACTCCTTTTGCCGCTCAATTGGCAGCCAAGGAAGCCGCCGAGAAAGCTAAAGAGTATGGTGTTCGTTATGTTGATGTCAAGGTAAAGGGACCTGGAGCCGGTCGGGAATCAGCCATTCGGGCTCTTCAAGCTCATGGTCTGGAAATAAAATCAATTAGGGACATCACCCCTATTCCCCATAATGGGTGTCGTCCTCGAAAGAGAAGGCGAGTTTAGATAAGGAGTTAGCCATGGGAAAATATTCGGGACCTGATTGTCGGTTGTGTCGGGCGGAAAGAACCAAACTGTTTCTCAAAGGAAGTAAATGTTTTAGTGATAAATGTCCGGTGGAAAGACGGCCTTATCCTCCTGGAGAGCATGGACGGATGCGCCGGCGCATTTTGGGTTACGGACTCCAACTGCGGGAGAAACAGAAACTGAAGAGATATTATGGCATGTCGGAGAGACAATTCCGTCTTTTCTTTGAACGGGCCGAAAGAATGCGGGGCATCACGGGTGAGAATCTGCTCTCCATGCTGGAGAGAAGGCTGGATAACGTGGTTTATTTAGCTGGTTTTGCTTTTTCCCGGAGTCATGCCCGCCAATTGATCGTTCATGGCCATTTCCGGCTTAATGATCATAAAGCGACCATCCCTTCTATGTTAGTCAACAAAGGGGATGTCATTACTTTTAAAGAACGTTCTAAAAACAACGAAAACATCAAGGCCATGGTTGAGGCCCATCGAAATAAAACCGTCCCCAGCTGGTTGGCGGTGGATTTTGATAAAATGACTATTAATGTGGTTTCTCTCCCCCGGAGAGAGGATGTGACTATCCCAGTGGAAGAACATCTGATTGTTGAGTTGTATTCAAAGTAAAATTAGGCTGATTTTTCAATAAGATAAAAGTGGTGGGCCAGTCGAAAAGGAGTTTTCTTGGCTGGCCGGCGGGAGCTTAGGAGCCAAAAAGGAGGAAATATGATCGAGATAGGCTTTCAGAGACCCAAATACCTCGAGTGTGATTACGAGTCGCTAACTGAAACCTATGGGCGCTTTTCAGCGCAACCTTTTGAGCGAGGTTATGGAATTACAGTCGGTAACGCCTTAAGAAGAGTCTTACTCTCGTCCATACCCGGCGCAGCGGTGACTAATGTGCGGATTCAGGGTGTTCTCCATGAATTTTCATCCCTGCCCGGAGTTGTCGAGGATGTGACTGATATTATTTTAAACATCAAAAGTATCCCTCTCAAAATGGAGGGATACCAACCCAAGAGAATGTACCTTAAGAAAGAGGGACCAGGTGAAGCCAAGGCTTCGGATATAGAACATGATTCCGATATTACTATTCTCAATCCAGATGTTCATATTGCCTCTTTAGATAAAGACGGTAAACTTGATATCGAGATGGTGGTTCGCAAAAATAGGGGTTATGTGACAGCTGACCGGAATCATGACCCTGAATTGAGCATTGATTTTATCCCATTGGATTCTTCCCATTCCCCCATAATCAAGGTTAATTATTTAGTCAGCCCGGCGCGGGTGGGCAAACGTATGGATTACGAAAAGCTAGAGCTGGAAATCTGGACTAATGGGGCCATTACTCCGACCGATGCTTTGGGACAAGCAGCTAAGTTGTTGCGAGATCATTTAGTGATTTTTCTGAACGTGGTGGATGAGCCCATTCGTAAGGAGGCTGTTCCCGAGAAAAAAGAAATTCCTTATTTTTCTCAGATCGATATTCTCTCCAAACCCATTGACCACTTGGAACTTTCGGTGCGGTCCAATAATTGCCTCCGCTCTGCCGGTATCGGCCATATCTATGAATTGGTTCAAAAATCTGAAGAGGAATTGTTGAAAACTAAAAATTTTGGCCGGAAATCATTGGCGGAGATTAAAGAAACCTTACAGCAATTTAATCTGGGCTTAAATCTCGACCTGCACCCTAAACTCGTCGAGAGAATTGAGGAAGAAATCGCTCGTTCTAAAGAGAGTGAGCAAGGAGAAGGACCATGAGACATCGGGTAAGCGGCAAAAAACTTAGACGAGATACAGCACACCGGATGGCTTTGTTACGCAACCTGGTAACGTCCTTTCTGGAGAAGGAGAGAGTCCGGACCACTCTGGCCAAGGCCAAAGCGGCTCGACCACTGGCGGAGAAAATGATCACCCTGGGTAAGAAGGATACTCTCCATGCCCGGCGTCAAGCTTTGCGTTTTATTTATAAAAAAGAAGTAGTCAGGAAGCTGTTCAATGAACTTGGGCCCCGTTTCTCTGAACGGCCGGGTGGTTATACCCGGATTATCAAACTGGGCCCCCGAGCGGGCGATGGAGCAGAAATGGCCATCCTGGAAATGGTGGGCACTGAATTCAAAAAGAAAGAAAAAAAGAAAGAGAAAACCCTCAAGGAAAAAGTTAAAGCCGCCAAGGAAGCCAAGCGCTGAA
>QMPV01000091.1 GCA_003648765.1 Candidatus Aminicenantota bacterium
CGGCTAATTCTTTCCGCTGGTTAATCGCCCGGGAAGCGATAGTCACTAAATCTACTGGCTGCTTGAATTGCGCCGGTTCCATGGCTTCCAGCCGGGAGAGAAGGAGGAGGTCATTGATAATTTTCTCCATCCTGGCGGCTTCTTCCAGAACACTTTGGAGAGTTTGGATATAGTCTTCTTTTTTTCGCTCTTTTCGCAGGAGAACTTCAATCTCTCCTCTGATAATGGTCAGAGGGGTTCGTAGTTCGTGGGAGACATCACCTGAGAATTGTTTGATTTTTTTGACGGAGCGTTCCAGTCGAGCAATCATCTCGTTGAAGGTCTCCACGAGGGCCCCGATTTCATCAGCTCTTTCTTTTGATTCAATGCGCAGCGAGAGATCGTCGGCCGTGATTTTCTTGGCCGTAGTGATAACTTCTGTTACCGGATGAAGGGCTTTACGGATGATGATGCTACCTCCAGCTGAAGCCAAGACCAAAAGCAACAATCCGGCCCCGACCATAACTAGAATAAGAGCGTTTAGAGCTTCTTGAATCTCGACAGTGGAGATGCCAACCTGAAGGATACGGGGCCCCCGGACAGGGAAAAGGAGTGTCCTGACGGGGTAGGGACTTAATTGCTGATTTTCAATGTTTAAATAGATTAAATTATTAATATCCGTTTTATCCGCGCGGGCGTAAAGCGGAGGATTTAAAAGAAAATAATCCTTAGGTGTGTGAGGGGAGCTGATAATTTCTTTGATTTGGCTGCAGTTCTCTCGCTGGAGTTCAATCAGTTGGATGAAGAGAGGATAGGAAGAATAACGCTCCTCAATCGACTGCATCGCCGCCAGCCAGGTGACGCCTCTTTTCCTCCACCAGGTTTCATGAGTTTTATCGGCAATTTCCAGCAGGAGTTTGTCCAGGTCATTAATCATTCTCTCTTTATATCCCTGGTAGAGAAGAAAACCGGCCAGGGTGATGATGACAAAAAGGATAAGAATGTACCAGAGGGTCAGTTTGAAACTAAGAGAGTGGAAACGTTTAATTTTCATCAATGGTGAATCCCTGGCCGCGAATGGTTTTTATGAGTTTTTTGGCAAAAGGCCGGTCGATTTTTTCCCGCAAGTGATTGATGTAGACATTGACCACATTACTCCCTCCCAAATAATCCTTATCCCAGACATGCTCCAGAATCATAGTGGGTGAAATGATGCGGCCTTTGTTTCTGAGCAAATATTCCAGAAGAGCGAATTCTTTACCGGTGAGTTCAATCTTTTGGTTGCCTCGTTTTACCGTCCGGCGGAGAGGATCGAGGACCAGGTCCTCAGCTTTAAGGAGCGTGGTTTTGTAATCTTGAGAACGTCTGAAGAGAGCTTTGATGCGGGCTAATAATTCTTCGAAGGAAAATGGTTTAGTTAGATAATCATCAGCTCCTTCAGACAGGCCTTTAACTTTATCTTCTAAGGCATCTTTAGCGGTGAGCATTAATATGGGTGTAAAAATTCCTTTAGCCCGTAATTCACGGCAGACAGTAAAACCATCCTTCCTTGGCAGCATAATATCCAGGATGATGATATCGTAATCGTAGAGTTGGGCCAGTTGGAGGGCTTCTTCACCATCGCGGCAGACATCAACGGCATATTGTTCTTCTTTCAGTCCCCGAGCCAGAAAGCCGGCCACTTTCCGGTCATCTTCAATTATTAAAACACGCATAGCTTTTCCCGCTTATACCTGGATGGTATATACATGGAGTATAGTCTATTTCCGAATGTTTTCCTTTCCCCTAAGGAGTGGTCAATTCCGGCCACTTTGCTTCTCAAGATGAGTAACCTTTATTGTTTTACCATTTTTGATTGTCCCAGCCAACTTTTCTTCTTGAGGGAGAGACTTTTTGGTCCATTTTTCTCCCCATCCTAGCGGTGATATTGGCAGGCGCCGTTCAACTGATTGAAGGTATCCATTTTTTATTATATCACCGGAAGTAGCCCCTAGATCTGATACGACCGAAGCGAGGATTGACCACATTACTGTAAACTGAACCGAAAGTATAGCGAAAGCCGAGTGAAAAAGAGTAGTCATAGGAAGTTTCCAATTCTTTAATCCGCAGCAAGACTTCATCCAAAGAAGCTCCCCCACTAGGTAAGGAGAGCTGATCATGGATTCTTTCAAAGCGACCTCTAACTGTCATCGAGAGTCCTCGGAAAATCCGGAAGGAGAGAAAACCCCGGAGTTCCAGACGGTTTTTCTTAAAGTCGTGGAAGTAGTGAGAACCTTCCAGGGAAGCAGACATGCTGCCCCATGGTTCCCTGACTTCCAGAGTAGCGCTGAGGGATTCGTTGTATAAAGTTTCCTGAAGTTTCCCAAAGATAGTTTCTTCAATGTAGTTGTTTCTAATCCAGCCTATTTTATAGAGAAAGCGTAACTGCCGCCGCGTGGATTCAGAGTAAGGAAAAACATTAAATTCTATGGCTGGGGCGATGTTGAAAAAGAGATCCAGGTTGCTGTAGGTAGAGGCTTCAGCCTCCACCCAACCTCCGAGGGAGAAATGCTCACCCAGGCTTTTGACCACCATGGCGGTAAAATTCTTCTCATCAGAAGTTGTTTTGATGGTTTCGTCCTGATAAATGTATTTTCGGCGATTGAAATCACCGGAAAGACCCAGCCGAATCTTAATGTCGGGAGTGACTTTGTTGGCTGAAAAATTTACTTCCAGGGAATGACTTTTCCGGCTTTCTTCTCCCTGGAAGTTACCGTCGAAACTGATACTGAAGACCCAGAATTTCCAGGGATCCCGGACCGCTGTGGGTTCCAGACGTTCCCGGAAATCAAGGTAAATAAAATTGACAATCGGTGTATCCAGGAGAAAAGGGAAAAGCCCCCGTTCCAGAACTTCCACCTGGCCTTTGCGGATTTCATCCCAGGTGTCGGTCGGCCCGGAAGTAAAGACAAGGGTGTGTTCCTGGCCGGCGAATTTCTTCAGGCCGATAAAAGTTAAAGTGTATTCCCGGCCGCCGCTCCCGGTAGGTTGGTCAGTGATCAGGACATGAATGTCGGCGTCTTTCCGGTCGCGCACGTAATTTACATAGGTGATTTGCTCCCGGATGTAGTCACGGTCACAGCGGCGGCAATCTATGAAAACACTGGGAGCTTCCTGCCGAAGATGATTGAGATTGGTTGTTTGAGCTTTCTTAGGGGAAGATGATTCCGGAGCGGCCAAAATAAGAGTAGGCCAAATTGTAAGAAGAGTTATAACGGTTAATAGAGCCAGTAGATATTTTTTTTTCATGGGTCACCTTCTCCTTGATGGACATTATTATTCTGAATAAAGAGGTGAACGAGGGTGGGACCCTCATTAGCTTTTCTGGAACTTGAAATTTTGGGGTAGCCGGGGATGGGAGTAATAAGTTGTTCTCGCGGTCGAAAGCAGGCATCATTTTTGTTTGAACTACCCATTCTTTTTTCTCCGGCCATTTTAACTTCGACCAAATATTACAGAATAAAAATTAAATCAAGATGAAATTTAGATTAAAAAAAATTAATTATCCTGAATAATTCATAAAAGATGCTTACAGTTGCTTTCTACTTCCTGGACAAAAAGATTACAGGGAAGGAGAAGACCGATATTGTCTTCCCATTGAAGAGCTCGGTAAGCACTTGGAGGATGACAGGCTCCCAGTATTCGATAAGGTCGGAAATCGACGTTGAGGTTTTTCTTCAAGGTGACCTGAACATCAATTTCAGTTAAAACTCCAAAGCCTTCCGTAACCAGAGCTACGATGGTGCGCTGCCACAACTTATCAAAATTACCTGTGATATTTTGGTGAAAATAATAAATCATAATTCCTCTTTTTTAAGGGAAGAATTTTTAATTAATAACGACGGAACTTTCGTAAGACATCGATTACTTCCTCAATTTTTTTGTTTTTTTCTTCAGGGTCGCCGGTGAGAAAAGAAGTCTGGACGCAGGTGCGGAGATGCCTTTCCAGGAGGTTTTCTTCGACAGCTTTTATGGCTCCCATAATCGAGGAGAGTTGGATGAGGATATCAATACAATATCTCTCCTCTTCGATCATTTTTTGAACACCCCGAATCTGACCTTCAATCCTTTTTAAGCGAGTTAATTCTTTTTTATGGGTGGTCATTTCTAGTCTCTCTATCAAATTTATAATAATAATTGTTTATATATTAATACCATACCCCCCTTGGGTATGTCAAGTTGAAAAGATAAAAGTTGACTAAAATCCGGTCTATTTACCACAATTCCAATAAAATCATTAAAATAGCTTCTCGAAAGATATTTCCCATGATAATTATTATCAATTAAATGAGATTAAAGGTAATAATGAGTATCTGGGATTGACTGTGGGGTCAGATTTTCCTCTTTTCACCTTTAAATAACCAAATTTTTTGTCATTTATCCATCAATCTAAACTAAAAACTCCTTCCGCTCGCAAGTCCACTTCGATAGCCCGATAAAAGAAAGTTTTAAACCAGTTAGCCTAAACTACTATTCATGGAGAGCTGGCCTTTTTGGTTAAGGTGAAAAGGGACAATCTGACTCAATAGAGTGGGAAATTCAAATTTCTCTATTCTCCCCCCCTCTATTGTTACCATGAACATCAAATCATGAACATCAAATAAATTATCTATCCGGGATTATTCATAAATTAAGGCTGAGATCAGTTTTGACTTCAATTTTATCTGAGTGATAGCCTAATTCTTACCCAAGAGTATCCTCAATTTTTTGAGATGGGAACTTCATTTCCCCAGGCTTCATTTCTTCTTTTGGCGACCGAAATGCCCTCCTGGATAGCTCTGGCTATAATTAAGCCCTAGCGTCTGGCTACACCTGGTTCAGCCTGCAGCTTTGATTTGTGAATAATCCAGGCTAAAAATGAGGGGCATATATTTTTAATAAAGGAACCCGCAGCTTATTTAACCAGATCTGAAGGGGCTGTTGCTGGTCAGCCAGCTGGGCTAGGTAGGGTTTTGACCTTTCTGAAAGACGGCGATAACCCCAACTGACTCTCTCTAGTGTTTCATCCTCTTGGTGACGGGCGGCAAAATAATGAAGATTTATCTCAAAAAAGGAGAGGGCGTCTGCATCCCGGAGAATAATGGTTTCTGGATACCTAATATGGCCGAACTCGTGATTTTCAACTAGGAAGAGGAGGCGGTTTTTTTCTTGCCGAGAAAGCCGCCTACCGGTGAGAATTTCTTCAAGTAGACGAGCACTGTTTTGAGCATGAGCCTGCTTGAAGCTTTCGTAGTCGGAGTAATTTTCTTTTTTGACTTTTTTCTCAGGCAAAGCCCTTTCCAAATCATGGGCCAGCGCCGCTAATTGGAGAATCTCATCCGCCGCTGGAAAAAGTCGTCTCACCCATTCTCGGGTATTAAGGGCATGAGGGAAATCTTCTGGTACAGGAGAATGACTAATAATGTTTAAAATTGTCTCTGAGAGTTCTTTATACACTCTGATATTCATGACTAAGAATGACTAACCGCCGGATGCTTTCGACGTTAGTGATGACCGCCAGAATAATTAGAGCCAAACTCAGTTGATTGATCAGTGCAGCCAGGAAAATGATAAAGAGGCGAATATCGCGGCCGAAACGGAAAGATGTTTGGTTTTTCGTCTGTCTCAGTAAGATAATTTTATCATAATGAAGGGCTGTGTAGCTATTCATGAAACTTCCTAAAAGAGCTATGAGGCCAATCACCCAGACCCATTCATTGCCCAAAGCTAAAAACACAGCGTGAGTCAGGCCGATGATAATAAAAGCATCGGCGTACCGGTCTAGGGTCCGGTCCAGAAGCTCACCGAATTTAGTTTTTTTGAATTGAAGACGAGCAATTTCGCCGTCACAACCATCGATAATTGAAGCCAGTTGAGTAAGAATTCCCCCAGCCAGAATAAGTTCTTTTTTACCCAGAAAAAAAAGGGCACTGGCGGCTACTGCGAGAATGAAGCTAAGAATAGTTATAGTATTGGGATGAAGGCGCCATTTACACAACCAGGTGGTGATGAAACGTGAGATTTTACGATTGATCAGCCGAGAGATAGGACCGTCAGTGGCTTTGTCGAGGTTGGCTAAGAGCATTTTTTTGGCTTTACGGAGAGCGGTCACATCATCCACATCTATCCAGAAATGTCCTGTGATGTCAATTGCCTTAAGTTTTCCTTGCTGAGCTAAGAGACGTGCTCCTCCGGTCAAAGTATAGTCCCCTCGGGCAATACTTTTCTTTAGAGCCGAGAAAATAATTGGTGAGCAGAGAAAGATGCCAGTGTCAATAGCGTTGTACTCAGAGAGGTTTTTCCCCAGGTCAATGATGGTCGGCTCGTGGTTTAAGCTTACTTTGGTGGCGTCCTCAGGATTAATATGCTGCCCTTGTATATTGCGGTCAATACATAAATAACACTGCCCATTTGGATAAAAACTGTTTAACTTTTGCAGGATTTTTTCATCAAATAAGTGATCGCTCATGAGCAGAAGAAAAGGTTCTTTTATTTTGTCCCGGGCGGCATAAACCGAGGCGCCATTGCCTTTTTTCCAGTCTGAATTATAGACATAATCAATCTTGACTCCGTATTTTTCTCCAGGACCGAGTTTCTTGATGATTTTTTCGGCTTGATGCCCCACCACAATCACAAAGTCAGTAATGCCAGCTTCTTTAGCCCGGAGAATTACATGTTCCAGCAAGCTTAAGCCCAAGAGAGGAGTCAGTGGTTTGGGGGAATAAAAAGGTTTCAGTCGGGAACCTTCTCCGGCAGCAATGATTAGAGCTTTCACTTAATCCCACCTCCTTTCAGTCCACAGAACTAAAGGAAAAGTAAGATTAAATGAAAACTTTAGTTAAGAGGAAAGCTGAGGGAGAATGGCTATCTCTATCTCCCACCCAAAAAGATAAAAATCAAATCAAAATTTGTCAAGTCTTAGCTTCTGGAGCGCGGGTGAAAAGACTGACGGCCCAAATGGCCAGACAAGCCAGAGCAAAAGCCGGAATTAATTCATAGAGACCAGTTGGTGTTTTTAAAAATAGTTTCCAGACGATAGTCACCACTGTGCCGGTGACCATGCCGGCCACAATTCCGGCCCGAGTGGTTCGAGACCAATAAAGAGAAAAAATAAGAGCTGTTCCGAAAGCAGCCCCTAATCCACCCCAAGCAAAAAGCACCAACCAAAAGACAAGATCCTGGGCTACCCAGGCTAGAATCACAGCCAGGAGACCTGAGAAAAAGACCACCCAGCGGCTCAATTTTAATTTTGTTTTTTCACTAATAACAACGGATTTTTTGAGTATTTTTTCGTAGAGATCCCGGACGAAGGTGCTGGCCACGACCAAGAGTTGGGAATCAGCGGTAGAGAGGATGGCGGCGAAGATGCCGCCGATGATCAACCCATAAAGAAGGGGCCCGAAGAATTTACTGGAAAGCACCAGATAGATCATTTCCGGGTCTTGATTGGGTAATTTGTTCACCGAAGGCACAAAATAGCGTCCCAGTAGACCAATAAAAACAGCTCCCCAGCCGAGGACAACATTCCAGAAGGTGCCGATAATGGCCGAGAGACGGAGTTTGTCCTCGTCGTTGATTGACATATACCGGACGACAATATGAGGTTGCCCGGGAGAGCCCAGACCAATGCCAATAAAACCGATAATGGCTCCCCAGCCCAGAGAGAGGGGGTCGATTGAAGCCGGATTCAATTGGGCCAGAGTTTGAAGAAGAGCCGAGAGACCGCCCACTTTGGCTAGTCCATAGGCCGGGAAGATAACCAGGCCGATAATGAGGATGATGGCTCGGACAACATCGTTGTAGGCCACGGCAATATAACCACCCATCACCATATAGACCAGGATGAGAAAAGCTGAGATCAGAAGCGCCGGTAGAAAAGGCACGTCCAGAGCAGTGCTGAGAGATTTAGCGCCGGCATTGAATTGGGCAGCCACGTAGGCCACAATAAAAATAGTGATAATAACTGAACCCACCAAGCGGATTAATTGCTGTTTGTCGTTAAACCGTGATTCAAAATAATCCAGAAGGGTTAGCGATTGATAAGCTTCGGTCGCTTGGCGGAGCTTACGGCCGATATAGATAAACTGGAACATTTCAACCGTGATATAGCCGACAACCGCCCAGACCGCCCCGACCCCCAGAGTATAAGCCATACCACTGACTCCTAGAACCAGCCAAGAGGAACGGCCCGAAGAGACAGCTGAAAGGGCCACCACGAATTTGTCCATCATCCGGCCGCCGATGAAAAAATCAGATTGATTTTTCGTCCGCCGGAGAGTTAGGAAACCAATAAGGATAGGCAGGAAGAGGGTTAATATAAAGATTAAAAAGGCCAGAGGATGGGTGAGTTTATCATAGAGCTCCAATTCTATTTATCCTTTTTTGAATGGGATTTAGTTAAAAAGTAAAGCCCAAAAGAGGTAGCGATAATCACCAACGGCAGGAAGATAAGAACGACCAATGCTTTAATCATGGCTGAAATCTTAAATTAATTTCATATCATTTTTTTTCGTGGGAAACAACCCATAATTTAGGGCTCTTTTCTACCCCACGTAACTATCTTGAATTATATACAAATAAAATAATTAGAGAGACAAGATCTGAAATAAATAGTTATATTTATACCCCAACTTTTATTTAAAATGAAATAGATATCCTTGGGTCACTTGGGCCATAAAGAATGGTCACTTTGATGTAATGATAGATATTTGCCAAGAGTTGGCGATTAATCTTGAGAGAAAATTGAGCTATTGGATACATATTTAGAGAAATCAATATTGATCTAAGGCATAATTTATGAATAATCCAAGCTATTTAATCCGGTCAGTCTCTTTGATTTTTTTTGAAAGGTGTGGGCTAAACCGGAGGACCCAGAATTACAGAATGAATGAATGATTGAATGATTGATTGAATGAATGATTGATTGAACGATTTATTTAATTTTTGGCTTTGTCCCCAAGTGAGGGGAATGAAGTTACTACCTTAAGGCGAAGGAAAATGTCTCC
>QMPV01000092.1 GCA_003648765.1 Candidatus Aminicenantota bacterium
ACTTATTGATATATAATACATTAGAAAAAGAAGGGGGAGGGAACAACCAAAAAAGATTGGACCAATCACAAGATAAGATTTTTGGCTGTTCTTGAACTAATTTTTCTGGTTTTTAAAATTTATGAATAGATCAGGCTAATTGTCAAAGGAGGCTAAACTGATGAAAAATAATGTTCTCTATCCCTCTTTAGATACTCCGGCAGTTCTCATTGATATGAATACATTGGAGGCAAATATCAAGGAGATGGCTCAAGCCGCCGCTGGGTGAAAGAAGGGGGGGCTTAAAGAAATAACAGAAATCCACCCCGGACAGCGCGTCATCGGAGATATTATCTACAGCTCCTCTCTTGGTTGTACTCTTGACCGGTGTGCCCTTACCGTACTGACTACGGTAGTGAGTACTTCCCATCCAACTTGTGTGGTTATCGACGCGGGCTTTAAAGCCTTGGGTGGCGAATCTATTATTGGGTGCCGGGAGGTCCCTGGTTTCTTTTGGAATGGAATGCCTAGTTTCGGTTCCATTCAGGGGCGTAATGACTTATGGCTGGGAAGAGTCGGCGCCGAAAGCGGCTTGGTCTACTATAAAGAAAATGCCCAGAAACTTACCCTTGGAGAGCGATTACAAATTGTGCCCAACAGTGCTAGCCTGGTATTAAATATCCATGATAAGGCCTACGGAGTCAGAAATGGCAAAATAGAAAGAGAATTCGCCATTTCCGGAAGAGGCCGCGGCACTTAGTGGAGATTTAAGGAGGTTGTTAGTCAGCTTTTATCATCCTCTACCCACGAAATTATTGAGGTCTAATGCCAGAGTTCAATTGCCACGCGCAGCGGGGTCGATTTGCAGTCCTTTGTTGGGCGGTTTTATTTACTGTCAAATGTAACCAAGAGCAACCAATACTCCGAAGACAATGACCATGGTTCCAGCAATTTGGTAGAAGCGGTGCACCTTTTCACCCCACAGTATTCGGGACCGGGCCACCATTAGCCGATAAAGAGTAAATTTGCTCTTTGTACTGCCGCATATCACCACAAAGAGGCCCACTACTACTATCAAACTTCCCCAGAGTATGTGCATTCTTAAATACTCCCTTCATGTCTTGTCATATTGACCATACGTTGCTTTTTGCCCTCTTGCAAATTTAAGCAATGTTGTTATGTTCTTGTTGTCAAATGATAAATGATTAGAATTTCGATCTTATTTTGGTGTTGTATTTCACTTGATATAATCAAATTCTCTTCTACTAGGTAACTTCATTATCCATCATATTTATGAAACTTGGGGCCAGTCAACAAGAAATCCACAGAAAATAGAGAATATCAGAAAATTAGCGTAATAGAGGATTAAAAAGAAAAGAGATTTCCCTTGTACCGGAAGTAATTGGAGACAGTTTACATATTTACCAATTTTTTCAAAAGAAAATAAGGTGTAAGAGACGATATTGACTAGCAAGCACTCAGCAGCGGAATAGACTTTTCCCCACAAATCAACAAAAAGCAAGGCACCTGAATTGGCCGATTCACCAGTGTTGAGTTGATTTTGCTTTGAGTTATTTATTTATAATATTGTCCGCTCGGTAATTGGTAAATTTCAGCCAGCGTTGCTAAGATTTCGAGTTCTAATTGGTCGCCTTTGTCTCCGTTTATTGCTATCACGACAGCCTGTTTAGTTTCCGGAAACGCCACGATGAGAAAGGCAGACCCCGGATAACTTTGTCCAGGATGTAAAAATGACAGGCTACTTCCCGAATTATCAAGAAAAACACCAAGCCCCATGTCAAAAGGGAGTCCAAAGGTTTCGAGAGGAATCGCAGCTTGTTTGGTAAGCATCTCACGAACTGTGGGTTGGGAGATGATGGTCTCTGAAGTGCCATGATAGGCCTTCATGACTTCTATCGCCAGAAGCGCCATGTCATGGGTGGTTGTCATTAAACCGCCTTGTGCCCTTGCTTTGGTATCTTGAACCGCAGGTTTTGGGATTCCATTCTCGTGTGGCCAGGCTTCATGCTGTTTCCAATGTGGTGGTAACGGATAGGTGAAAGTGGATGAATTCATGTGTAATGGTTCAAAAACAATCTGGGTGGCGATGTTATTAAATTCCTTATGTAATACATCTTCTAAAATAAGCTGAATCACAACATAGCCAATATTTGAGTATGACCATTTTGTCCCCGGGGAGAACGTAGGAAACGCTGGGAGGTTTCTTGCTGGGTTTTTACCATTCAGGATTTGAGGCAATGTTGGTAAATCCTTTGAAGGATCTCTCCCAAAATTCGTTCCGGGCAGACCTGATTGATGAGATAACAATTGTCTCAACGTAATGATTTTTCCATACTTATTGGCAGGCATTTTCCATGACGTTAAATAGGTGTTGATATTTTCATCCAAATCTAATATTCCTTGTTCCACATAATGTAACACAATGAGCGCCGTCACAAATTTACTGACAGATCCTGCTTGAAATATGGTCTTTTCAGTGACGACATCACTTTTACCAGCGATGCGTACTCCATACCCTTTTGTCCAAAGAATAGTATCATTATCTACGACCGTAATGCACACCCCAGGCGTTTTGTAAAATTTCATGCGTTCAATCAGAGGTGACTTTTTTCCAGTTTGCACCACACCTGCTTCAGAAAATCTCATTTCAATAATATGTTCTTCAAACATCTTTATCTTCTCATTTTGTTGGGCATAAACGGAAAAACTCCCGGCCATCAGCAGAAGTATCCAGGTAGTTACAAGAACTTTTCTCATCGTATTTTTCATTATGTTCTTCTCCAAGTTTTTTTGGAAATGGTCTGGATGTCAAGACCAAATTTGAATCTTTTTTAAGGTGTACTTCCTTTGTCATGCGGCTGCTGAAACTTAATGGAGAAGGGAAAACTTATTGGGATCAAAAGAAAGAGGAATTGGCTCAGTATGCAATCTAAGTGCCATCCCCGTTCTGGAAAGGCTTACTTAGATATAAATAATATTAAAATGATAATTTCTAATATTTTGAAACAACTAACTAAATTTACTTTAAGAACATCGACAGTTATTTCTCCTTAAGGGCCCTTTCGATGTATGTCAACATCTTCTGGATATTTGGTTGCTTTTGGTTTAATTTCAACGAAGCTTGAAGAACCTTTTGGGCTTTTTGTAATTCACCACTCTGGTAATAACAATAACCAAGGGAATTAAGAAGCGAAGTGTCACTATTATAGATACGATTACCTTCTTCTAACTCCGTAATCGCTTCGGCATAGTTACCTTTACCCATCAAGGCTTGACCACGGATTAAATGATATTGGAAGCGAAATTTTTCATCATCTCTTAGCTTGGAAATCAACTGTAAACAGTCATCAAATTGTTTGGTCTTATTGAGAAAATTGGCGAAAAACACTAGGCCTTCTTTATAGTTGGGATTCAAATTAAAACCCCTTTGGTAAGCAGATTGGGCTTTATCTAACAAGCCTACCTTTTCATAAGCTTGGGCCTGCATGAAAAAATATAAGAAATTATTGCGCAGGGGCATGGCTTTGGAATGAGCAATCGGATGAGATACGGCTTTCATCGGTGAGACGATAAAATTGACTTTCTTTTCGTCCAGCAGCGAACCATCAATCCCGAGTAGTTGGACCCAGAGTTCATAATAGTCCGGTGGCAATTTATTAGCTGAGAGAGAATAGGAGACAAAAATTGATTGTCGGAATGGGTAAGTATTGAGAAAAATATTGTAAGCTTTTTCGAAAGCCTCACCAGCTTTTAAACCTCGAACCACAAGTCTAAGTTTTCCCTGCTCCCATAACTCTCGCTCTAATCCATTCACCTGGGTTACCACCCAAATTGTATCTTCTACGGCAAAGGTATTAGAGGGATCGACGATGTATTTTTGTTGAAAAATCTTGAAAGGAATATGGATTTCTTGACTGTAACTCTGAACCTTATAAGCCAGGAGAGGGATACCCAACCGAGGTTGATTTGAAGGCGGGGGAATCACGATGTTTTTTTCGTAAACACAAAATTCCTTTCCGATGGAGTTCTGGAGTAAAACGATTAACTTATACTCGCCTTCAATGCCAGGAAAAGAATCTTCAATGGCTAATCCATTCCCTTTGATCCGCGGCAGTTGCTCGGGATCAAAATAAAAGGGATAATTGCGCTGATATTGAAGAATAATGTTATCGCCTTGCCTCAAACTGGCGTTAAGAGTGAAATTGCAAAAATATTGATCCTTAGGCTCATAATAATCAAGCGATATTTTTTTGGGCGAGACGGCAAAATGAACAAAAGGAATCCCCATCAGCGGGTCGCGGATAATAGCCACAGTACCCATGCTTTCAACATAATTGGTCATGTATTCAGTACTCACCAGTCCCTTGTACTCCAGAAAATGAGTGGCATAGCTAGGATTGATATTTTTCTTGGGTGATTTCAGGATATCTGCCAGAAGAATATTGTTCCGCGGCGAAGGCTGAAAATTGTAAGGAAACTCGCCTGGCAACCGCGTCAGCGAAACATCGGCCAGAGTTGGAGCTAACTCACGGATTTTCTCATAGAAAGCCTCATAGTCTTCGGGGGCAATTCCTTGAGAATTAACCAACAATGCTCCTGGCCCATCGGAGACAGGATCATAAAGTCGATATTCACCAGCTCCCCCACGCTGGAAGAAAACTAAGGCAAAATGAGTGGGTAAACCTTTGGCTGGGTCTCCGTAATAATACCAAACCTGGGTGGGATGAATGCCTAGTGTACCTTCAAATCGCTCGATGCTGGCGGGAGGACCTAAGATGATGTAAAAACGTCCCATATCAGTCCGCCAGCCTTCGCGCGGCGAATTACGTTTAAAGAACTTGTTGGCGTAATTAAAACGACGGATGTGTTCTTCTCTAAACTCATTCTGAGGAGTTCCCGGTGTGGGATCGCGTTGTTTCCAGAAAGATTCGATGAATAAATCCCGATCGCGGTCAGTGGTTAATTGTAAAAAAACCTCTTTTTCTTCAGGCAAGATGATGTAAGCCACAAGATCGAGAAAGTCACGGTATTTCTTGGGTAAGTCCTTCTCCTTTATAGAGGCGTTCAAAGCCCAGCTATTTATGATAACTAATCCAATCAATCCTAATATTAAAAATAATCTGTTAACTTTACTTCTTTTCATCATCAGTCTTAATTCCTTAATATTCTCCATTTCTCTTCAATTAATAGTAAAAATATAGAGAGATAATTTATATATTATTTTAGATTAAGCTCAAAAATTTTTCGAGTTTTCCAGTCTTCAGGTTGTCCGCGAATAATAACATCAAAATAATACTTCCCAGGAGGCAAAGAAAAGTCAAACGCAAACACGATCTCTTTCATCTGGCCTAATTCATGTTCATTTAGTATTAACTTACGTTGCTCCTGTTTGGTTTCTTTAACCATATTTTTTTCCGGGTAAATAAAAAATGTAAAATCAAAATCAGCTTCTAACTTTCCTTCTTCATTCTCACGAAAGGTAATTGCTTTAGGGTCAATGGATATGATGAAGGCTTCTTCTGATTCCTCATACTTCAAGTTAAAATTCACAAACTTCGCCTCCGGCTTATTCCCGGTAAAGGTGGCCCCAAGCTTAGCCATTTCAATAGCATTAAATAGATCTCCATAAACACCACTGTAGGGGTCAAAAGTAAAACGGCCATAACCATATTTATCAACAAATAAAATCCCCACACCATAACGATAATAAATCCACCACATGATGGCCCCTTTTATTTCGGGATTTCCGTGAAGCATTGTGTAATCAATCTTGTCAGGCTGACCCAGATAGATATAAATCCTTCCCCGGTCAGTTTTCCAGCCAGGAGTACCTTCATTAAATCTTTGGTTGGCGTATTCGATGCGACGGAAAAATTCTTCTTTGTACTCGTTTTCCTCTGTTTCTGGGTCTGGATCTCTTTTCGCCCAGAAATCAGCTATGAATTCCTGACGCGAAGCTTTATCAGGCAAATGGTTAAAGATGGCTTTTTCTTCTTTAGTCATTATTAAACGGGCATACTTGTAAAATTCTTGGCTTTCAACGTCCAACTCAATATGCCGTTTGGTTCCACAATTATTCAGGCTAATCCCTAGAATCATCGCTCCGAAGATTACCCACCCTTTAATTATTATTTTTGTTGACATTGGTTGATTAATTCCTCTAATTTTATCTTCTCTTCCTGAGTCAGAGAATTGAAGAATTGCTTTTTATAATTTAAAAAACAAGTTAGCGCTTTATCCTTTCTTCCTTGGTGGAGGTAAGCCAAGCCAAGATTATAGAGAGCTAACCCGAAATGAGGATCAATTTGAACGGCTTTCTCCCACTCATCAATTGCCCGAGAATAATCACCATTTAACTGGTAAAGAAAAGCCAGTCCGTTATAAGCTGAGACTAGGTTTTCATCAGCTTCAAGAGCCAGCCTGAAGCTTCGTTCTGCTTCGTTAAACCAGTCTCTTTGACGGCTTCGTCTATATAATAAAGCCGCTGCCAGTCCTCGATTGGCAGCTGCCACAGGATAGTCGGGGTCAAGCTTTAGCGCCAGGTCATAAGCTTTGATGGCTTCTTCAAATTCACCTAAATGTCCGTAGGCTACCCCCAAATAATTCCACATTTCTGGGTCGAATTGAAGAGGCCTCAATGAAGAAGACTTGATGGCTTGAATCACTTCCCCAAAGTGACCCAGCTCTAGTAATAAACTTACATAAGCGGAGAATATTTCATAATTGGAAGGCTGCCTCTCGCGCCCCGTCTCCAGAATCTCCAAGGCTTTTTGAGTCAGCCCTTGTTGCTTATAAAGAGAAGCCAATCGAGTGTAGGCAATGTCTAATTCAGGTTTCTTGTCCCTAACTTGCTTTAAAAGTTTTAGAGCCTTCTCAACTTGGCCAGCCTGGGCTAACCGCCAGGCGTCTTCAACCTGATTTTCATAGAAGAGCATCGTTTTAATATCTGTGGCCGGTGAAATCGGTAAAGCTTGCGGCCTCCTCCCTGAAGAAACGTATCCCAAGCTTTTTAGACGTCGATAAATCTCAGGGGTTAACTCTTGAGAATAGGCCTTCTCAGCTTGAGGATAGCGGTTTTTCTTTTGAAATTCATCGAGTTTTTCCTTCCAGTGAGTCCAGCTGGAGCTAGTGATTAAATTCTTCTCTTCCCTAAAGTCAGCCTCAAGATCATAAAGCTCAGGAATAGGTGAGTCAATATACTTGTGATGATTAATGATTAACCCCCGAAGCGGAGCCCATCCCCGGCTATAATAAGGATAGAGACTTTCAAAATAGATAGTCCGTTCCTTAATCTTTTTGCCCTGCAAAGCAGGTCGGAGCGACTGGCCTTGAACTTGTCGAGGCACCTTCAGATCGAGTAAATCACACACCGTCGGGAAAATATCTTGATGGGAAACAAAATTCTCTACCCGATGGTGTTTACTTCCCGGAGATGAGATAATTAATGGTACCCACAAGGTGCTATTATAAGCAAAATAGCCATGGGTTCGCTCTCCATGGTCACCCAGTCCTTCGCCATGATCGCCGGTTAAAATTACAATAGTTTTATCCTCTAAGTTTTGCTTGGTCAACCAGTCGTGAAGTCGTCCTACTTGAGTACTCACGTAAGCCACCTCGCCTTTATAAGGAGAAGCCTGATAGAGCTGATTATAAGGTGGCGGTGGTTCATAAGGGGCATGCGGGTCGTAGCAATGAATCCATAGGAACCAGGGTTGCGACGCCGACTTAACCCAAGCCAGAGCTCGATCAATCACTGCCTCAGCCGGCCGCTCAACATAATCATGGTGATCAAAATCCTGACTGCCATATTGATCGTCATAAATTTCAAAGCCCTGATCTAAGCCAAATCGAGCATCTAGAGGATAAGCTCCCACAAAAGCCGCCGTCGACCAGCCAGCCGATTGAAGATGCTCAGCCAAAGAAATATAATTCTCTTGAACATAAAAAGTTCCATTCTCATGAACTCCATGATAGAGGGGGGTAGCACCCAGAAGAATACTGGCGTGAGCCGGAAGAGTGGTAGTAGCATGGGCAAACGCCCGGTTGAAAATCACCCCTCCAGCTGCCCAACGGTCAATTTCAGGGGTTAAGTTAGAGGGCCCTCCATAAACACCTAAATGGTCAGCCCTTAGGGTATCGATGGTGATTAATAAAACATTCAATTGGCGAGGAGAACTAGAAGTACCGCTCCCGAGTCCTAAGCTTATTAAACCACTGATTCCCAAGGTAACCAAGAATTTGAAGAAACTATCAATCGCTCTTTTTGATGACATGTTTTAATAAATTTTAAGATAAACCTAATTAATAAATTTTCGTCCTTAAGCGGTTATCAATAAAAATCTTTTCATCTCAAACCACCATTTACCTTCTCCCCTGATTCTGACCTTTCCTTCTAGTTTTTAATCCTATTTTTCCATTTCATTTAGCGCTAGTAATCAGACCAAGCTTATTTGCTTGACATCACTATTTTATCACCAATTAAGAGAAAGAAAAAGCCCCCTCCGCCGAAGTGGCGGAAGGGGCCTTCGTTTCGACTCTAGGACTACTTCTGGCTTAGAATTGGAAGCGCACTCCTAATCTCAGCACGCGAGGATTGAGAATTTCATTCAGGGCATAGTCATTGGGATTGGGAACAAAAACATTCATCGAGGCATCAGGATAGACATAGTAGTCACCATGGTCTTTTTGATAACGACGGTTCTCAATGGCGCTATTGAGCACGTTGAACAGGTCAGCCATAATGTAAATCCGCCCTGTATCTCCAACTTTAATCATCTTTTCCAGTCGAATAGTCAGATTGTAGAAAGT
>QMPV01000093.1 GCA_003648765.1 Candidatus Aminicenantota bacterium
GTCAGGTGAAATTGAGTAGCTATTTTTTTGAGTTCGGTGGGGGACAAGCCATAGGCATAAAATCCGCCCACAATGGCCCCCATAGAGGTACCGACAATTACATCAGGAATCAGATTATTTTGAGTAAAGACATGAAGTACACCAATATGAGCCAGGCCCCTGGCTCCACCCCCCATAAGGATAAGTCCCCATTTAGTTTTTTTCTTTTTAAGCCACATAATTTTTCTTCTTAAAAATATAAATATATTCTATTGTTCTTGTCTAGACTGGAATTTCTCAAAATCTCAAAAACTTTCTTAGTGATTTTTTCCGGTAGATTTCCGAGTAGGGGTATCCGGCCGATAAGGAACAGGTATATACTGAACTGAGGGTCTTTTGAGTCCAGGTTGTGGGTAGAGACTCATTAACTGTTCAACTTCGGAAGGCATTTCTTTAGAGACAGATAGTCCTAATTTTTTGGCTTCAGAAAAGGTGATCGGATAATCATGCGTCCAGCGTCCTTCAGTTAAAATAGTCGCTAGTTTTTTGGCTTTTTTGGGGTCCATTTTGTCTTCGATGAGATGATAAACAAACTCTCTGACCTGTTTAATTGCCTTTTCTGAGATATCAGCCAAAATTAGAGTTCGGTCATCGATTTCGTTGATATCTTTTTTGCTGAGAACCTTTAAGACTGAGGCGGCTGGATATTCCCCTAACTGGGGGTCTACAGGTCCCAAAACTGAATTTTCACTCATAACGATTTCATCAGCTGCTAAAGCAATCATTGTTCCCCCAGACATGGCGTAGTGAGGGATAAAAACAGTTACCTTGGCCGGATGATTTTTCAGAGCCAAAGCTATCTGTTCTGCTGCCAAAACCAATCCACCTGGGGTATGGAGAATAAGATCGATAGGCACTTTCTTATCTGTCATTTTAATGGCTCGAATGACTTCTTCTGAGTCATGGATATCGATGTATTTCATCAAGGGAAAGCCCAAAAAGCTCATGGTTTCTTGGCGATGAATGAGACTGATCACCCGACTTTTTCTTTTTTCCTCGAGGTGACGGAAAGCTCGGAGACGGCGGTTTTCCAGCGACCATTTCTGGAAAAGGGGAGTAAGCATAGAAAAAATAATAAATAACCAAAAAATATCTGAAAAAGTGAAGGCCATTATGTCCTCCTTGGGGCTGAGTTCTCTCCTTCTTTAAGGAAAAAAATTACTTTTTTCGGATAAATATCATAGCATAAAAATATTTAGGATATAAATTATCAGGGAAATAAAGTATTTAACTGATTAAATTAAGTTAAATAAGCTCTGGATTAAGTCAAAAAAGGTGATTTTTTATATTTTGAGCTATGGACTTAATCAGCCCCAAGATTAATATTAGTCTGCTTTTTGGAATATCTTTCCTAAAAGAAATTTGGTCTACGAAGTTCAGGAGATTTGGGGTTAGGTGGGCGCCTTTTACCTTAAATCGCCAAATTTTTCACTACTACTTAATAATTCTATCAAAAGAACTCCTTCCTTTAGCCAATCCTCTCCAGGAATGAAAAAGGCTCTCCAAAAGGATGAAAAGAAGGCGCCCAATTTCAACCCTGAAATCCATTAATTCTTTAAGCTGACGAGCTAAATGATCAAACTGCTCTGGAGTAAGTTTCTCCCCAGCAAATTTAATCTTGACCGGCCTAAATTCAGCCGGTATCATTTGCCAAATCATCCTGGCCCAGAAATAAGGGAAAAAGATGCCGCCTATTAACAAAATGACAACAATAAGGACCACTATCCTTCCTAAGAGAGGTTTTCCTTAAATTAAAAAAAAATCAAAGGTGAAGACCTAATTTTCAATTCATTTTTTTATTAAAAGAAAGTCAAATTTTTATTATATGGATGGGGTGGCTAATAATAAATTATTAGGAGAAGATAAAGTTTCCGCTCAAAGCAATAAAATAAAAAGGAGAGGAGGGCAAGGAGAGGAATCCTCCAGGATAGGTGTCACTTAAGATTGGAACGCCTTGGATGGCCCTCCTCTCTTTAATCCGGTAGAAGTTTTACATGAAAGAAAAAAAAGGACAATCGCCTTTTAAGGTAGAATAGAGGAGGAATTTTAGTTTCTTTGTCTCACCTTTAAGGGGGGGAGAAGGGGAGGAGATGATTAGTCGGGCCAGCAACTTTTCCTAGACAAAGAAATTAATTATTATGCTTTTTCAGGGGGATGATGAGGCCGGAGAATTTTAATCAGACCGATACTTACCAGAGGAATAATAAAGAGAAACAAGAAAGCCCAACTAGCTGCTCCGTAGCCTTTAGCTATTAAGTCAATCAGACCAAAGGTGGAGAAGCCTAGGGCTATTAGCAAAAAGATAGCGGCCAAAAGTGGCCGAAAACTTCGAGGTAGAGTCCGGCCTTTTTCCTGAAGAGCAGATTGGAGTCGTTCATTAACGGAGTGAATTAGACCAGTGCCGGTTTCAATCAAGGTTCCAAACAGCATAATCTGGAATAAGATAAGGAGGGAAGGTAGCTGAAGTTTATTCAAGGCGTAAACCACGGGGATTTCTTCGGGGAGGATTCCAGGGTAAAATCCGGTTACCGAAAGGAAAAAGAGAACTCCGGGAATTATTCCAATAACCCCGGCCACCAGACCCGCCGTTAAGGCTTCCCGGCGTGTCTCTAAATGGGTTAAACAAAAGAGCACAGCCGCTACATTAGCGAGATTGTAAAGAGCATATTTGAAGCCATTGACTAACCAGGATGATTTGATAATTCCTTGGGCTAAGTGGGCTTTAATCTCTGGTCCGAAATGAAGGAAACAAAGGATAAAAAAAGCTATATAAATTCCATAAAGGACAAAGGACCAAAAGGACAAGAAGCGTTCAATCCACCGGCTACCCTCAAAAGTGAGCAGACCTACGGCGGCTAGCATTAAACCTACTCCCCAGATATAAGGGAGGTGAAAGTTGTCGCGCAGGAGAATTCCAGCGGCTGAACCGATAACAGCGAGCACAATGAAGAGGTAGACAATGTAAACAATTTCAAAGAGGAACCAGTAGCGGCCTAAAAGTTGACGAAAAAAACGCCGGTAATCATAAGCTTTGAATTGTCGGGCTAACTCAAAAGAAAGAGCTAAAATCAAGGACCACATCAAAGTGGTTAAAAACATACCCAACAAGCCCCCCAAAGGTCCTGATTTCAAAAAATACTCGACTAATTCCCGGCCGGTTCCATAACCGCCGGCAATAATCACTGATTGAAAAACGAATCCCGGTAGCAGATATTTTTGAAAGAAACTACTTTTCAATCTAGGCTTTCTCCTGTGAAAAGAGTTAGGTCGCCAAAATTATGAAAGTTTAGCCTCTTAAAGTCAATGAAAGAGATATTTCAAAAAGAAATTTTTATTTCTCGACAAGGAGAGGTGGGGAGTAAATAAAAAATTGGCAGCGCTACCGGGATTCGAACCCGGGTTTGATGGCTGAGAACCACCTGTCCTAGTCCCCTAGACGATAGCGCCACCAAGCGAGGAGAAAAACTAGCAAATCTCTCCACATTTGTCAATTCTTTACAGAGAATAGAAGAAGCCAACTCAAGCAGAAAGTTTTATCCTATGATTGAGTTTAGGAAATAAAAATTTTAGACAAATAAAATAAGTTTAAGCAATGTCTGATTTAAGGGCGAAGAAAATTCAAGCTTTAGGTACTTATTAATTTTGAACCTCCAGAGAGATTGGAAAGAAAAAGGATTTTAGAAGGAGTAAGCGAAACGAATGACAGCTCCTCTGCCGGGAGCATCTACCCCTTTTTCATCGGCCGAGAAACGGTAAACGGTGTCAGTCAGATTTTGCCCAATAATCATTAGGTTAAGATGGTTGTTGAATTTCCAGCCGAAGACGAGATCGACCAGGAAAAAGCCATTGATTTTGATTTCTAATGGCCCCGGGTCATTTTTAGCTGCACTCCAAGTTAATCGGGGTTCAATCCAGAAGCTACCTGGCGTGTACCGGCAACTGGCCACTATTCGGTCAGGTGGAATATAATTGAGAGGGGTTTGGCTGCCTTTTTCTCGCCCCACCAGATGGTGAAAAGTAAGAAGAAGTTCGATATCTTTAATTCCCCAAAAAGTGAATTCGCCTTCAATTCCGGTGATGAGGCCTTCGGTTAGATTTCGGTAAAAATAGTCTTCTCCTTCACCAGGATATTTTTGAATCATATTCATAATCCGATTATGGAAGCCGTAGATTGAGATGAAAAAATCAGGATGGAGATAGCGCCCGCCAACTTCCATATTCAAGCTTTTTTCAGGTTGAAGTTCTGGATTGCCGAAAACGGTGCCTCGGCCGGTTAAACCTGAATAGAACAATTCACTAATGGGGGGAAAGCGGAAGGAGCGACCAATATTAGCTAAGAGCGAGAGCCGCGGGGTAATTTGCCAGGTAGAGCCTAGATAAGCCGAGAAAGATTTGTCTTCACGAGAGATTTTCTGACCTAGGGAAGTAAGGTTGGAAGTTCGAATAAAATCTATTCTACCCCCTATATTAAGACTGAAATGAGAATTGAACTGAATTTTATCATCGACATAAAAACCTAGATTATCACGGGTGCCTTTTTCTAGGGAGGTTGTGGTTGTAGTGGCTATTATTTGTCCGAAAGAGTCGAATTTCCATGTTTGCTGAGTGTCTTTTAGTCCCCGGCGGCCAAAGTAATCTAGTCCGAAATTGAGTTGATGACGGGAAGCCACATTTTTTCCTGCTCTCAATTTAAAGCCAAAACTGGTGCCTTTAATTTTAGCCAGAGCTCGCTTGGCTAAAGACAGGTCCTCTCTCAAGTTTTCTTTTTTGGTTTCTAATTCAGAAGGGAAAAGATAAAACCCGAGACTCAACTGGTCCAGAGAAAAGATTTTTTTCGGGTGTAACCGAAGTTAAAAATAGTATTTCGCTCCCGAGGATACCACTGAGGTTTGAGATGAGCCGAGGGACTGGGTTTGCCAATATCTTTTCCCCAATAATTGAGGAAGGTTAAAAACCACTCTGAATTTTTAGTTTGTTGTTTCAATTTAATCAAAAAGTCCCAGTCCGAGTAGCGAGATTGTTCAATTAAGCCCGTGGGGCGAGGTGTAATCCTCAGCTTTTTTCCCGTTGGCTGCGAAAAACACTCCTACTTCTCCCAGATGACCACTCAGACTAAAAGAAGCTGCTTTCTCTTGGCGACTGGTGTTATAGCTAGTTTGAAAAATTCCCTGCCAACGGGAATCTCCTGGGGGATTTTTGGTGATAACATTAATAATACCGCCGATAGCTCCCGAGCCGTAGTAAACCGAGTAGGGACCACGATTGATTTCAATGCGGTCAATATTATTTAGGTTGATAAAAGAAGCGCTGGCGCCAATTCTTCTTTCAGAAACAATTCGGGCTCCATCAATAAGAAGTAACACCCGGTGTTCAGCTACACCCCGAATGGAAGGGGCCATGGAGTACCCCCCTTTACCGACCATGGCGACCCCGGGACTTCTCTCCACTGATTCAGCTAGATTGGCTGTGCCCAGTTAGGTCAAAACTGATTGAGGAATAATGGTCCGATGAGAGGGTAAGCTGACATCTATCACTGAATCTGCTTGGGCCACTACTGTGACTTCTTCTCGAAGCGTGAGGAGTTTAGGAGTTTTAGCTTTTAAGCCGAATTCTACCCAGCGTCCTTCGCCGGCTTTAACTTCGAGAGTTAGTAAACCAGGCATAAAGTAAGGATGCGAGAAAATGATTTTGTATTTCCCGGGAGGTAAATTTTTAAGAATAAAATTTCCTTGCTCATCACAAGAGACTTTTAAACCCAATTCTTTAATTTCCACTACTGCTCCGGCTATGGGTTGACCGTAGAGATCAAGTACCCGACCTTTGATAGTGGCTGAGTTTCCAGAAAAAGGGAAGAGGAGAGGGGCCAATTGTGAGGAAAATAAAAAAAGTAAGAAAGGCAGAAGGAATTTTTTAGAATGAGAATAATCCATGTTTTGACTCCGCCTGAAAAGACAAGATTTGAGCATCAAGAGAATCTAAGAAGGTGTTCTGATTATAAATTATTATTTTCATGAATTAAGTGAAATATTATATATCAACCTGGCCGGGCGTTCAATGAGGAGAAGAGGAAGTCCTAGGAGCGATTTTATTTCAAATAGATCTTAATGAGCTTGGTAATGAATTTTTCATCTGGGGCCGGAGGGAAGCTAATCACTAATGAGGAATTCTTTAAGGAAGCCCCTTCTAGGCTTTTGATTTTTTGTTGATTAATTAATCTTAGCTGGTATTTACCACCTGGTCGTCCCTGAGCTTCAATAATTATTTTTTTGGGTTGGAATTCGAGATCAATTATTTTTAAACCTTGATTTTTAGCTCCAAGGGTTAACTCGGGCCAGGCTGGGATAATTTCCAGGGTGGGTTCAAAGTCAATTCGGATGAGATGAGAATTGGTGGTTAAAACTATTTTTGCCTCGGGCCAAATAACTTGGTTTTCTTCATGAATCTGGAAGGTTATTGGGTGGTTATCCACTGTTATTTGCTTTATTCTGGTGCCTCGAGAGAAACAAGGGGCAATGGTCAAGTTATAGCCTGAAGCCTTGGAGTGAGTGAGAGTTATAATTAAGGAATTTCTTTTTCGCTGGAGATATAGATTGAAAGAGGCTGAGCCGACTTGGAAATTGTTTATTTTAATCTCTGACCAATCAGCGGGCAGCTGAGGGTGGAAGGTAATTTTTTTCTTAAGGGCGGAGCCTTGAAGTCCCAGCAGCCCTTGAATAAGAGGAAAGAGGAGGGCGTGAGAGGAAAATCCTTGGAGAGGTACAGCTTCTTGAGGCCAAATATGCAAAGTGCCAGAATACACTTCTGTAATTGCTCCCAGGGTGTGTTCAAAGGTTAAAGCAGCCGTTGATTTCAGTAGAGTTGTGGCTTGAAAGCTAAGATGTTGACGGTAAAGAGCCATAATCAACCAGCCGTTAAGAAAAGGCCAGACGGCTCCGTAATTATAGTTTAAAGGACCATAAAGTGAACTCTGATTAGAAAGACTGCGGATTCCCCAATCAGTGAGCATGTCTGCCCGAAGTAATCTTTTAAGGGAAGCGGTCCGTTGTTCAGGCTTTCCCCAGTTCCACATAATGCCTAGAGTGTTCCAGGGGGAGATTTCTTTAACCTGGTGACCTTGAGGGTTAAAGGCATAGGCGAAAAATTTTTCTTCCTGGTTCCAAAAGCACCGAAGATAAGTCTCTTTAGCTTGGCGAAGAATAGAGCGAGCCTGTTGGGACAAATTCTCTTTCTTCATGAAGGTCGCCATTTTTTCCATGGCTTGCAGAGCTCGCAGCCAGATAGCCGCTAGATAAATATCAGTTTGAATGTCTGTTAAAGCGCCGTATTCCAGGGCTCCTAATCCAGCTTGGCGGTTATCCATTAGACCATTCTTATTTTTATCGGTCGCCAGGCAAAAGCGAAAAGCTTTAACGGCTGCTGGCCAACATTGATGTAAAAAGTTCAAGTCACCACTTTGAGTGACATAGTTTTCCAAAGCCACAAGAAAATATGGCGTGGTGTCGGCATGAATATATCCGTAGGGATAATCCTGCCACCAATTAAGATAAGCGGCTGCCTGGGAGAGTTCATGGGCCATTTTGCCATCGGCCCGTTGCCATTTAAGAGTAAAAGCCAAAGCCTTTTTTACTAACGGGAAGGCCCCGGCCGCAGTTAACCCTAATGAGTTAATGTAGGCATCACCGCTGAAGAACCAGCCAAAACCAGGACGACCTGAAGTTCCTGAGGGCCCTAAACCGGCTACTAGCCCTTGGCCTAAATCAGGATTATTTACTAGTAGTTTAGCCAGAGAAAGTTTAGACCAAATAAAGGCTTGATTGAGCTTTTCTTCAGGGCAGGTCAAAGAGAGGGTTTTTTTGAGGAAAGAACGCCAGTATTCAACTGTTTCCAGGTAGTAAGTTTTAATTTTGCTCGGCGCAGTTTGGAAAATTGAAGCAAAGTCCTCTCTTTTTCCTTTGCCCCCGGTAATTATGATGGGCCAATACGCTTTAGGACCAGATTCTTGAGGGGAGATTTCAATGACAAATTCATTAGGGGAATCGGATAGCATATGAGCAGGAGTATAAGAGATACCCGAAGCTGTTGGAGAACCGATGAAGGCATGGTTTTTACCAGTAGGTTCGGAAATAACATAAGCATGAAGATTTTTGTCCCAATAGGAATATTGGCCTCCCAACCCCGCCGGCCACATGGGTTGCAGAACAGGAATAAAGGAACAAACAATCTTTAGAGGCACGGTCGTCTCGACCTTGAGGAGAATGAAGCCGGCGGGGAGATGAGGCGGGGAGAAATAGATGGCCTCGACCGTGAAGCTCTGATAAGCAAAACGTAAAGTCACTGCTTCCGGAGCTACTGAAATGCTCTGCACCAGGTCTTTTCCTGCCAGAGGCCGGGTGGCTTCCTGGACAAAAAAGGAGAATTTAAATTCACGGCAGAGTTTCAAAGGATAAGCCCAGGCTTCAAACGAACCGCCTTCCTCACCGATAAAGGCAAATTTTTGGCCCGTCTGGACAAAAGGAGTCCCAGGTTGGGCCAGGCGGGTTAGCTGGGCTGAGGAGGGCTGACAAGATAAAAAGGGGACTGTTTGTGATTTGAGGGCGGTTTCCCCCCAGGCCGGAGGTACAGAATAAAATATTAGGCCAAAACACAAGAATAAAAAGCTTATTCTCCGCCGAAAAGTGAATTTAAATTTTTGCTGAAAGCTAGCTATA
>QMPV01000094.1 GCA_003648765.1 Candidatus Aminicenantota bacterium
AAATCTTTCAATGACGTTGATTAATTCACTGATATTCCCTGGCCAGGAATAATTCATAAAGGCTTCTTTGGCTGCCGGCGTCATGGTTTTCTTTTTCTTACCTAATTCAAGAGAGAAATAATCTAGGTAATAATCAATTAAAAGAGGAATATCCTCTTTTCTTTCTCGGAGAGGGGGGATGACAATCGGCAATACATTTAGTTTAAAGAAGAGATCTTCTCGAAATTTCTTGGCAGCCACTTGGGTGGTTAAATTAATTTGACTAGTGGCAATAATGCGGACATCAACCGGAATCGATTCTAGTGAGCCTTCAGGTTCAATGGTTCCTTCTTCTAAAAGTTGCAGGAGTTTAAGTTGCAAAGGAGCATCTATCTCGCTAATTTCGTCCAAGAAAATTGTGCCTCCGTTGGCTAGAAGAATTTTGCCTTTTTTATCCGTAGTGGCTTCTGGGAAAGCTCCTTTCACGTAGCCGAAAAGTTCCCGGTGAAGAAGGTGTTCAGGGATAGCTGCCAAGTTAATGTGAATGAATTTCTTGTTCTTACGGTTACTTTGTTGATGAATTAGTCGGGCCACTAATTCTTTACCAGTGCCGCTTTCTCCATAAATGACCACGCTGGCCTTGGTTGAGGCGGCTTGAGCAATTTTTTTCTTCAGTTCTTTAATAGCCGAGCTGACCCCCACCAATTTCTGATATTTTTGCCTGAATTTACTCCGCAGAATTATATTTTCTTCCTCTAACCTTTTTTGGTTGAGGGCATTTTTTACGGTGACCACTACTTTTTCCAAAGAGAGGGGTTTTTCTAGAAAATCATAAGCACCCAGTTTGATTGCTTTGACGGCGGTTTCGATTGACCCATGTCCAGTAATCATAATGATTTGGACATTTTCTTCGTCTTGTTTGATTCGTTTTAAGGCCTCTAAGCCATCGAGGCCTTCTAACCAGATGTCCAGCAGGATAATGTCAAAATTTTCCCTTTTAAGGAGACTCAGGCCTTCTTCAGCTGAGGGGACAGCGGTGACGGTAAAGCCTTCATCTTCCAGAATTCCTTTAAGAGAAGACCTGATGCCTGCTTCGTCATCAATGATTAAAATTTTGTCGCTCATGAGACTGGTACCTGAATAATAAATATGGCGCCGTGGGGTTGATTGTCCTCCACTTCAATCGTCCCATTATGTTCACTGATTATTTGATGGACAATGGCTAAGCCCAATCCGGTGCCTTTCTTTTTAGTGGAAAAATGGGGCATGAAGAGTTTATCTTTATCCTTGTCCGGAACTCCAGGGCCAGTATCGGCAATTTCTATCCGGACTGAATTGGTTTTAGGTTCAAAGGCCGTGGAAATACTTATTTCCCCTCTTTTGTCCATAGCTTCAATGGCGTTATCAATGAGATTGATAAAAACTCTTTTCATCTGTTCCGGGTCAAGCTTGATTGGATTGGGAATGTCGGAGGAGAAAAAGGTCTTGAATTCAATTTCCGTATAAATGCCTTTAAAAAGCGAGATGGTCTGGGTAATTATTTGGTGAAGGTCAGCTGACTGAAGCTGGATAGCTGGGAGACGGGCGAAGGTGGAGAATTCATCAACTAGGGATTTAATGGTTGAGGCTTCGTTAACAATTGTTTGAGCGCCTTCTGCGATTATCTTTTCGGGGCGAGCTTGAGGGGATTTGAGATTCTTGAGGATACGTTCGGCCGAAAGTTGAATGGGAGTCAAAGGATTTTTTATTTCATGAGCCACCCGCTGAGCTACTTCCTTCCAAGCAGCCAGTTTTTGAGCTTTAATTAATTGAGTTAAATCATCTAAGACCAAGATCCAACCGGCGGGTTTGTCCTGAACCGCTGGAAGAGGCGAAAGAGTAAGAGCAATAGTTCGGGTCTGACCATCAGCGTCGATCCGGATTTCTTTATTATTTATTTTATAATGGCGCTTTATCCCTTTTTCCACTATTTCTTTAAATTGAGAATTTTTGGTCTGGCGGAAAATTTCTTCCAGAGGTTGGCCCATCCAATTATTAGACTTGAGACCGAGCATATTCAAGGCAGAAGGGTTGATACTGGAAATATGTCCGGCTGCATCTAGAGTGATTACTCCGGTAGTCACGTTATCCAAGACAGTTTCAATGAATTTTTTTCTAGCTTCCAATTCGGAAGTTTTCTGAGCAATGTTATCATGGCTTTCTCGCAAGTCTTTAATCATTTGATTGAAGGATTCGATAAGAATACCCAGTTCATCGGAAGCCGGGTCTTCCACTCGGACATTAAGATTTCCTTTAGAGACTTCTCTGGTGGCCTGAGCCAATTTTTCAATGGGCACGGTAATACCTTTGGCCAAGTGGAAAGCAATCCAAGTGGCGGCAAAAATAATCAGGAGGGTAACGAACATAAGAGTAATGGCGTAGAAAGTTTTAAAAGGAGTTTTTTGAGTTTTTAGTTGGCTGTAGCGCTGGACGAAAGCTGAAATATTATTTATCTTTTCTGCATAATTCTGGGGCAGGTATTTGCCGGCCACTACTAATATTTTGCCCACGTCAGGGATTTCGAAAGAAACGCCTCGTCTAATCATTTGACCCTGACCCATAGGCAGAATACTGCTGAATTCTTCTCCTAGGTGGGCTCGTTTAACCAGGTTGATACTCAGATCACGATAATATTGGTAGGGCAAATTGGGGTTGAGATAACTAAATAGTTCTTCCTCGCCTTGATAGATACTAATTTCATCAAGATGATATTCAACTAATTTGGACCGGACGAAATTATGTAAAGCCAGGGGATTATTCTGGGTGAGCAAATGTTGCTTTTGGATGGATTTGCTTAATTGTCGAGCGTAATGAAGGGTTATCTCTTCGGCGTTAGCATAAAAGCCGTCAGCCAGGTTTTTGGTGTCTTGGAGAATTTTATCAATCGGGGTCCTAAACCAGCTTTCGATGTTGCGGCTGATCAAATCACTGGCGAAAAGGAAAAGAAGCAGAGTCGGGATCAAGGAAAGAGAAATAAAAAAGATGAGCAACCTGGTCTTGAAATGAGCCCCGATGACCTTTCTTTTTCTTTCCAAATAAAGTTTGATTAGATTGCGGCCCAGGACCGAAAACAGGATTAAAAAGAGAAGAAAAACAATAACTTGAAGAGTGGTGAGAAGGATATTAGTCAGAGAAGTTGGCGAAAATTCTTTACTTTCCCGGATAAAGATTTCAATAACGAAAAATAGAATTACGAGGAGGAGGATAATTCCTCCGATTATTCGAGAGCCTTTTTTCTTTGAGTCTTCCATTGAAATTTTATTGTGGCTTATCCTGATGTGTTTGACAAGGGGGTTATCTGTGGTGGTAGATAGAGATATTGCCGGAAGGATTGATGATTAATTCTAATATTTTTGAGAACTTGACCTGATTGGCCCAAGCGTCGTCCCGGCAGGCTGTTCAGTGTGAACTGGAATCCACCGGCATTACCTACATGAAGGAGAAATTCATGTTTGGCCTCCAGAGAGACCTCTTCTCCAGGATAGAGAAGACCATTGATTTTTAATATTCCATCAGCGTAGACTTGAAGCCAGGTTTTTTGATTGAACTTAAGATGGAGTTTTAGAGGGGAAGAGGCTGGTAAGGAGAGAGCCAGTTGAAAATAAGCTTGAGTAATATTTTCTCGGGAGGAGGGAAGAGGGGTCAAAATTAAAGTTTCTTGAGAAGTTGGCTGAGGAGAGCGAAGGAGACTCCAGGTGATAATCAGAACTAGAAAAAGAATAAGAAAGATGACCAAGACTGGGCCAACTATCTTTTTTGATTTAAATTTCTGAACAATTATTTCGTTTTTTTGAGCTATAGTGCTTTCCCGGGCTAGTTGAGTTTCTCCAGTGTATTGTTGATACCGCTGGAGAATTTTTTCCGGGTCCAGACCTATCTGCTGAGCATAAGAACGAATAATAGCTCGGGTTAGGAATTTTCCTGGCAGAAGCTCGAATTGGTCTTCTTCCAGTGCTTGGAGATAGCGAAGGCTGATTTTGGTGGCTTCAGCGATTTCTTGAAGAGAAATCCCCCGGACCTCCCTTTCCTTTTTCAAATCCTGTCCCAGAGAAGACATTCTTCCCGAATTTTATGAAATTAAGAAGGGAAGGTCAATGTTAACTTAATGATAATTAAGCCTCTAGAAGAGAGTCTCTGGAGAAAGACCTGAGTCAGAAAGCTGCCTTAATTCGCCCCTTTTTAAGGCCAAGGTTTTCTTAACCCCGCTTTTCTAACCTGGATTATTCATAAAAAAAGATCTCTTCCTTTATAACGTATTGATATATAATACGTTAGAAAAAGAAAAGATAGAGGGAATAACCAAAAAAGATTGGACCAATCGCCACCTAAGATTTTTGGCTGTTCCTGGCTCAAATTTTTTAATTTATGAATAGACCAGGCTAATAATCTATTTTAAAGACCTCTTATTGAAATTTTTAGTTTTAATTTGTTTATTTTTAGCTTTGGTGTCACAGCTTCCCAGGAGGGTGCTTCTAGTTTGTTGAAGACAGAAAAAATTGTTGTCCAGTCAGCTGAAGGGATAATTTAAGTTAAATAATTCTTTTGTGTTTTTAGAGACCCTTTTGGCTAGCCTCAATGGGTATTCAATTCTTGCCGGAAGTGCTAAGATGAATAAAGAAAGTTGGTCTTTTTGGAAGATAGGGATGTTTAATTTAAATAAAGCCAAGGAGGCTCAGCAGCGGTTATCCAATCTAATTTCTCTCGAATATTCAGGTAAGCCAATAAAAACAATTGGAGCTGTGGATTGTAGTTATGATTTTTCTCGGCAATTAATAGCCGCAGTTGTAGTTATTCTGGAAATTAACTCTCTTCGCTTGCTAACTGAGGTGGAAAGTCAGGATAGGATTCCTTTGCCTTATATCCCGGGATTTTTGAATTTTCGAGAGGCGCCAGTGATTTTTAAGGCTTGGCGCAAATTAGCCTCACCTCCTGATGTCCTGCTGGTGGATGGAAATGGTATTGCTCACCCCCGACGAATGGGCCTGGCTTCTTATATTGGCCTTCTTCTTGATCAAGCCACTATTGGCTGTGCTAAGTCGCCTTTTTTCCCTTATCAGCCACCCGCAATAGAGAGAGGTAGTACTTCTCCTTTTTATAATGATCGGGGAGAACAAGTAGGTCTATGTCTTCGTACTAGAACAGGCATTAAGCCAGTTTTTGTCTCTCCGGGACATAAGATGGATATTTCTACTGCGGCCAGAATAGTCCTTAAATTGGCCAGATATCGTTTGCCTGAGCCCTTGCGATTGGCCCATCAAAGAGCCCAGCAGGTCTTTAGATCAAAATCATAGAAAGGCCAAAAGGAATGGCTATTCTTCTCGAAGCAATCTTGAGACAGAGCTAAGACTTCCTAAAAATCCGATAAAAATCCCGGAAGCAACCAAGAGAAGGGATTGAGAAGAAGTTAGATAGCGGAAACGGATTAGTTCAGTTAGTGCTCCCAGTGAAGTGCCAACGTAAAGGGGAAGAAGCTGAATAGTCAGAAAGAGGAGCAGCAAAGAAGCTAAGCCTCCAATTAATCCCAAGGTCATTCCTTCCAGAACAAAAGGCACTCGAATGAAAAAGTTAGAAGCGCCCACCAAACGGAGGATATCGATTTCATCTTTCCGGGAAAGGACGTTTAATTTGATTACATTGGAGATAATAAAGAAGGAAGCTAGGATAAGGATGCCTCCGAGAAAAAAACCAATAGCGGTAATTAGTCGACCGAACGCTTGAACCCTATCTACCCATTCCAGATTGTATTGGACTTCTTCGACTCCTGGAATACTTTGAATGGTAGAAAGCAATTTTTCTACTTGGGCGGAAGAAAGGCTTTTTTTGCTGAAAGTCACTTCAATTGAGGGAGGAAAAGGATTGAAACCTAGACTGTCGACGACTCGACTAAGTTCAGGAAATTTATCTTTAAACCTGGCGGCTGCCTCTTCCGGAGAGACGTAATGAAATTTTTTGACAGTGGCTGAAGCGGCCAATTTTTTTTCGATTTCTTGCCTGGCTTTCGGAGAAATGTCAGAATTGAGGAAGAAAACAGCCTGCATGTTTTTGGAAATTTGATTAGCAGTATAACGGAGATTATTGGACAAGCTGAGAAAAATTCCCAGAATGAAAAAAGATAAACAAATAATGGTGACTGAGAAAATATTTCTGGCTCTAAACTGCCAGAGGTTATGGGCAGTTTCTTTCAGAAAATATTTCGCTTGTTGAAGAATCAGAGTATTTCCTTTCTTAAGATTTTCCCTTTGTAAAGAAATAGTATTTTTTCACCAAAATGGCGGATTAGTTCCCGATCATGGGTGCAGATTATTACTGTAGCTCCTTGAGAATTGATCTCCTTAAATAGACTCATTATTTCAAAAGCTAATTCAGGATCAAGATTACCAGTGGGTTCGTCAGCCAGAATAATTTGGGGTTGATTGACGACAGCTCGGGCAATGGCCACTCGTTGTTGTTCACCATAAGAAAGTTGCGAGGGATATTCCCACATTTTGTGATGCAAGTTAACCATCCGCAAGGCTTGGAAAACACGGCGACGAATTTCCTTTTGGGCTACTCCAAGAACTTGGAGGACCACAGCTACGTTGTCGAAAACTTTTTTATGGAAAAGCAACTTAAAGTCCTGAAAAACAATGCCCATCCGGCGACGGAGCTGATATATTTTGTGATCTGGAATGCGCAAGATATTGCGGCCGTTAATGATGATTTGTCCTGATGTGGGGCGTATTTCTCTGTAGATTATTTTCAAGAGGGTTGTTTTCCCTGAGCCACTAGGTCCGGTAACAAACCAGAAATCTCCTGGTTCAGCCTTGAAAGTAATGTCTGAAAGGGCCCAATGGGGTTTCTGATACTGTTTCCAGATGCGATAAAGTTCAATCATCTTATCGAAATTAAGTAGTTAACCCTCTGAATATACCCAGAAAAGACGGATAATATTTAACTTGAGGTTTTGTTCCCTTCATTCTGCCAAGAATTAATCGCCAGATCGAATTAACTTTCCTGTTTTTTCTTTTCCAAAACGTCAGTAATTACTTTCCTGACTACTTGAGGGTCGGCCTTGCCCCGGGTGGCTTTCATCATTTGGCCTATAAAGAAACCGATTACCTGAGTTTTACCTTGGAGATATTGTTGAAGTGGTTTGGGGTTAGCCGCTACTATTTCTTGGGCTAAGTTAAGCAGCTGGTCTTCGTCGGAAATCTGAGTAAGCCCCCTTTCTTCGATTATTTCTTGGGGATGTTTAGGTGTGGTTAATAAAGCTGGATAAACTTCTTCCTTGGCTACCCGAATGGAAATTACTTTCTTTTCCACTAGGGCGATCAGTTCCCCCAGATATTCTGCGGCCAGAGGAAAATCTGTAATCTCAATATTTTTCTCTTTTAAAGTCTGAAGAACTTCCCTCATCACCCAATTGCTGGCTTGTTTGGGAAGACCACAGGCTTGGACCACAGCTTCATAATAATCGGCTAAAGCTCGGGAGCTGGTGAGCAAACGAGCATCGTAAGCTGGTAAGCCATAATCTCGAATAAAGCGCTCTTTTTTTGGGGTAGGAAGTTCTGGCATTGTTTGCCGAATCTTGTCTATCATTTGATCATTGATGATCAGTGGGGGTAAATCAGGTTCGGGGAAGTAACGGTAATCGTGGGCTTCTTCCTTGGAACGCATAGGGAACGTCTGGCCTTTTTTTTCATCCCATAACCTTGTTTCTTGGAGAATAGGTAAGCCTTTTTCCAGTTGTTCCTTCTGTCGTTGGGCCTCATAAGCCAGAGCTCTTTGGAGGAAGCGGAAGGAGTTAAGATTTTTAATTTCTGTTTTGACACCGAATTTTGTTGAGCCTTTGGGTCGGAGAGAAAGATTGGCGTCGCAGCGGAGACTTCCTTCTTCCATATTGCCATCACAGATTTCCAGGTATTGAAGGATAGTTCGGAAAAGTTGAAGAAACTGGACGGCTTCTTCGGGTGAGGATATTTCAGGTCGACCAACTATTTCCAGTAAGGGAACGCCACTTCGATTGAAGTCAAGATAGGTTTTTTCATGAGAATCGGGAAAACCTTCGTGGAGAGATTTTCCTGAGTCTTCCTCCAGGTTAATCCGTTCGATTCCAATGGCTTTTTTCTTACCATTTTCCAGTTCAATTTCCAATTGACCACCTTCAGCAATAGGGACATGATACTGGGTGATTTGATAGCCTTTGGGTAGATCTGGGTAAAAATAGTTTTTCCGGGCGAAAATAGAGCGGTGATTAATTTTGGCCCCAATGGCCAAAGCCAGTTTGATAGCCATCCGGACGGCTTCTTCATTGAGTACAGGCAGAGCCCCTGGAAGGCCTAGACAGACGGGGCAAGTTTGGGAATTGGGTGCTTCACCGTAGCGGGTGCAGCAGCCGCAAAATAGTTTAGTTTTTGTCAGAAGCTGGGCATGAATTTCCAGGCCGATGACGACTTCGTATTTATCCTGACTCATAATGGGGGGTGATTATAACACAATCAATCGGCTTATTGAAGAAGGTTCATGGCAAGAATCGGAATTGGGTCAGATCTTCATCATTTCCACTTACTAGGTAAGAATAAGTCTCGGAGATAGACTAAAAAGTGGAAGTTGGAATCAAGTCTTCACCTTTGAGTCAAAGGAAAGGAAATGTAAGATGGCTCATGGTCCTAAGGGATACCTAGGAAGAGGAATATATTGAACCGTAATACTCAGGGT
>QMPV01000095.1 GCA_003648765.1 Candidatus Aminicenantota bacterium
AAAGAAGTAGTCAATTGGTGGTCGGAACAGGCCCGACAGGGAGAATGAACTGAAGGGAATTAAAAGGGGAGAAGCTAGGGCTTCTCACGGCAAGCTGAAGACAAGGGAAATAAAATTAAAGCTGGAAGAGATATTATTAAATGGTGGTAATAATTGATATTTCTTTTCATCAGCCGAGCCGACTGAAGACATTCCTCCAATGTCTTAAGAATTAAACAGGTGGAAATTCAGGAAAATTCTGGAGTGGAATGGAGAAAGAGTTCGAGAAAGTAATGACTGAGAAAGGCGGTATGATTTATAGTTGAGAGAGTGGTGATTCCTAGTGGGCTTTGGGATAGAGTAATAAGCGAGACAATCTTTGGATAGAAACAGGAGCTAAAGTAATGCAGTCCATCGTCTTGGCGAGGAAGTGAGGTGACCATGTTGGTTTTAACCATCGTGGTGGGATTGGTGGTGGCGCTTCTTTTCAGTGAGTATTTCCGTCTTTATCCGGGAGGATTTATTGTGCCTGTCTATTTTGCTTATTACCTGGACCAGCCGGCCAGGCTGACTTTAACTCTGGCGGCGGCGGGGCTGAGTGTTCTCTGTTACCATCTTCTGGAGAGGTGGTTGATCCTCTTCGGACGGCGGAGATTTGTCCTAATAATATTACTGGGACTTGCCTGGAGTTTGTTCTTTTTTGGGTTATTACCCCAATTTTTCCCTGGAGAAGCCGGCCTGCGGACTATTGGTTGGGTGATTCCGGGCATTCTGGCCAATAATCTCCTTAAACAAAAAATTTGGCCTACGCTGGGCGGTTTAATAATGGTGGCCACTCTGACTTATGCTATTGTCCATTTGGTTTTTCTTTTCCGTTAGAGGCAGAGAAGTGATGATGCTGATGAAAGAGAAATGGCCGAAGAAGCGCCCGACCGCCCCGCTCTTTCTTGGCTTCCTAAGTGGCTTAACCCTTCTCTATCTGCTCTGTCTCTGGACTTTTCCCGCTGGAGGCGACCGACTTCTTCAGACCAAAATGGTTGAAGCCGCTCGAGAGATGGTCCGGGCCACGGAGGCGATAAAAGACTGTCGCCGCCAGGCCGGAGTACCAATTGACCCCGAGAACGACCCTAATTTGACCGGCTTGATCGGCCTCCGCCGTTCGATAATCACGACAACTTTGGGCAGCCTTGGGGCTAAACGAACCAGCACTAATCCTCATCTGGCGGCCTTGATGGTTTACTTTTTTCACCAACTCAATCTTCAACCAGGAGATAAGGTAGCTATAGGCGCTTCGGCTTCTTTTCCGGCGGCTCTGGTGGCCACCCTGGCTGCCGTCAAGGTCCTTGAGCTTAAACCTCTGATTATCTTTTCGCTGGGGGCTTCCCAGTGGGGAGCTAATATCCCCCAATTTACCCTGGCTCATCTTTATCGCTGTTTACAGCGCTCAGGCATTGTCCGGGAAGAACCCCTGGCGGTGACCCTGGGCGGCGACCAGGATGTGGGACTGGACATGGCCCCCGAGGGAAGAAAATTACTTCGTCAGCAGATAGATGAGGCCGGCTGGTTCACTTTTCAGGAACCCCGGCTGGCGGCTAATGTAGAGCGTCGTTTGAGCCTTTATAGGGAGGCGGCCGGTTCCTGGGAGAAACTCAAAGTCTTTGTCAATATCGGGGGCAATTATGCCAACCTGGGGACGGATGCTCGTATTTTATCCCTGAAACCGGGTTTAAATCAGGTGGCTTTTTCTTCACCAACCGGACAGGGCGGGGTTATTCAAGCCATGGCCGCCCGCCGTATCCCGATTATTCATCTCCTCTACTTCCGGGGATTGGCCACCGAGTATGGCTTAGCCTGGGACCCGAAGCCCTTGCCCCACCCCGGGAAAAGCCGCCTCTTTCAGCTGATTCGCTTGCGGGCGAGATGGTTTATCAGCTTGAACTTAATTTACCTGGGCTTAATTTTGTTGGGAGGATTAGGCCAGCAGCTCTTCTTGCGCTTATTAAATATGGAAGCATCTCCAAAACCTTGGTGACCCTGACGGGCATAAAAGATGTCTGACACTATGATTGACGTATCTCCTTCAAGGCTCACCTTCTGTGTTTTTAGTTAAAACATCAGTATAAGGTGAGCCTCCTTTATTTTCCATCACAGTTTTGGAAATGCTTTTATAATGAATTGATACAAGTCATCTATTTTTGCTTTTTTTTCTCTTTCTCAAGTCTTGTGCTCAATATTAAATTGTGTCACTTGCGGTCGCAGCTGAAATTAGTCATCGTTTTCCTATAAGTTCAACGGGAGAATTTGATTAAAAGACAAATTTCTTCCGGAAAGTAAGTCGAGAGCCTTTTCATTTTCGGGTACTGATTTCAGCGATGGCATTATTTTAACTGCGCAAGGGACGAATCCTCAGCGATTAATGATTTTTTTCTGGCCGTAGCCGACCGCATCCAGCCACCACTTGGGGTAACCCGGGGCCCGTCGGCGTGGGCCTAAGTTGATATAGCCGTCGTTATATTTGACAATCAAATAATCAGCCAGCGCCCACCACTCATCCACTACTCTTTGAGCCATTTCGTTGGAATATTTGGTCAGATACCGACGGCAGGTCTCCGGGTCGTCTTGATAAAGACTTAAAGCTCTTTTTTCGACTACCGGCTGAAGATTGAAAAAAGTTGTTTCAAAATCAGAAGCAGCCTGGCGTATATCTTTAACCATATCAGCAAAGCGTAAATTGGCCCAATTGGAGACAAAGTCAAAAGCCCACCAGGCGGAGCGGCGGTCAAATTTGTCGCGCCGGCCGATTTGGTAAGCTTCCGGCACCTTGGTTATTCCGCAGTAGAAGGGAACAAAACAGCTGGTCTTAGGGTCGTCCTCAGCGAACCAGACCAGACCACCGATCCAATCCGGCAGCCAATCCCTCGTCTGGGCAATCATACAGTAGCTGCAGCGGAAGATAGAGATGGGCCTTTCCCAGCCAATATGTCCTTTGGGGGGACGCACTCGAGTGGAGAAACGGTTGGGGTTATTGAAAGGTCCGGCTGCCAGACCTTGGCTTAAGTCGAATTCAGTTCCCTGGTAATAATCCCGATGAAGAGCCATAAGGTCCTGGAGGCTGACTTTTTTATCAGGTTTAACCGAGAAGGGATAATCCACTTGCCAGGGGTCAAGCTTCAGGCTGGGAGCTAAGGTGCTCAGCACCCGCCATTCCCGGCGACGGGAGCCGATGGATTCACTGGGAGCATAAATTTTATTGAAGCGGAAAGGCTCACCGGAGTCAGGCGACCACCAGCCTTTTTTCTGGGCATAGGAGAAAACATTTTTAGAGGCCAGATAGTTATTAGGGTCGTCGAGGTGAAGCTCGCCAATGCGGCTGCGGTTGGCACTGACAAAAACTTCTCCTTCTGGCACGCGCCGGGCCGCCCAGATGGCCCCCGTCTCCAGAGGGCCGGAGCCCATGATTTCAAAGACCCAGGCTTCTTTTTTGTCAATAAAGGTCAGGCATTCGCCCATATCACCGTAGCCGTATTTTTCCACCAGCTGACCGATTAATTCAATGGCTTCCCGGGCGGTGGTGCAACGTTCCAGCACGATCCGCTGCAGTTCCATGATGTCAAATTTACCCTGAGGGTTATAGAGCTCGCGCCGGCCGCCGAAAGTGGTCTCTCCGATGGCCAGCTGCTTTTCATTCATGAAGGAATAAGCGATATCAAACCGGGCGTAAGTCTGGGATACCTCAGGAATTTCTCCTACCTGGACCGCCTGAGGGCGCTCCGCCCCATGGCCGCCGCCTTTCATAATCGGTCGCATTTCCCCGGGTTTAGCCGTTCGAGCGGGCACTACTTTCAACCTAAATTCATAACCACCGTCGCAGGAATGAGTAGTCATCAGGGAACCGTCTTGAGAAGCTGTTTTAGTGACAACTATGGAGGTGCAATTAGCCCAGTCTTCTTCGAAATCCGCCCAGGTTGATTGATGAGTAGAAGAAGGTCGAATAAAAATAAAAAATAGAAGAATAAAGACGAGGGGGCATAAAAGCCAGAGGAGTTTTTGTTTTTTCATTAGTCTTCTCCTTTAGTTTTTGGTGAACAATTATTTTCTTTCAGTAAGCGATGATTATCCGACTGAGGCAATGATATGAAGTCAATGCCTGCCGGTCCCGACAGAGGTCGCGGATAACTGTTAGAGTACCCAGAGGGTAATCTTTCCACTGGAATTTAGTGACATCGAGGGTAGAGCCTGTAATAGTAGCCAGCTCTGGTGTCCCATGAGTGACTTCTGGTAATTTTAAAGCCCGCAAGATGGCGTTTAATTGGTCGATATCTTCAAGAATAAAGTATTTTCCTCCATCTGTTGGTTTTAAAGTAATCTTGGGGCGAGGGTGGGAAAAAGTATAACTACGGTACCTGGTGAAATCGCTTTTCCATTCCTGAATTTCGTAATTAAGCAATAACGGCTTTTCAGGAAAGAGTTTTTGTTTTAAATTTAGGAGATTATATTGACTGATATTATGCATATCTAGAACAATGGAACCGGCGACAAAAATGAGCACGAAGAAAAGTGGTGTGAACAGGGATTTTCCTTCTCGGGTGAAAAGAGTTCGGATAGCCCAGACTGAGCAGATAAAAGCCATAAATAGAGCCAAGTGGCTCAAGGTTAAAAATTCCAATACTTGATTCACTTGCCCTCCCTTACCCTTTTTGTCGGAGAAAGCGCTCGTTACTTGTCTAATTCTACTGAAAAAAATAACTTTAAGTAAAGATTTTTATTGTTCCTTTCCGTTTCAATTATCTGCTTTATTACACGCCGAAGAATTACAAAGCTGATGAGAAGTTCAGGAAGATAGAAGTCAAGGTTAAAGGGAGAAATTACAGGATTACGCATAGAGCTGGCTATTTCGCCGATTGAAGAATAATAAGAAATATAAGTTTTATCCTAAGATAAATTCATGTGAAAAGGGAAATTCTATCCTGATTTCAGGACTCCAGCCAAACCGCCGAATTATGATATTAATTAATGTTGGCGGGGAGAGATATTTCCTCTTCAATGGGTATCTTTTTTGCCTTTGGAATAAAGATTTTGTAATTTCTTGAAACTATCAAAAAAAGTTCTTCTCAATAACTAACTTCAGAGATTAGTGCCTATTATTTTTGTGAATAGCCAGTGCGAAATATTGATAAATTAAATAATTAAAGAGAAGCACTAGGGGACCGCGATAACTTCCCGATTAAAGTAGAGATTAACCCGAAAATAGGGTCCATATTTTTTTCTTTACATCGCCTTCCAGCCAATTAAAATAAAAGAATTATAAGGAGGTTCAATATGAAAGGTCGGAGAATTGTTTTGCTTAGTTTAATAATTTTCCTGGTAGTTAATTTGGCTGGCCAGGATAAGAATAATATTCCATCCACCCTCCTTCCTCTGGATTTAATGCGGGCCATTGTCAATGAGGCTTCGGGTGACCTGGCCTTACAAAACGAAATATTTCTCACTGGCGTCAACCGTAATCGGCCGGCGGCCGAATATCAGCAGCAGTATTTTGAAACCGAAATCATTGTTAACAAACTGAAAGAATATGGAGTGGACGAGGTTAAAGTGGTTGAGTTTTCTTCTTCGCTTTTTAGCCGCTCAGATAAGACCTGGGATGCCGAGTCGGCCGAATTGTGGATGGTTAAACCAGAAAAGATGAAACTGGCTGACCTTAAAGAAATCGCCGCTTCCTTGTGTTCAGGGAGTTCTTCCACTGATGTCACGGCTGAATTGGTTTATGTTGGACCCGGGAATAAAGAGAAGTATTACGAGAACAAAGACGTCAGTGGGAAAATCGTGCTGGTCAATGGTTACCCTGAAGGAGCCCGGCGCTTGGCCGTGGAAAAATACGGGGCTCTTGGTCTGGTGGCCTATGCCTCGAGTCATCCCGAGTTTGACCCCGATCAAGTTGGTTGGAGTTCGATTCGGCCGACGGAAAAAGAAAAGGCCACCTTTGCCTTTATGATTTCCACCCGCCTAGGGCAGGAATTGCGGGATCGGCTGGAGCGAGGCGGGAAGATAGTTCTCCGGGCAGTGTGTCAAACGCAGATGGTGCCGTATAAAAACCAGCTGGTCTCAGCTCTCATCAAAGGAACTGAGTTTCCCGATGAGGAGCTGGTTTTCACTGCCCATCTTTTTGAAGGCTTCGCTAAGCAAGGGGCTAACGATGACGCCAGCGGCTGTGTAGCCATTCTGGAGACGGCCCGCGTATTGAAGAAGCTTATAGCGGATGGGGTTATTCCTCCTTTACGCCGCTCGGTGCGTTTTCTTTTTATTCCGGAAATTTCCGGCACGGCTGCTTTTGTTAAGGAACACCCTGAGGTGGTCCGGCGTTTCTTCGCCAATATCAATGAGGATATGGTTGGGGAAGCTTTAATAAAAAATAATTCTTTCTTTCTCCTGAAGCAGACACCCTGGTCACTGCCGAGTTATTTAAATGACGTTCTGGCGGCCTTTATTGAATGGGTCGGTCAGACCAATTGCCAGACGATTGAATATCGGCGGATGCTTTTGCCGATTATTTCACCCACAGGTTCCCGGGATCCATTTTATTACCGAATCGATAAATTTTTTGGTTCCAGTGACCATATTGTTTTTCTGGACGGCGGGGTAAAAGTTCCGGCCGTAATGTTAATCGCTTGGCCGGATATGTGGTACCACACCAGCGGTGATACTCCGGACAAATCAGACTCTACTCAGTTGAAGCGAGTGGTGGTGATTTCCGTGGCCTCAGCCGTTTTCCTGGCCAACGCTGGTGAGGCGGAGGTGGAAAAGATGATTCTGGAGGTAGGCAGCCGGGGTTTAAAGAGATTGGCCGCAGATAAGAGAAAGGCCGAAGGTTTTCTTCAGGAAGCCAGTGGAGAAGGGCTTCATAAGGCCTATAAACGGGCTTTTAACTTACTCGACCAGGCGGCCAAAAGAGAACGGACGGCTCTTAAATCAATTGAGTTCTTTATTAAACAGTCTTCTGAATTGAAGCAGCTCCTACAAACTCGGCTGAAGGAGTTAGACCAGACAGAAAGATTACTTAAGGCCGGTCTGGAGAAGCTCTACCGCTTTAAATGCCAGACAGCCGGACTTAAGGCGCGTCGCTTGGGTTTAACCCCGGAGGAAAAGCGGTTAGCCCGGCTGGTGCCGGTGAGGACGGAGAAAATGAAGGGTTTCTTCAACTCCTGGGAATTTCGTCGGTTGCGCGGCGAGATGAAAGATCTGCCCAAATATAATTTAGGCCGGACTGAGTTTGAGGTGCGTAATTTCATTGATGGTCAGCGCAGTATCCTCGAGATTCGTAACGCTGTCTCAGCCGAATATGAGCCGGTAGGTCTTCAAGATGTAGAGAATTACATGAAGGTGCTCGAGAAACTTGGTTATATTAAACTGGTCCGGAAGTGAGGGGTTAAGAATAAAGGCAATTTTTCTATTCAGACTATTCAGAGAGCGAAGATTCAGGTTTAATTATCGGCAAGAAGTGAGGAGTGACAATGGTCATTATGAATTAAAAAGGCGTATTTTAAAAATAGAATGTTCTAATAATTGATAAGCCCTAAAACAGAAGGTAACAGATTAAAGCGATTTTTATATAAGATGTGTTTCTTATATTATTGCCTTATAAGGGACAGGTCTTATAATGAGTATTCCGAAAGTAGAGGTTATTTTGGCAGGCAACTTGGATACGTCTTCACCGTTTAATCATCAAGCCGATTTCAGTGAGCAGGTAAAGATATCGATTTTTTGCCGTCCTGGTAATTATAGTGCAGCCCCTTGATTAATTTATATTTTGTTAAAGGATTGATTGCGATATATGGGCAATTAAGAAGGGCTGGATTTATTATCCAAAAGTAATTTTTTAATGGTCTGGGCGTTGTAAACGGCAAAGGCTTTATAGTCGTTATTGAAATAAACGTAGGTCTCTTCCGCCTGGATTTTTTTGATTTCCTCAGCCCATTGTTGGAGTTCTTCCTGGCTATAGCTGTAGCGATAACCACCGGTCAGGCCGTGGAAACGGAAATAGGCCGTTTTGGCGGTGGCCAGAGAGGTGGGGGGCACTTTTTTTGAGGAGACATTGCAGAAGGCTACCTGATGGATTTGTAGTCGCTGGTAAACCTCAGGCGTATACCAGCTGTCATGGCGGAATTCAATGACGTTTTTAAATTGGGGTGAAAGTGTTTCCAGGAAACTATCCAGAAGCTCCAGATCGATGGTCAACGAGGGTGGCAGCTGAAAGAGGATACAGCCCAGTTTTTCTTTGAGGTTGGCCGCTAAAATGTAGAAATAGCGGACGTCATGGCCCACGTCCTTCAGTTTTTTGAGATGAGTAATACGGCGATTGGCTTTCAGGGTGAATTTAAAATCCGGGGGAGTTTTGGCCAACCAGCCGCGGAGCGTGGCCGGCTGGGGAAAGCGGTAAAAAGTCATATTGATTTCCACCGTGGTGAAATGCTGGGCGTAGTAGGGCAGCCAGTTCCGGGAGGGTAGCTCCGGCGGATAAAAACGACCTTTCCAGCCTGTATAACTCCAGCCCGATGTTCCCACTAAAATACTCACTTACCACCTTCTTGAATAAGCAAAATTTTTATTGTCTAAAATATTTTTAGGGCCATTATTGATCGGGAATATTAATATTTCTGTTCCTGTCAGTCCATAAATT
>QMPV01000096.1 GCA_003648765.1 Candidatus Aminicenantota bacterium
AAATAAAATATCCCTGCCAGTCGAAGTATGGGTCATTGGAGTGATTGTTAACCAGCAAAAAGGCGAGATAGAGAGACACCCGCCGGAAATTCTTTTCCAGACGAGCTTCCACTTCATAGCGTTTATACTCCCGTTCCACCCCCAAAGGGTTCCCTTCTAAATCATAACTTTCAATGCCAGGAAAATTCTTCCAGGAAACAGTATACCCTATTTTCCCCTCGATATTCCAGGGAGCCACCACGGTCAGCAGGCCGGAGATGATTCTGCCCGACCAGGCGAAACGGTCATAGGTGGGATTTTCCACCAGGTAATACTCATCCAGTGTCCGAAAAGGATTTTCTCCGGCGATGTTCCATTGCTGGGTGGCGGTCACTCTCAGCCCCACTCTCTCTCCCAGTCCCTGGGCCAGCAGCAAGGACAGCGCCGCCACCTGGATAGATTGGTCGGCCCCCTCTCCACCCGGCTGTGCATAGTCGGTCATCCCGGTATAGCCGCCGTGGGCCCCATGATGATAACCCATGCCTGAAGAGTAGCTCCAGGGTGAACCGCCGGCCAGGCCGCCCATTAAAGAAGAATAAGAAGAGCTGGTGTAATCTTCTCCGGCAGCCGGAAGAAAAGGATGGCGGTAGGTCTTCCATCCCCAGAAAAGACCGGTCTTCAGGGTTGTCCGGGAGGGCCAGTATTTATCCAGCGTAATCTCCACAGAGGAATTAAAATAGTCATAGATGGAACCGGCATAATCTCTTACCTCAGCCAGCGAATCGATCTGGAGGATGGAGGAAGGATTGAGATAGCTTTTAAAACTCACCCGACCCTGAAGGGCGAGATAATTAAAATCAGAATAACTCCGGCGGTAAAAGGCGCCTCGTCCGATAAGACCCAGATAAAGAGCCGACTTTTCTCCCACCGGCCATAAATAATCAGCGCCCACTAAATGGGTATAATAGGTCAAATCGCTGTTCTCAAGAACATAACTCAGATCGCCCCGCGTAAAGAGGGAGAAGGAGCCGATATTCTTGTCAGCTTCCAGGCCCAGTCGGGAGATCATATCCGAGACACCCAGATAATTCTGATAGAGATTACTGGTCGTGCCCTGGAAAAAAGAAAAGGAAACCGTCTCAGCCGGGAGCGGGGTGGAGGCGAAGGTTAGGAAGGCCAGGAGGAGAAAGGGCAGGAATAAGGCGAAGAAGCGCTTGGAGCTGAAGGCCAGCCAATTGAGTGGCTTGGTTTTTAAAGTAAGGAACAATCTGAACTTTAAAACTAACCAGGCGAATCTACCTCTCGGATTCGGTCCGCTTCCTGCAACCAGTCCATTTAGCTTTGAAATTGCAGATGAAGGGTTATCCTGCGTGACCATTCTCTGAGAAAGAGACGAGAGGGTGATTTTATGCTTTTTCCCGCGGGAAACCCGAGATAAAAGGAAGCTATTCCTGTGAAGGAGTTGAGGAGCCATCTGGGGCAGTGTCCAAAAATTTGCCCTTCTGGAAGCGATAAATCTTATTGACTTTCCAAGTGAAATATGGGCCAGGGCCACCCAAGCTGATTTCAGCCAGCCCTGGGTAATCAACCTGGTTTTTAAAACTATGAGGTTAATAATCATGAGCCGTCTTCCTTTTCTGCCATCGTCAGGCAACTTCTCTAAATTTTTATAATAGAACAACTTCAGCCAGAGGTAAAATTTAGGGATTGAGGATAATCTGGTCCCTTTGGCTACTTTACCCTGAATTCGCCTCTGAAAATCGCTCTTCTTCAAAGTGTGGTGCGTTTTTGGCATCTTTCTACTCCTGAAAAAAAGAGCCCCCCTTCCGCCAGGGAGGAGAAGGGGGGATGAATAACTGTGATAATTAACTTTTATCGCCGACCGCGGCGAGAAAATCCTTTCGGCCCCGTTCCATCACAAAGAGGACTGCCGGGTCCCCCGGTTCCTTGCCGGAAAGAATGATTGGTAAAAGCTCGCGGAGTGAAGGCCCGTCTGGCCTCACTCAGAGAACTGAAGTTCCGGAAAGTGGCTTTATTGCCCATCTGTGGAGCATTACTGCCTTGACCGTGGCGAAATCGCAATTGCTGATTATTACCTTGATTATTGTTGTTTTTATACTGATGATGCTGACCCATCCAATTCTGGTAACCGGTCCCGTCTTGAGGCCGTTGCCAATCAGGATCCTGGCAATTAGGTATACCATCACCGTCATGGTCCCGGTAATAGTCGTTAATACCGTCACCATTCATATCCCGATACATCATCTGCGAACGCCACTGCTGCCAGGTGCGCACGGTATTTTGAGTGGTGGCTTGATTGGCCTTAAGCTGACTGTTTGACTGCGACTGATTCTGAGGAGCAGCCAGAATTAAGCCGGCTCCTACCAGAAGAGCCACTCCCAGTAAAACCAATAGTTTCTTTGAGTTCATCTTGAACCTCCTTAAAATTTTTGCCGGCGCTTTCTGGACTGACCGCCGGACACGCATATAAAGAGCAAGAACCGTGCCAGGAGGCTAAGTCGTTGATATGGCGGGAGTTGGATGAAGGCGGGTGGTGAGCGGAAGCGACAAATTTGTCAGAATTGCGACAAAAATGTTAGCAAAATAATTGCAAATCGGACTGTAAATTCGCTCAAAACTGAAAATAACCCATACATTTATTATTATCTATAAAAGAAAACTTATCCTGTTTCTGCCCACCATCTCAATCCTACAAGTCAATCAATAAACGTTTTTAACTAATTTATAGGCTCTTATTTTGGTAATCCATTCTTGTGTTTCTCAGTTCTCCTATATTGAGCTATAAACATGTTGAATTGTTCTCATATTTTTCTTTTTTTATTTTTTTGGTTCATCTTCCGATTAGTTGAAGAATGAGCTATGGATCGTAGACAATGTTATCAAGGCAGGGATGCGGGGAGAAATTAAAGAGGCAAAGAGATTGAGGATTACAGTTCACAGAGTTGAGATAGGTATCAGAGGGATTATTTATTAGATATTTTGCTAAAAAAATTCGCCTCTCTCCAATTTTTTTATTATTATATCTAATATATCTAATATATCTAATAAGGCTATGTTAGACACTTTGCTTCAAAATTTGGGGGTGTTCAAAAATAATTTTCTATCTATATGAATAATTAAGTAAGGTCGCATTATTAGGGAAATGTAAAAAATTGAATTAAATATATTATAAGTAGACAAATATATTTAAATTCTCGCTCTTGACAACTCGATTAATGTTCCATAAAATAATTTTCTTTTTTACGAAAATGATTATGGAGAATAATTACACTTAATAGAAATAAGGGGGGACCATCAGGATCCGAATAACTCTTGAGCCACTAAAAGGTAGGGCCACTTTACCTATCCATTATAATTCAACGCTCCAAGCATTTATTTATAGAAATCTCTCGCCTTCAATTTCTAAATCCCTTCATGACAAAGGAGAAATATTAGGCAAACGTCATTTTAAATTATTTACTTTTTCACGGATCCTTGGAAAATTTAAAGTAAAAAAGAATGAAATTCTCTTTGTCGGCCCAATATCTATTTGGATTGCTTCCCCACACATAAATATATTGGAGTCGTTTGCTACAAATTTCGTCAAAAAGGAAAAAATAAAATTGGGAAAGAATTTTTTCCATCCTTTTGGTGTCGAAGTTTGTACTCTCAAAAAAATAAAAGGCCCGATTTTTATTAAAACCCTATCTCCTATTACAGTGTATAGTACACTTCTTTCTAGCAATGGGAGGAAAAAAACATATTATTATTCCCCCTTTGAAAATGAATTTTCCTCCATTATTAAGAATAATCTTATAAAAAAAGTTGCCCTAATTAATTCTACCTCCACTCTTATTGAGACAGATGAAAATATTAAATTCTCCTTTAAGCCTATAAGAGTCTCCAAAAGAAACGAACACATAATCAATTTTAAAGGAACAGTAATTAAAGCTTGGTCAGGCATATACGAACTAGATGCCCCCCAGGAATTTCTTTTGACTGCTTTTGACACAGGATTAGGTGCAAAAAACAGCCAAGGTTTTGGAATGATTGAAAAATATGAGAAAATAAATTCTGTAACCAATAGTTCACAATAATAGCCAGAAAATGATGTGGGTATTAAAAAAGGCCAAAATCAACCAAGATTGGCAGATAAAAGTTCTAAATGTAATAAATTTTGTGCTCATCAAAATAAAATCAGAACGAAGTATAGCCTCATTCAAAAATTCTATATATAAAGGGGATATCCTATGCTTGAAGGATTAAAAGAAATCGGAATAGTTTCTTTAAATAAAAAAGGACTTACAATTGACGACCCGCTTCCCATTCTGATTGAAAATCCAGTTAATGAAAATTACCAACAGTTAGTTGAAATTTGTTTTGAAACAAAAGATAACAACTTAGTTTTTACAGGAATAAGTATTACCCCAGCTGATAGAGAAAAATATTTGATCTATCTCTACAAAAAAAGAGGATCTGCTGGGGCTAATTATACTCCTGTTTGTCTATCTGGAGGCAAAGGAATAAGAACCACGTTTGATAATCGAATAAAATCTTGGGCAAAAAACAATACCCAAGAAGCTGGATTAGTAGGCATCCTAAGCCAAGCTCTTTCAAAATATGAGGAACAAATAAAAGCTAAACTTGAAGAAAAAGAACGATCTCAAGGACTTGAATCAATTATTTTGACCCCGAAAATTGACAACCTTTATCTAGGACAAATTGATGAATTTAAAGATTACTTCTTAAAAGCTTATTATGAAAAAAAATCAAATATTTCCCATCGTGATGGCTACTGCAGCATTTGCGGCAAAAAAGGCTTTGTCATGGGAGACGAAAAACCTTGGACTTTTTATAGCCTGGACAAACCAGGATTCATAGCTTCTGGATTCCGGAAAGATCAAGGCTGGAAAAATTATCCAGTATGTTCAAACTGTAGCCTTTTAATCGAAGAAGGCAAGAAACATATCGAAGAAAATCTTTCTTTTCGATTTGCCGGAATTCCTTACTATCTGATTCCTAAATCTGTTTTAAGTAAAACCGATAATCTAGAAGAAGCTCTGGATATTATAGAATTTAATAAGAAGAGAGAAGTTAAGTTAAGAGATTTAAAACACTTAGCTGATAATGAAGATTATATTCTGGATATAGCTTCTGAACAAAATGACTTGATTAATTTTAATCTCCTATTTTTCAGATTAAACAAGCAACAATTCTCAATTCTTTTATACCTCCAGGATGTCCTGCCTTCCTCAATCAGGCAACTATTTACTGTAAAACAGGAAGTTGAGACCCCCTGGATATTCAAACATGCTTATAAGGAAAAACAAGAACTAAAAAATGTAGAATTTACCTTTCGTCGCCTAAAAGAATTCACTGAAAGTATTAAATCCTTTTTAAATTTAGTTGAGAAAATATTTAAACGAAGGAAGATTGATTATTACTTTCTGCTTTCTAACATAATGCGAAAGCTGAGACAAGCCTTTGCTAATAATTACTTTATTAAACCCTCTATACTCCATGCCTGGCAAATCCTTATGTTCTTACAACGTTTAAATATTTTAGACAATTATGAAGGAGGAAAAATGATTACAAGCGAAAATTTAATTCAAAATGAAGTTAGAATAAGAGCAGAAAATTTTTTCAATTCTTTTTCCCAAACTTTTAATTCACCGGAAAAACGGGCTACTTTCTTAACCGGCGTATTAGTCCAATTTTTATTAAACATTCAATCCCAACGGCAAGGGTCTGAACCCTTTAGAAAAAGATTGAAAGGCTTAAAAATGAAGAAAGCTGATCTCATAAAAATCTTTCCTGAAGCTCAGAATAAACTCGAAGAATATGACGCCAATTATTACAAGCAACTGGAACAGATAATTGCCGAATATTTTGTCCAAGCAGGTTCAGATTGGCAATTGAAGGACGATGAACTAAATTTCTATTTCTTATTGGGAATGAATCTGGCTGATTCCAAAAACAAAGAAGGGGAATTTATCTTCAAAGCCTCTTCAGAAAAAATCTGAATAAAAGGAGGAAAAATGAGCAACTTATTGAAAAATCGTCATGAACTTTTATTCCTCTATGATGCCCGAGACACCAATCCAAATGGTGATCCTATTGATGAGAACAAACCAAGGATTGACGAAGAAACAGGAATAAATATTGTCACTGACGTACGTTTAAAAAGAAGTATTAGAGATTATTTATCTGATTATAAAGGATTAGAAGTGTTTGTTAAAGAAGTTAGAAAAGAAGATGGAACTTTAAAAACAAAAGAGGATAGGTTAAACGATTTAAATATTACTTATGCAGAAGACCTTCTAAAAAAGTGCATCGATATTCGCCTTTTCGGAGCCACAGCTGCCATTAAAAACAAAACTATAACTTTTACTGGACCAATCCAGTTTAAATTCGGACGCTCACTCCACCCAGTCAAACTCCAATATGTAAAGGGGACTACTGTTATGCCTTCAAAAGAAGCTAAAGGCCAAGGAACTTTCACAGAAGTTTACATCCTCCCTTACTCTCTTATTGCATTCTACGGCATTGCTAATGAATATCTGGCTCAAATTACTCAAATGACAGAAGACGATCTGGAATTATTATTAGAGGCCATGTGGAATGGCACCAAAAACCTTATTTCCAGAAGTAAAGTAGGCCAAATGCCCCGACTGCTTTTAGATATTGAATATCAAGAAAATAATTTCCATTTGGGAGATTTGGATAAATATATAAAACTAGAAACAAATGTTGAACCTGAAGCTATTAGAGATATTTCTGAAGTCAAAATAAATCTCTCTTCACTACTCAATCTATTAAATGAAAATGCAGAGCGAATCAAAAAAATTAGATGGGCTAAAGATGAACGCCTTAATTCTATTCCAGATTTAAATGAAGAGGAGTTAAAAACAACAACCCAGGTTAAATTAATTGAAGAACTAAACTTTTAATTCAAGAGAAAGGTCACCAAATGAAAACAGTTTGCTTTGATTTGTGGGGAGATTGGGGACATTTCAAAAAGTTCTATACTACTGCCTCCCCCTTAACCTTTCATGTTCCTCCCATAACGGCTGTAAAGGGTATTATAGGAGCTATCCTCGGTCTGTCTAATAAACCAGATGCTCCTTCTTTTTATCTGGATGAATTAAAGGGAGTATCCATCGCTGTACAAATTATCAAGCCGATTAAAACCTACCGGATGGGCATAAATTGGATCGAGACCAAAAAGGCAAAATATCTTGCCCGTATTCCTTCAGAAAAAGGAAGGTATCAAACTATAATTGAAGTATTAAAGGAACCTGCTTTCCGAATCTGCGTAGTCTCTGAATTGGCTGAAAAAGAACAACTCCTTGATCAACTGGAAAAGAAATTAATTTCCCACCAAAGTGTCTACACCCCTTATCTGGGAATTTCGGAGTTTTTAGCCAATTTTAGCTACTATAGAACTTTTCATGCTCAAAGAAGAATCTCTCAGGATTATGTTGAAATTGAGAGCATTGTCCCCCTTGATGTAGTGGAATCTGAGGAAGAAAATTTCCTTAAAATTGAGCCAGGTAAAGTTTATCAACGAGATCGCATCCCTGTCTCTATGAATAAAGAAAGAATGGTCACTAAATACACAGCTGTCTTATACGAAATGAACACCTATTCTCTAAAGCTCAAGTGCAAAGAATTCTGGGAACTTGAGAATGGCCCAAAAATCTGCTTTTTCCATGACTGAATGGTATTCTCATCCGGGAATTAAATGGATTAACCATGCTCAAGCAGTAAAACAAATAGCCTTTTCTTTCTTTGATGAATTACCAGAGTCATTAATCTCCATTTTACCCCAAAGTGTTTGGACTGGCCTTTTGAAAAGAATTACTCTTCTCCACGACCTCGGGAAAATTACACCATTTTTTCAGAATTACCTTAATTCAGAGAAAAAACTCAAGTCTGACTTAACTAATCACGCTCTGCTTTCAGCCTTAATTACTTATTGGGAAGTAGAATCCTGGTTGGCCTCGTTTTCCAATGAATTTAAGTGGAAAAACATCTTACCAGCAATTTCATTCACCATTATTCGGTATCATCATGGCCATCTTGATAATCCTGAATTTGCTTGTCGCGTGGATGAAAATCAATCTGAAACTATAAAACAACAATGGAGCAGTATTGATTTACTCCAACTTCAACAATTCTGGAAAGAAAACAACTTTTCATCATCGCTCAAAACAATAACAGAAAAGATACAGTCGCTACCTAAAAGCTTCAGGCCAATTCGCCAACTTATAAAATTTCTCACAAATAATAACGATACCCGTATCTTTTATCTAACTAACCTTCTTTTCTCTCT
>QMPV01000097.1 GCA_003648765.1 Candidatus Aminicenantota bacterium
AATACCTTTTGTTAAGGGTAGCGTAAAAATGTACCGCTTATGGTCCAATAAAAGTGGGCTTTTTGGAGAGGAATAATTTTCATGATTGAAGATTGGAGTCAGAAATTCTTGTTAAGATTTCTTTATTACAGGGTGTCAGACACCTATATTCAGGGTGTCAGACACCTAGATATTATGCGACACTACCTAATTATTAACGGGTGTCTGAGACCTAATAACACGGTGTCTGACACCAATAATAATTGGAAGATTGAAGATTGGGGTCGGGCCGCAGCAATTTATTTATTATCAACAGAATAACCACCAGTATAGCCTTGGAAATTACCCTTGGAGACGATATTTGGCCCCAAAAATCGCGTTTAAGCAAATTTCTTCTTCTTCCCATCACCTATTTTTTGGTTGAAGCGGGAGAGAGAAGTAGATAAAAATAAAAGGGGAACTTAGCCGGGAAAGTAAGCCTTAGGGCAGGTAAGGTGGTAGAAAAAAAGAGGGAAAACAAAATGTTTTATTCTCCTGGGAATGCAAACTAAATATTTTAAAGGGGTCAAGAAATGATTATTTCCCGAAAAAGAGCCTTTTTTATTTTTAGTGGATTTATCTTATTTGTCTTACTGATTTTTCCGGGAGGAGCAGGCCAGCCCTTTAGACCTCTTACGAATACCCCGAGCTGGCTTTCCCCTCTCCCTTTAGGTCAGATACCTTCTACCACCCCAATCATCTTCCCCATTACTTCCCACATCGCTCCTGCTTCTGCCGCTGCTGCCACCGCCTCAACCACCACCAATTCAACCTCCACCAGGCCTTCTTCTTTTAAGCCCATTTCGCTCCCTCCACCGAACTCTGCCCAGCATCCCGATCTTTCCGGAACTAAAACATTAGACCCCTCCCCGGAAAAGCCTCTCTACCGCCTTGATTTGGCGGGAGAATGGGAGTTTCGCCAGGTCGGCCAGCAGAAGTGGTGGCCGGCGCGGGTGCCGGGTTGTGTTCATCTGGATTTGCAAAGGCAGGGCTTGATTCCCGACCCTTTTTACCGGGACAACGAGCTCAGAGTTCAATGGGTGGAGGAGAAGGATTGGGAGTACCGGCGGGAATTTCACCTTGCTTCTCTCCCTTCTCCTGAAAATAAAGTGGAATTAGTCTTTGAGGGACTGGATACATTGGCCACTGTTTTTTTCAACGGCATCAAACTGGGCCAGACGGCCAATATGTTCCGCCTTTATCGGTTCGATGTTTCTCCTCTCCTCCGCCAGGGGGCGAACGAGCTGCGAATCGTCTTTTTCTCACCCGTTAAAAAAGAACAGGAGCTGGCCGCCCCCAAGGATTATCGTCTTCCCGGTAACGCGCCCCACATACGGAAGGCTCCCTACCATTTCGGCTGGGATTGGGGGCCACGGCTGGTTACCTCAGGAATCTGGCGGCCGGTTTACCTGGAAATTTGGCGGGCCGGCCGGCTGGAAAGTTTTAATTATCGTCTCAAATCGCTCACTCCCAAGAAAGCCCGGCTTGAAGTTGAGGTAGAAGTGAGGGCTCAACAGCCTTTTCCGGGTCGGCTAGAGCTCACCTTAAGAGGGGAGACCGTTATCAGGAAGGCGATTCCGGTGAATATCCAGACCGGGCTCAATTGCCTGCGCATTCCCCTTGAGGTCAGGGAACCGCGGCTCTGGTGGCCCAATGGTTTGGGGGAGCCTTATCTTTATCGTCTGGAATTGGCCCTCTACAAGGGGGAGAAATGTCTTCATCGCCTCGCCCGCCGGATAGGCCTGCGCACCCTCCGCCTTGTCCGTCAGCCTGACCGGTGGGGCCGAAGCTTTTATTTTGAAGTCAATGGCCGGGCTCTTTTCGCCAAAGGTGGCAACTGGATTCCCTCCGATTCTTTTCCCGCCCGGGTTACACCCCAAAAATACCGCCGGTTGTTGACAGCCTGCGCTGCCGCCAACATGAACATGATCCGGGTCTGGGGCGGCGGTATTTATGAGGCCGATGTTTTCTACGATTTATGTGATGAGCTGGGTTTGCTTGTCTGGCAGGATTTTATATTCGCCTGCGCTCTTTATCCGGGAGACGATGCATTTTTAGACAATGTCCGCCAGGAAGTTGAAGACCAGGTCAGGCGCCTGCGTTACCACCCCTGTCTGGCTCTCTGGTGCGGCAATAATGAATGTGAGGAAGGCTGGTTCCATTGGGGCTGGCAGAAAAGTCTTCCGGCCTCGGTCTGGGCTGATTACGAAAAACTTTTCCATCAACTGATCCCTGGTGTTATAGAAAAACTTGACCCTGAGAGAACCTACTGGCCGAGTTCACCCCATTCAGAAAAAGTGGGTCAACCTCGCTCCCCCGACTCCGGAGATATGCACTATTGGGGCATCTGGCACGGCCGGGAGCCTTTTACCAACTACCAGAAATTGACCCATCGTTTCTTCAGTGAATTCGGTTTCCAGTCTTTCCCCTGCTGGCCCACAATTGAATCTTTCACCCGACCTGAAGACTGGAATATTGCCTCACCGGTCATGGAACAGCATCAGAAACATCCCATCGGAAATAAGTTAATCGTGAGTTATCTGCTGGACCATTTTCGCCTGCCTTCTAAATTCAGTGACCTCGTCTGGCTGTCGCAGGTTCTCCAGGCCGAAGGCATGAAGATGGCGGTCGAGCACTTCCGCAGTCAGCGTCCCCGCATCATGGGCGCCCTGTACTGGCAGTTAGATGACTGCTGGCCGGTGGTTTCCTGGTCGGGCCTGGATTATTACGGCCGCTGGAAGGCCCTCCATTATTTCGCCCGTCGCTTCTACGCCCCTCTCCTGCTGGCTTTAATCAAAAGAGGGAATAACCTGGTGGCTTACGGGATTTCAGACCAGCGACGCCCTTTTTCCGGAAAACTGGAGCTGCGGCTTCTCTCTTATCAAGGGGAAATGCTCTGGCAAACAAGCCGGCCGGTTAAAATTCCCGCGGATAAAAGTGTGGAATTATGGCGTGGCTCTTTGGCCGACCTGCTTGAAGGCCGTCAGCCGAGCGAAGTTTATCTGGTGGGTCACCTCCTCCGGCCGGGTACCGACCGCCGCCCGGAAACCGCTGAAATTGCCCCTGATAACTCTCTTTTTCCAGGACTTTTCCGCCCGGGTGAAATCAGCCGTCAGCTCTACCATTTTTCACCTCTCAAGCGGGTGGATCTGCCTCGACCCAGAATTGATATAACTATTCAGCGGAGAGAAAAAGGCCTTTTTCAACTGGAGTTGACCACCGATAAACTGGCGAAATATGTTTTTCTCCAGGTTCCCGGGATTGAGGGTGGTTTTTCTGATAATTTTTTTGACCTTCTCCCCGGCGAAAAGCGGCTGATATACTTTTTGCCCGCCCAAGCCCTTTCTTTGAGCGAATTTAAAGCCTCCCTCCAGGTGAAATCTCTCCGGGATACCTATTAAATTTTCCTCTGGATAGAGATTGGTTAGAAGGATATTTCTCCCCGGGGTCTGAGTGACCTTCAGGGGACTGGCCAGAGATAATTAACTTGAGAAAAGGAATTGGGGGGCCTTTTCGACTAAGGATAAGTAAGGCCTGGTTATCACTTTGCATAAAGAGGTAGTGGGTCTCTTTCCAGATGAGGAAAGAGACTCACTGCCTCCAGCTAAAAGCTTTCAAAGTTATCCCCGGCAACCTCGGGTTGCCTCACACTTCAATTCAAACCCAGATCTCTTTCAGGTTGCCGTTCGTTCTTTTGCGGCTGATAACATAAATAATTACATGGTAATTATGATGCCGACTCCACCACCACCGGTGCCGAAGCGGGGATTGACCACCTGGCTTTTCGTCGAGCCGAAAGTATAGCTGATTCCCACAGATAAGTAATAGTTATAGGTGGTTTCCAGTTCTTTGCGCCGCAGCAGAATTTCCTCTAGCGATGCTCCTCCCCGGGGCAGAGAGAGTTGGTCCCGAATACGGGAATAGGAACCGGAAATATTAAAGCTGAGTCCTTTGAAAATCCGGATGGATAATTCGCTGGAGAATTGTAGGCGGTTCTTTTGGAAATCGTGAAAATAATGGGACCCTTCCAAAGATGTGCTGATAGTGCCCCATTTTCTCTTTAATTCCAGGGTAGCAGTCAGCGATTCCTGCCAGAGGCTTTCTCTGATTTTGCCGTAAATTGTTTCCTCTCGGTAGGCCACCTGGGTGAATCCCAGGCGGTAGAGAAGGCGAAGTTGGCGACGGGTTGATTCGGAGTAAGGGAAAATATTGAGCTCCACCGCCGGGGCTGGAGTGAAGCTGAGTTGGATATTGGAGAAAGAAGATGAAAGAAGCGAAAGGTAACCGCCCACCGAAATATGTTCGCTGATACTTTTGACAATTAAACCTTGAAAACTCTGGCTTTCTGAGGTGCTGGTGATTTTTTGACCACCGAATTTAAAAAGGCTATGTTGATAAACAGCACCCAGCGAGGCTCTGATTTTCAGCTCTTCGGTAACCCGATTAGCTGAAAAAGTCCCGAAAAAGAGGCCGCTTCGGTAGGATTTTTCGCCGTTGAGGAAGGAGTTAACACTTAAATTGAAGACCCAGAAATTCCACTTGTCTTCCACGGCCGTAGGCTTGACTTCTTCCTCCAGACGGATAGCCACATAGCGGGCCAGCGGCGTTTTCCCTAAATAACGCATTAGACCCATTTTGATGGCGTGGGCCAGTTGTTTTTGTCTGGCCTCTTCCGGTGTAGCCGATTTTATTTCCAACTGCAGGCGGTCATCGTCTCCTTGAAATTTTTGTTGGCCGATGAATTCAATGGTGTATTCAATTATCTCTGCCGATTTCTGGCGGGCTCTGACTCGAACCAGAACCTCGGCTTCTTCGGCCGCTGGGCTGAGAGTCAAAAAGGGTATCTCTTTTTGAACAACCTCGGCCGGACATTCGGGACAGTCAAGAAAAATGTTGAGCTTCTGATTAAGTTGACCAGCTGAGGAGTAAGGAGCGAAAAGCAGCCCTAAGAAGAGCAACAAGAGGCAAAAAAATACTTTTTTAACTTTCTCGGCGGAAAGTAACGTTTTCTCTTTACTTGAAGAGTAGTTTATCCTGGACTGGCTGGTAGTCGCCATCTCCGTTTCCTCCTTTAGTCGATAATGATGGAAAGACCGCCGTGACCGGAAGAGCCAAACCTGGGGTTAACCACATTGGTAAAAATTGAGCCGAAAGTGTAACTCAGACCCACCGAGAACCAGTAGGAATAATTGGTCTCTATTTGTTTGCGGCGTAATAAAATTTCTTCAAAGGTGGCGCCTCCTTTCGGAAGAGACAATTGGTCATGGATGCGTGAGCCGCCACCGAAGATAAAAAAGTCGAGCCCTTTGACCAGGCGAAGATTAATCACGGAAAATAAGGTCAGTCGGTTTTTCTTAAAATCGTGAAAATAGTGGGATCCGGCCAGAGTGGTGCTGATACTGCCCCATTTCTCCTTCAAGTCAAGAGTCACTGAGAGTGACTCCAGCCAAAGATTTTCTTTAAGTTTCTCGTAAATGGTTTCTTCACGATAATTTACTGTGTTAAACCCAAAGCGATAGAGAAAACGCAATTGGCGGCGGGAGGATTGAGAGTAAGGAAAGACGTTATATTCAATGGCCGGGGCGGGACTGAGTTCAAATTGGATATTTTCGTAGGTGGAGGAAGTGGCCCGCAAATATCCCCCGATCGACCAATGGTCATTAATGGCTTTAACCACCAAGCCATTGAAGTTGTAAGTATCCATAGAGCTGGTTATTTCGCGGGAACCATAGCTGAAACGCTGGAAAATATGACCGAGAGACAGGGAGAGCTGGATTTTTAATTCCTCGGTCACCCGGTTGGCCGAGAAAGAAGTTCGCAATGAACGGTTAGCGTAACTTTTTTCTCCATTGAAATTCCCACTCAAACTGAGATTGAAAAGCCAGTAATTCCATTTATCTTTTTCTTCCCGAGGGGGAGGCGGAGTCTTAAAATCGATTTTAATCCGCCGGGCGATGGGTGTTTTGGCCACATAACTCATCAGTCCGACTTTAAGTGCCTGAACCAGAGCGGCTCTTATTTCGTCGGCCGTAGCATTTTGTTCGGTGAAAAATTTGTGAGTATCGTTAATCCCCTCAAATTCGTTTTGCCCCATAAAGAAAAGGGTATACTCCTTACCTCCGCCACCGGTGCTCCGGGTGGTAATCAGAATGTGAATCTGGGCTTCTTTTCTATCCCGAACATAGTTGACAAAGGTAATTTCTGTGCGGATGTAATCCTGGTCACACCAGAAGCAATCGATATAGATCTTGGGTGCGGTCTTTTTCAAAGTTTCAATACTTTCCTCAGCGGTCTGAGCAAGGGACTTTAAGGGAAGTGAGACCATCGCCATATAGATGATGAGAATAAAACCAAGCCTCAAGATGATTCTTGGTGCCATCCATACCTCCTCTCTTCCTTGAGAATGGACTTAAGAGTGCCTTTAGTAAAGAAGAGCCAAACTTGGTGGGGAGTAAGTTTCTTTCGTTTAGTCTGCCCGACCACACTGACTCTTTTTAGCAGTGTTGAAAATAGAGAAAGCAATTTCTAGTAAATAATACGATACTCAGGTCTATTTTGTTGCCAAAATCAATCAGAAATTCGGGGTCACACATTTGTAAATTCGGGTTCAGGTCTTCACAGGTTTTCACCTTTCACATTTGAATAACAAGATATTTTTATCATTTCACAGTCAGTTTAATCTTAAAACTCCTTCCTGGAACCGGCCCTCTGCAGAATTAAGGGAATTGGCTAATAAAAAATAATAGAAAGAGGGAGACAATTTAACCCGGCTAGCCCATAATTTCTTCTCCTGGGTGCCTTTCCTTATGGTCAAATTAAAACCTCTTTTTATCTTGGATGTCAACGATATAAATATTACTTTCCCTCTAGCCAAAGATTATGGGGGGATACTTAAGGCCCAAGAGCTTAATTTATCTTGGAACGGAGAAATGGTTTGGGTTAAAGAGAGTTATTATTTCCCCCTTGAATTGTGTTATAATCGGAAAAAATTGATGGCGGGAGTTGAGACTACCGAGGACTGTTATGGATTTAAAGATAAGCCGGTTAATCTGGGTGGGTGTCTTAAATTTCGCCTGAAAAAAGAAATTTCCTGGGAGGAGCTCTGATGAACTTATGGCAGGTAAGAATTAGGCCGAAGAAGTTAGAAGTTGAAGTTGAAGAAAGAGTCAAGAGATTTCAGCAGGAAAATCTTCTTCGCCGTCTCCAGCAGCGGGATTTCCGCCTCTGGTCTTCGCGGCTTCTGCCCGAAATCACCGACCGCCTGGGATGGTTGGATTTACCCGAGCGCTCCCGGGTTATTCTGCCCCGCTTGAAGGAGTTTGCCGCGGAAATTCGCGAGGACGGTGTGGAGGCAGTGTATCTTCTCGGCATGGGTGGGTCTTCTCTGGCGGCTGAAGTTCTGGCCGCCACCTGGAAGAGTCAGCCTGATTCATTGCCCCTGCGGGTGGTTGATTCAACTCACCCCACTTTTATTAAAGAAATCAGCCAAAACTGTGCGGACCGGAAAACTCTTTTTATCGTGGCCAGTAAGTCCGGAACCACGCTGGAAACTCTGGCCCTTTTCCGTTATTTCTGGGAGCTTAAAAGCCAGGAGGAGAATTTTCCCGGTTCTCATTTTGTGGCCATAACCGATGAGGCTACTCCTCTTGAAAAATTGGCGCTGGAAAGGGGTTTCAGGGCGGTTTTTCACGCGCCGGCGGATGTCGGCGGTCGCTTTTCAGCTCTTTCCGTCTTTGGTCTTCTGCCCGCCGCCCTGGTGGGCATTAACCTCGAAGAGTTGGTTGAACTGGCCCGACAGGAGAGGAACCGAATTTTTTCTGAATCATCTCCACCGTCAAAGAAGGCCGAAGATGATGTTTTGAATTATCTGGCTTTTTTCTCTTTGCTGGGGGAGGCCCGGGATAAATTAACCTTTTTTACTTCCAGAAAATTAGAGAGTTTTCCCGATTGGCTGGAGCAACTCATCTCTGAAAGTCTGGGCAAAGATGGTCAGGGCTTGGTCCCGGTCTCCCGGGAACCGAGCCTGTCTTCACCCGCGGATTCCGCCGATCGAGCCTTTATCTATCTGGGATTAAAGGATGAATCGCCGGCTTTCTCCCTGGAGAAATTAAGTTTTCAGGCTGAAGACGGCCCCCCTCTCCTGGAGATTTATTTACCCGACCTGATATATCTGGGGGCTGAAATGTTCCGCTGGGAAGTCTGCGTGGCTCTCCT
>QMPV01000098.1 GCA_003648765.1 Candidatus Aminicenantota bacterium
CAGATAGACAGTGGCGATATCATATTTAGAAGCCACAATCCGGGAGACCCACTTCTGGTAGGGCAAGCCCTTGGTGATTTCCTTCCAGGTTTGGCCGCCGTCTTTGGTCACACTCACCCGGCCGCAATCAGTGCCGACATAAATAAGCCCGTACTTGAGAGGTGATTCCGAAATGGCCGTAATGGTGTGATAAGGAATATTACCCTGTTCGGTCGGCTTAAAATAAGTCAGGTCAGGACTGATTTTCTCCCAGGTGTCACCCCGATCCAGGGACCGGAAAAGATACTGCATACCGTGATAGATGATCTTGGGATTATGGGGAGAGATAATAAAGTGGGCCAACCATTGTCCTCGTAAAGGTGGCTCATCGGGATAAACTCGAGGCACAATCAATTTGCGGCGGTCCGGCCCTTCTTGGCTCAGATCGGTGCGGGTCAGCTGCCCATAGAAACCGCAGGAATAGACGATATTGGGATTGGTGGGGTCGATGGCGTGATGGGAGCCTTCGCCTCCAGGAGCCCGTTCAAATTCCTGGACGGGGATGGCATTGCGCCCCCGGCTAAGGTCAACTACTGCCCGGAAACTGCCGTGGTCCTGCATGGAGCCATAAACATGAAAAGGTGTATCCATATCATAATTGATGTTGAAAAACTGGCAGACAGGTAGATTATTGCGGAAATTGCGCCAGGTGCGGCCGCCGTCATAAGATATTTCCAGGCCGCCGTCATTGACATTAACAATGTAATTGGAGTTGTCGGGGTCAATCCAGAGACCATGATGGTCGCCGTGATACATGTTGCGGACGCGTTTAAATGTTTTACCGCCATCAGTGGAGACACTCATGCCCACGCCCATGAGAAATACTTTATCAGGGTCGTTGGGGTCGACTCGTATCTGACCGAAAACCCAACCGTAAGTGCCGGAATGTCTCTCGAGATATTTTTCCATTTCTTTGGTTGTGGGAGCTACCAAGCGCCAGGTTTCCCCGGCATCATCAGAACGATAAACAGTGGCTCCTTTAATGTGCTTACCCAGTCCCCTCACATAAACATCGGCTTTCTCTTCTTCAGTAAGTTCCCGCAACAGCTCATAATTGTCGATAAAAGCGTAAAGAACATTGGGTTGGGAGCGGCAAATATCCAAGCCTATCCGTCCGCGATAGGGAGCTGCCGGTAAGCCTTTGTTGATCGGTTTCCAGGTTTTTCCGCCATCAACTGTCTTCCAGACACCGCTGTGTTTATAATGGGGTTCATTACGGGGGTCACTCCATTTTTTTCTGACTCGCTGCCAGGTGGCGGCATAAAGGGTCTCAGGCTGAGTGGGATCCATAACCAGGTCAATCGCGCCGGTTTGCTCATTAATATAAAGAATTTTGGTCCAAGTCTGGCCGCCGTCGGTGGTTTTATAAACACCTCGTTCAGCATTATGAGTCCATTCATGACCAGAAGCCGCCACATAGACTATATCGGGATTCTGAGGATGGATGATAATCCGGGCGATGGTATTGGTGTCGGTCAAACCCATATGCTGCCAGGTGCGGCCGCCATCGGTTGACTTATAGACGCCGCAGCCAGCATGGGAGCTGCGGAAAATATTGGCCTCACCTGTGCCCACCCAGATAATATTGGGATCTGAAGGAGCCAAGGCGATATCACCAATGGAAGTGGACAGCTCCTGATCAAAGATGGGCACCCAGGTCGTGCCTTCGTTCTCGGTTTTCCAGACTCCACCTGAAGCTGTGGCCACATAGATGGTGTAATTTTTTCCCTTAGGCGTAACTACCGCCACATCTGTACAGCGACCACTGACATTGGTGGGACCGAGAAACTGCCATTTCAAATCTTTAAAGGGAGAATTTTTCTTCATCTCCAGATGCCGCTCAAATCCAGCCAACCGCATTTCCGGAGGAGAAGACTGAATTCGTACCTGCTTTTTAGCCGTCTTGGCGAGGAGAAAAAAGGAAAGGGAAAAAAGCCCCATCATAATAAATATGACTTGCCAGGAAGCGTTACGTTTTAATCTTCTCAAATCTGACCTCCTTAATTAAACTTTCGCTGAGTATATATTTATCCCCCAATAAAAGGGAAATAAGAAAATTTTTCTCTCGGCCAAGGGAAAATTGATTCTGGTTGACCATTAAAGTGAAGGAAGGCCACCAATTCAAATCCATCCCGGGATGTTGGCTAATTAAAGACTCCTTTTCTCGAACATCCACGATTAATATATGATATATCTAGAAGACAATCTAACACAAATTTTTTTTCTAATCAATTTTTTATTAGCTTATTTCTCCGGGCGTTAGAGAGCCAAGGTAAGCGACAATTCTGCTCACCAATTGATTTTGAGAAGGAGCCTTCATCCACTCTTTTCCAACAACCAAGAATACCTTTTGAATTGATTATGGGAAATGACAGAAAGAGAATTCAATTTTCTTCTGGAAGTTTTCCAGTCTCCTGAAGCAAAAGAAGCGAGCCCTTCCCTAAAAGATCAACACCAAATATGAGCTTTGGCTAAAAATCTCTACCTGGCAGAACTAAATTTGGCTCAAATTTAGATTTATCCCGAAAAATTATCCAAAGAAAATTTATTCTTACACCAACATTAAAAATTTATGGGGCTCAAATCCAGGCCACAGAGAGTTAAGAAATTCATTCTTTTTTAATTTTAATTACCGGAAAAAGTTACTTCCCTCTTTACTTTTCTGGGACAAAGGAGGCCGGCGGTGATGTAAAGGTGGACGACGCAACCAACGTCGATAAGGAGCCGGCAATCTTTTTTCCAGACGTTTCTTCTGCTGGGGAGTCAAAATTGGGTCAATTTCCTGACGAATAGCCGCCATTTCCTGACGTAACTTCTCTTCATATTCTCGCCTAATCTCCTGGAGTCGTTGGGTGTGCCGCCGGAGGATGCGGCGAATCTCTATCCGTTGTTCAGGAGTAGGTCGAATAACTCTTTCTAGAGTCCGGGCCATGATAGGCGGCCGCTGGAGAGTGAAGATCTTTTTTATTCGATGCTGAATGTAAAGGCGATGTAATCCGGCACCAAGAAATAGGCCCAGAATTAAAGTGGCCAGAATGATCAGAGTAATTTTTATTTTTACTTTCATTATCTCTTCTCCTTAAAAGAAAGGCAGATGAAGCAAAGTCTCATAAAGGGAGTCCGAAGCAAAGAAAATCTCTTCTGAAGAAAGCACATCTCCCAAAATAACGTTGATAATCACTAGAACCACAGCCACGGCTGTCCCAATATAAGCCAACTTCACAAAGATAGAGGATAACTGTTCTTCAAATGAGGGCGTCTTCTCCAAGCATTCTTTTTCCTGCCGCCATTTAGTGAGTACTTTTTCATCAAAATGAGGAGAGAAACTAAATTTATCTCGCTCTTCAAGGAAGTGGCGCAACCTGAGTATCTCTTCTTTTTCTGCCCTTAACTCAGGTGAATCGGCCAGCGCCCGTCTCAGTCGGGCTTCTTCTTTTGGTTTTAATTTCTCTTCAAAAGACCGATAAAGAAGAGTGCGAATTGATTTTTTCTTAATAATCATTTTTCTTGCCCCATTAATGGTAATAAAATCTCCCGGAGCTTCATTTGCGCCCGGGATAACCGAGAAAGAACTGTTCCCAGAGGCAATTTCAAGATCCGGGCTGTTTCCTCGGTGGAATAACCATTTAAAAACCTCAGCACAATTACCTCCCGGAAACGAGGTTCAAGTTGCTGCAGGGCCTGGGCTATTAAGCGTCGGGCATCGTTCGCTTCTTCTCGGGAATCAGTGGAAGCTTTCAGCCATCCTTCAGCACCTGCCGCTAAAAGTTGTTTCTCCTTTTTGCGGCGCCTCAGCTCATTTACCGCCAGATTTAAAGCAATTCTGGTGAGATAAGTGGCTATCCGGGATTCGCCTCGGAAGCGGTCCAACGATCTAAAAAACTGGATGAAAACCTCCTGGCCCACATCTTCAGCCTCGGGACAATTACCTAACATGCCCATCACCGTGGCTGCCACTTGACGCTGATGGAGGTTGACTATTTTCCGGAAAGCCTCTTCGTCGCCTTCCCGAGCTCGGTGCAATAGCTCTTTTTCCTGCTCGAGATCAATTGTTCGGCCGGCCACTCATTATTCTCCACCAACTAGATATAAGAAACATTCATCATCTTTTCATTTTACTTAAATTAGACAGCTAATAAACTTTTTTTATTCCCTGGGGGCCCTTACTTAGGGTGAGTTCCTCATTTTTTACCGTGAAGAAAAGAAATTTGGGCGGCCCATCTGCCCCCCCGAAATGATTACCAGGGGGTAATCGTGCCGGTCTTCCCGGGCCGGGCCTACCACCACTGTCTCTCCTCTCCCTATATTTATCATCCTCCTACTTCTTTGGCATCTACTTTTAACGGACAAGGTCTTCACCTGGCACCTTAGAAGAAAAGGCAAGGCAAAGTAATATAAGAGCGAACGAATAATCTTTCTAAGATAAACTCTAATTAAATATCAAAACCCGACGCCGGATTTCCTCCGAAAAGCTCTCTCCAAGAAAAAGAAGGAAGGTAGTAATTTAAAATTATTGCCTCCTTTTTATTATTTCATTTTATTTTATCTTTTCTTATCTTATTTGACACTCTCCTTTTTAATTAGCCGAGAACTGGCTTGCGGCAGGATTTTTTGGATCAGATTGCTTAATGAAGGATAATAAATTTTGCTTTTCAAAGGCGAAAGGCCAAGATCTCGCCCCTATTTTCTTAATTTTCTTGAGCTGGGCCAAGTGGAGATCTGCTCTAGGCCAATACGACCCTAAGAAAATATTGGGAAATAAAAAAAAGACCGCTCCGCTGTTTTCTTTCAGCGGAGCGGTCTTTTCTTGCCTGAGGGCGGAAACTTAGCGCCTAATCCCTTGACGGGGAGGTAAATTTCTTATTCCCCGCTCCTGTCTTGGCCATCTGGTCCGACGATTTTGTAAAAATCTAGTCCTTCTTTCCTGGCGGAACTTAACGAACATATCTTGTAAGGCAGTCCGCTGCTCTTTGGTCAATACTGCATTAATTTCCTGACGCAACTTGAATCTTTGCAGCACCATTTCATTCTTCAGCTGAGAGGCAACTTCTAAAGCTTTTTTCAACTGATTCAGGTCAACTTCATCTTGATTCTGGAATAATTGGCGCATTTCTAGACGATGTTTGCTCAATTCACTGCGCAGATCGATGAGCTTCTTCTCATAGGTCACCACCAAATTATCAATTTTCTTAAGCTGTTCATCAGTGATATTGAGTTCTTTCTGCTTGGCTCGCAAAACTCTGACCAAGTTCATTCCGGGGTGAGTCCAAAAAGCCGCCCCGGTTCTCATTTTTGGTTGAGCCCAAAGAGAAACACTGGTTAAGCTGAACAAAGCCACAACCAAGAGAACACCAATTTTCTTATTCATAAATAACCTCCTTATCGGTTTTTTTCTAATCTCTAATTTTCTCATGGCGTTATATTAGACAGCATTACGGTTATTTTTATTCCCGAAAGTATAAGGGAAAATCAATTTTCCAAAGAGACAGGCCAGGAATTCACCGCCCGATTAAACCGAATTATTTGCAAAATGACATTATTAGGAAAAGCGAGTTATAACAGGTCGCTGTTGTTGTCTAGTCCAAAATGAACAGTCAAGAAGCAGATGCAGTCAGTTCAACCCGACCTCACGGCGAAGAAATACCCCTTTTGCCTCATTAAACTCATAAGCCAAGAGTTCAAGGTCAGGCAGAACAAAAAATACAGGCATCAGTTAAATAGAAGGCCAAATATAAATGTTAGTCTCGACTTTGAATCATGAATGATCTCTGCTAAATAAAAATTGCTGGCCATTTTGAATACTTAAGCCAATCCTGCCTCTTTTTATCTCCGCTGGCGGCAAGTGAAAGTCCGTAACCTATTTAGGGCGGCTGCTAGCTCCAGAGACCTGAAAGCCGCATATTCTCCATGAGGAAAAGGCGACAAAACATCCAGGCCGTGGGTTTGAAGATCAGTCATAACTTTAGTGATAACTTGGCGTAAGGTTCGTTGCCCATCCATATATTTGCGGGCGTAATAAACCGCATCACCCAAAGCTCGAACCTGACATCGATCTACCACCTGTTCGACCGCCGTTAAATCTATTTCCTGATAACCAAATTGGATACTCTCTAATCCATCGGCTTTAATTTTGACTGGTTTTTTGCCCCGGCGGGGATCGATTCCTTCCGGTAGAGGAACTCTAGGGGTTAAGCGGCCGAAGGATTCTCCCCCCTCGGGCCGCCTTTCAGCCCGATATTTTTCGGCTATTTGTCTGGCTCGCTCTGTGACATCCTGAGGGCGATACTCAACCATCCAGATCACCCGATCAGCTACATCAAAATAATCTCCGGAGCCTCCTAAAACCAGCACAGTTGACACTCCGTAGTCCTGAAAAAGAAGCCTCACTTTGTCAATAAAAGGAGTTATGGGTTCCTTATCTTTGGCCACCAGCTCCTGCATCCGATGGTCACGAATCATAAAATTAGTGGCTGAGGTATCTTCATCAATCAGCAAAACCCGGGCGCCAGCTTCCAGCGCCTCGATAATATTGGCCGCTTGAGAAGTACTGCCGCTGGCGTCTTCAGTAGAAAAAGCTGAAGTATCCTCACCAAAAGGCAAGTTAGTGATAAATGGGGAAATATCTACCTGCTCAATGCGCCGACCATCTTCGGCCCTGATCTTGACCGCCTGGGCGTCAGTCACCACGTACTCCCGCCCGTCTCCAGGCCGGTGATTGTAAACTCCTTGGGCCAAGGCATCGAGCAGAGTACTCTTGCCGTGATAACCACCGCCGACAATTAAAGTTATTCCTTGGGGAACTCCCATGCCAGTCACTGGCCCTCGGTGTGGTACAGTCAGGGTGACCCGAAGCGAAGGGGGAGACTCAAAAAGGACCGCCCTTTCTCGGGATAAAGGCCGAGGGTCAATACCCGAAGCCCGAGGAAGAAGGGCCCCGTCGGCGATGAAAGCCACCAGGCCTCGCTCCTGCAGTTGATTCCGGAGAGAATCGGCGTCCTCGGCTGTCTCCACGTGACGACGACATTCCTGGTGGTCAACATTTTTCCAGCGCAAAGCCGCTTCAACTATACGGGGAATTTCCCCAAAAAATATTTCCTCTGCCTGAGGAGCAGCAATCCGGCGTCCATAGGCAGGCAAGCCCACACCCAGCCGGGCCTCAACATAATTTCGGGTGACTACGATTGAGGAACGTTCTAGAATTTCTTGGCCGGGCTGAGGAATATAGATCAGGCCACTCTTGCCGGTTCCCCGCCGTCCCCGACTATGCTTTTTAATGGCTTGACTGACTTGTCTGGCCAAATAGTCCCGCAAACCTATTTCTCTAGGCCGCACTTGATAAAGCTCTGCGGGAAAAGCCGCTTTCTCTTGAGAAATCCTCAGACGAATCCGACTCGGAGGCGCAAAAGGATCAGCTTGAACATGATCGATAAAAAGCACAAACTCCCCCAAATCGTAAATCCCTTTTAGACTTTGATAGCCTTTATAACCCCGACCATTCAGACGTTGAAGTACCTGGCGCAGGTCACCGGCTGTTTTCATCATACCTCTTTTCTAAGAATTTAATTTCCACTTGTCTTCTCTTCCGTGGATAAGAATTTATATCTTAATTTTGGTAATTTTAAAAGTTTTATCGCCTCACTGCATCTCTCTTTCAAGCTGGGATCTTTTTTTCCTGGGAAGGAGATATTTTTTTGCTTCACCCTACCCCAAAAATACGTTCCAATTCCCATCCAAGCTGAGGGGATAAGCTATCTTCCTTTTATTTCACCAGTGGTACTGGAGATAAACCTTCACCTTTCCCCCTTCAGCAAGAAAAATACCGGGGGCCGAGAATAAGGTAGGGGCAGATACTGTGTCCAACACTTTGGGGTCAGACAACTACAAGTACGCTGTGTCGCATAATTCTTGGGTGTCTGACACTCTATACCTGTGACAGCCAAAATAAGGGCGTGTTAGAAAGTGGGTAAAAAGACACCGTATAAATAGCCAATTGTGCTTGGTGACGGACACTGGGTTAAATCTCTAGCCTTTATATTCGCCTCTATTTTTAACGCACGAGGCCTTCACCTTTTACTTTTAAAGAAAAGGCAAGTCC
>QMPV01000099.1 GCA_003648765.1 Candidatus Aminicenantota bacterium
AGAAAATACCAGAGCTATTATTCGATTTACTTTCTTCGGGTAATTGGCCACTGAGAAACACCCGGCCATCTCTTATCACCGAAAATCGCCGGGGTTCCATTCTGGCGGGCAAAAAATAATGCCGGCATTCCTCTCGAGATAAATCCATTAAATTGAAGATAAAACCAGGAGGACTGGAGCGAGAATACCTGTCTTTTCGGCTCAACAGAAGCACCTTTCCAGGCCCATAAGCTTTTGCCAGAAGAAAAGTATCTTCTGTAGCCTGTTTAAAGCAGCGAAAATTGTCTGCACCATCGATAATATATAAAGTTCCTCGGGCATCAGCTAAAAGAAACCGCTGGAAATAATCAATAAAAGAAACTGTTAAGGGCGATTCTGAGAGCTTGAAGATTTTCACTTGTTTTCGGTTCATTTCCCAGAGACGAAGAGAGCCATCGCTATGACCAGTAATCAAAATATCCGGAGGAAGAGCCGAAAGGCAGGAAACCGGAGGCAAATCAGGGTCAAATCGGGTAAGCTCATTTCGCTCAAATGAATAGGCGAAAAGCCGGCCTTTCGAATCAGTAAAATAAAAAATCCTCCTCAGCAAGGTATAGTCAACCACTTCAATTTCAGGCAGAAGGAAAAGATGGTTCCCGATAAAAGAACAAACGAACAACCCTCTTTCCTTCCCTTGACCGGCTATCTGGCCTGAGGCGTAATAAGAAAGACGGCTGGGTTGAAGAGGCTCCAGGCTGAGTGAAGCAATCAGGTAGGGTTGCTGCTCAAAGTCAGTGTTTACTTTAAGGGAAAACTTTCGTTCTTGAGCTGAAACATGTTTTCTCTCAAAATCCGGCCAATCCATTTCAGCTCCGCCCTGCAGCGGCGCCGGCAACCAGGTCCACTCCGCATTAATCCCCGTAATGAAGCGAGAGGGACTCTCAAAGTGACCCGGTTTTATAAATATTTCCCAGGCATCAATCTTCCTCGAAGCAAAAAGCTCCCGTATTTCCGCCTGGTTTAACCGGGCATGAATGGAATTATCCAGGTCATAGAGAAGGATCTTTCCTTCTTGATAGTAGAGAGTATCCTCTAGGGCAGGGTCCTCAAGAAAATCCAGATGATTCTTGATACTTTCCAGAGCTACCTCCCGAGTTTCAAGGTTCTGCCGTCGAGTGGAAAGAGTAGCTCTAAAATTGACCACGATGTCTAAACAACCGTGAAAATAAAGGAGATCTATCACGCGTTGAAAATAAAACTTGTCCCGACAACCATCTAAGATTACTAATTTTTTATCAGCCAGCTCGGCCAGAAAATTGCGGAAAAACTCTTGAGGGTCATCATCCTCTTCTCGGCCCGGATAATCCTCATAGTACACAGGTTCAATGTATTTTTTCAGCCACTGCAGGCCAAGCAAACGGTTGAATACTTTCTGATCCCGCCTTCTATCTCGCATTAAATACAGGATTTCGCCGGGCTTGATATCGCCGAATCCCGCCAAAAGAGCCTGGCAGAAATATGTTTTACCTGTGCCCGAGTCACCATTGACCGCCATAATGACTCTTTTCTGCTGGCGGAGAAGCGCGTGGATACTTTCGGAGAGCTCATATAATCCCCTTTGGGCTGAGGGAATTCCTAAAAGATTGACGGCCCCCACATTAAATAAATAAAGAGCATGGAGGAATTCGGGTAACTCTATTTTTTTTAGGGCAGTGACCGTCTCTTCAAAGACAAGTTTATCTTTTTGGCGGAGAAGCTGAAGGAGACTGATAATAATTTCGGCACTCACTCCCCCGACCTCGGTCTTTTGTTGATGCCCTATCTCGCCCAATGTCCAGGCTAAAGCTGCCTTCAAAGAAGAGGCCGGATGGGAAACATACGATGAGAGAACAGGCAAGGCAGCTAAAGAAGGCAGACCTATTTTCCCCAAAGCCCAAATGGCCTCTTCTTTCTGCTCCCGCAGCCAGGCTCCTCCAGTGTTTTCTCCTCGAGGAACAATCACGTCTTTTTTCCGCCGAAGTAAATGCACACAAAAAGGAACCGCTTGCGGTTCTTTTAAATTGCCTAAAGTATAAATGATATTCTCTCTTATTTTTGATTTCTCGAGAGGAATTTTCTTCAAGCTTTGGAGAAGAGTGGCTGTGGAACGAGGATCTTGAAGAATACTCAAAATAACAGAGGCCTGGTAAGGAATCCCGCTGTCGAGGGGAACTCTTGGATTGTTCAATAACATTATGCAAGGTCGGAGAAGAGCCGGTGAAGTCCGGTCAACAATACCCATCTCGGGCTGAATTCTCTCAGCAATCAGGCTGAAATAATCCTCTGGGGAATCACCTTGCTGGGCTCGGGTTAAATAATTATCAATCAAGCGCAATAATCTTTCTTCTTCGGCTAAAAGATGAATAATTGAGCTGAGACGCGGGGAGCAGGCCGGGTGAAAACTTGAGAGAAACTTAGCCAGGTTAAAATTTTCGTTCCCGGTGCAAGCCATAAAATATTGTTCTTTTCTCTTCAAAACCTCCCAGAAATATCTCTGCAACTCTCTCTCCTCTTTTTTCCACAACGGCCAAGAACCTTTGGTATTGAGTCGCAATGTCTCCACTTCAACCAGCCAAAGAAGGGCCTCCAAAACAATCAAAAAGCCCACTTGCCAGGCCGGAACTCTGTGCTTTTGCCCAAACCACGAGGCTAGAGGACCATCAACATCCTCTCCCTCTCGAAAGGAGAAATTTCTATTTTCCTTGAGACTGAGAAGAGCTAGTCTTTTACTTAAACTCCAATTTTCTTTGGCACTTAAAAAGAGAAGAGCTGAAAAGCAGGAGTCAAGAAGAAGCTCAGCCCCATCTTCCTTCCAGAGGTCAAAGAAGAGTTCATTAGCGGCCCTTTCGCGAAAACTCCGCGGAGCTCTTCGCCACCGACCTTTACTATCTAGGAAGACCATATCTTTTGGCTCGAAACCCCGGAGGAAAAAAGCGAGAGCTCTCTCTATCTCCTCAGGGGAAGGAGGAGGAAAATTGTATCTTGAATTAGCCATGAATCAGGTCAAAAGATGGTTTATTTTGACTGAACTAACCCTTCGAGATCTTCTTCCAGAGAAGACAATTCCAAAGTAAATAACCAACCTTCTTCATAAGGGTCCTTAGGGAGAACATCAAGGTTTTCTTTTAAAGACATGTTGACTCCAGTTACTCTTCCTGAGGCAGGACTCCAGATACGATAGGAAAAATTCATGTCGTCAACTAGCATAGCGCAGGGTTCTCCTTGCTGAACAATTTGGCCTACTTCCGGGAGATCAAGACTTACCAGACGACCGATAGATTGGAAAAAGTCGGCCATTATACCAACTCTGCCTTTTGTTTCTGACTCCACTTTTAACCAAGTATGACCGATCATGTAAAACAGTCCCGGGGGAATGTCTTTGGGTTTTTGTTTAACTGGCTGGTCCTGAACCTGTTGCCTTTTCTTAAGAACGCGATGAACAAGATTGCGGAGTTGGGCGGGAGTGAAGGGCTTGGGGAGATAATCAAAAGCCCCCAGCTTAATTGATTCCACAGCGGTGCGAATGGTGGGGTACCCGGTAATCATGATAATGTCAACTTCGGGACGACGAGCCTTGAGCTCCCGAAGAAGATCAAGCCCACTGATACCAGGCATCATCAGGTCGGTAATGACCAGGTCATAGGCCTTTTGGGCATCCTTTTTCAGGGCTTCCTCGCCACTCAAAGCCATATCAACTTCACAATCTTCTCTTAAAATGGCCTGCCGAATGCTCTTGCAAACATTAATCTCATCATCGACCACCAAGATTCTTTTTTTCTCATTCATGAGAACCTCCTTGTCGCCTGTCCTCTTTTTCAACAGGCAAAGAAATAATAAAAGTTGACCCTCTCCCGACCTGGCTCTCGACTTGAATATTTCCTTTATGTTGCTTTATGATGCCATAACTTACAGCCAACCCCAGGCCGGTTCCAGAAACTTTAGTGGTAAAAAATGGGTCAAATAATTTAGGAATATTTTCCTTAGGTATACCAATTCCGGTATCGGAAAAAATTATCTCGACATGCTTTTTATCATTTTTATCAGTCGAGAGACGAGTGGTAATAGCCAAAGTTCCTCCCCGTGGCATTGCCTCAGCCGCATTAATCATCATGTTCCAAAAAACCTGTTTGACTTTATTGCTGTCTAATTCCAGCGGAGGGAGATCTGGAGCTAAATTCTTTTTAATTTCTATATTCTGAAAGGCTGCCTGATTCTCTAAAAGTTGGACGGTATTCAAAAGAAGAGAATTAATATCGGTCTTCCTCTTCTTAGGTGGACTTTGACGAGCAAATTCTAAAAGCCCTTTAACAATTGAGGCACAGCGAGTTGTTTCCTCGGCTATCATCTCCAAACTTTCCCGCCGGGGATCATCCGGTTCCAGACTCTCCAATAAAAGATGAGTGTTAAGTAAAATAGAGGTTAAAGGATTATTAATTTCATGAGCTACGCCCGCCGCCATCTTACCTAAAGAAGCTAACTTGGCTGATTGAATCAAAGAATCCTGCGCCTCCTTAAGTTCTCGCGTCCTCTCCTCGACTCTTTTCTCCAATGTCTTGCCCCACTGCAACAGTTTTTGATTGGCCTTTTTTAAATTCTCTGTCATTTGATTAAAACTTTGAGCCAGCTCGCCAATTTCATCCCGGTAAGGAATAACCACTTTGTGGTTTAAATCACCGTTAGCAATCCTTTTGGTGGCTTCAGCCAAAGACTTAACCGGATGAATGATGGAAGAAGTAATAGAAAAGAGAATAATCAGAAGAATAATGGCGGAAAGACCAGCCATTCCGGCAAAAGTCATCATGACTTTATTCCGGAGATCAATATATGGTCTCTCCAGCATCCCTACATAAAGAATGCCAATAATCTGGCCTTCAATATTACGAATAGGGTCGTATGCGGTGATATACCAATCGCGAACAACAAAAGCCCGGTCAACCCAAGACTGTCCTTCAATCAAAACAGCTTGGCGAACCTCTCGGGAAACCCGAGTACCGATGGCTCTCCGCCCGTTAGCCTCTAGAACGTTTGTCGAGACGCGAAGGTCATATAAAAAAATTGTGGCCGTGCCAATATCTATCCCCTGATATTTTTCGCCTTTATAAACTATTTCTTTCACTCGGTCGACAATCTCGAAATTGTTATTTAATAAAACTGCCCCATAAAGAACCCCAATGATTTTGCCGCGATTATCGATTAAGGGAGCTGAAGCTTTGAGCACCAAACCTCTTTCTTCAACTTTTTCGGTTTGAGGAGCAGCTTTGGGGGTAGGCACCACCCGAATGAAAGCTTGTTGAGCTAATTCAGGGCTCTCTAAGAGAAGATCTTCCCGACTGAGCACATCAGTCCCCACCACAACCTGGCCTTGAAGAGAACGCTGGATAAAAGGGTCGGAGGATTTATCGTCGCCCCTCTTTTCTGGTTGAGTAGGTCGACAAATAACCTTCCCTTGGGCATCGGTAAGAGTCAAAATATCCAATTTAAACTGCTCTCGGACACGATTTAAATATGATAAAAGAACCTGCCTCTGATTATTTAATAACGCTTTCTGAAGAGAATCCCGGTTAGAATTAAACAGCACAATATCCCTGATATCATTAAGTCTTTCGTTGTAGACCATCCAGGCAGCGGCCAAATCATGTCGGACTTTGGCCTGAGCCAAAGAAAAAATGGTTTTATGTTCAATGCGAGTGCCTATAGTTAGAATCAAAAGGCCACCAAAAAAAATGACTAAAAAGAAGCTCAGGAGAAATTTAGCCCGGAGAGGAAGATTCATAAATTTTTGATAAAGAGTACTTCTGAACATTGACTTTAAGTTTTATTTTAGACCCAATCTCTCTGAGAATCCACAAGATTCTTTGGTTCTCGAGGGGAGAATATTTCTCTTTATTATGAGTAAATGAGATTCGAGAGAGCAAAGCCTCCCGGCTAGACTCGCCTCTAGCTGAAAATATTTATCTTTATTACCAGTCAGACTTCATATTTTCCCAAAAGCAAACCTTCAATACTACCCGCGCTGTATTTTGCCTACAGACATTTTCAACGAGCTCTCCGGACAAAACTTTGGAAACTTATTCTTTATAATGTCAGAGGTGAAAAACACACCCAATTATTTGACCTGGAAAAAGACCCCTGGGAAATGAACAATTTAGCTGAAAATCCAGCCGCCAACCAACTAATTCGCCAGCTCACCCAACAACTCCAAACTTTAATGCAAGAGGCCGATGACCCAGTTCGCTTATCTGAGCCTGAGTGGTCAATAGATTAAATTTTCCCCCTCCCCCTTCCTTTTCCCAAATATTTAACAGAAAATGTTCTATAACCTAAAGGTTTTTCGCTAAGATGAGGCGAAATTTTAACACGTGGCTCCTCAAAAAAACTCTGACTTTTCCTAGGAATCTGCCTCCTCCTGGAAAAAAATCTTAAAGAAAAAAGTGAAACAATAATTCCAGAGATAGGGCAAACTTTTTAGTCTAAGTGAAATAAAGCCAATTTTTTCTCAGAAATCATCTCTGCTTATTAATTCGATTAACAAACACCATTAGACCAGCTTAGGAAATAGCTTGAAGGATAAGTAATAATGATTCCTTGGTTTCAAAATAAAAATTAACTGAGCATAAAATAAACCTGAATATAAGAAAAAACCATATCCCCCGCAAAAAAATCTTTTGTTTCTTAAGATATTTTAGGTCTATGATTATATGATATATAATATACCAACAGGTGAGGAAGGAGTTGGAAAAATGTTCGAGCCAACTAGAAGTTTTCTCCAGATTAAAGCTTTAAAATCGACTCTCCTTATTTCCCTGGTCATGACCTTACTCCTTCTGGGCGGGCTGGGCACCACCTTGCCTCTCTACGCCGGACTCTTAGCCGATAATCCTCATGATTCAACTGCTTACTCCGCTGAAAAAAAGCCAGAAAAAGCTGAACATAATCTCACTGAGGAAACAACATCGGCCAGCTCCCTGAGCGAGCCCTCAACGAGAGCCTCAACTCCCGAGAAAAATGAAAAAAAAGAAAAAATTGTGGTGGATAAATTCAACATAGTGGTTACTGCTCCTCGGGTAGAAATTCCTCTCAAACAAAATCCAGCGGCGACTACTGTGGTTGAATCTCCTCTGCTGAATAATCTGCCTCGAACGATTGCTCTGGATGAGGTTATGAAAATGGTTCCCGGGGTAAAGGTCGACCATCAAGCTGACGGTGAACGGGTTCACGTCTCGATTAGAGGCGAAGGAATTCTTACGGAACGTTTTACCCGAGGTATTCAGGCCATGGTGGACGGCATCCCTCTCAGTGATCCCTCAGGTTATATTTCGGATTTTTACGATGTCGATTGGAGCACTGTGCGCCGCATTGAAGTTCTGCGAGGACCAGCGGCGGCTTTTTTGGCAGCAGCTCCTCAGGGGGAATAATCAATATTTTCACTCGAGATGGTGGAGAAGAACCCATTTCCGGCCGAGCCACTTTAATCCGAGGGGCCTTTGGTTTGAAAAAAGGCACGGTTGAAATGTGGGGGGTACTCTCGGCTCCCTCAATTATCATCTCAGTGGGTCAACTCTGACCGGCGATGGGTATCGAGACCACTCGGCTTATAGCGCTGATAATTTCTGGAGCAAATTTAAACTAACTCCGAACTCACGAGTAAAAATAACTGCTGTTCTGGGCTGGACTAATTTTTTTAATCAAAATCCTGAAGGACTAAATTTAACCTGGTTTATGGATAACCCCAAAATACAGAGACGTCGGGCTAACCCCGATGCTTATACTTATAACGAATATCAACGAACAAAACGCTTAACTTCGGGTTTTAATACCCACATAACTTTAACCGAGTCAGTTGAGGCCAATTTCTCGCTTTATTACCGCCGCACCAATTATACTGAGTCAGTGCCTTCGTCAATCATCCATCGAACTTTCCACACTCCTGGGCTGACGGGGCAACTTAATTTTAAGTCAAATCTGGGCAACGTCATCAGCCATTTAAGTCTCGGCCTG
>QMPV01000100.1 GCA_003648765.1 Candidatus Aminicenantota bacterium
CCAAGAAGGAAAATTTGATATTGAAGTTGAATATGAAGTTACTCAAGAAGATAAACCCGTCATCCGCTACGCCAAGGCTCATTATGATTTCCCTATAGTCAGTCAACCGCTGCCTATGAAAAAAACAGTTTTGGTAAAAACTACCAAAGGAAAAGAGACAACCGAACGAAAAGAACAGCGAGATCTGGAACCTGGTGACTATACCCTCGTCATCAAGATCACGGATAAAGTCTCCCAAAAATCTTTAGAAAAAAGAATTAATTTTAAAGTAAGCTAATCTTACCTTTCCAATAGTTTGTTTGGGAAAAAGAAAGGTTAGTTTTCTTTTAACTGAGCTTCAATTTTAGTAATTAAAGACTGAATATTTTTCTGCCGAGGGTTAAGCTTTAAAGAAGCTTGAAGAACATTCAAAGACTTCTGTAATTGTCCACTCTGGAAATAACAATAGCCTAAGGCATTGAGCAAGTTGGTATCACTATTGTAAATACTGTTTCCCTTTTCTAATTCAACAATAGCTTCTCCATAAAGGCCTTTACCCATTAAGGCTTGGCCTCGAAGAAAATGATATTGAAACTGAAATTTTTCTTTATTTTTTAATCCCTCAACAATTTTCAGACAATCATCAAAACGTTTGACTTTATTTAAGAAATGGCCATAAAGAACAATTCCACGAGGATACTCAGGATTAAGTCTATAACCCCGCTGATAAGCAACTTCTGCTTTATCTAATTGACCTATTTTTTCATAAGCCTGGGCCTGCATGAAAAAGTAAAGAAAATTATTCTTTAAAGGTAAGGCCTTTGAGTGGGCGATAGGGTGGGAGACAGCTTTCATGGGTGAAATAATAAAATTGGCTTTGGTTTTGGCCACTTCTTTTCCTTGGCCATTCTCCAAAATAAGAACCATTTCATAATAATCGGGCACAAAATCATTGGCCAGGATTGATTTTGAAACAAAAATTGACTGCCGATAGGGATAGGTCTTCAAAAAAATGGTGTATGTTTTTTCGACTGCTTTATGGCTCTTCATCCCTTTGATTTGAACTTGAACTCTTCCTTCAGACCACAAATCTTGACTGAGTCCACTCACTTGGCTTACTACCCGAATAGTATCCTGGGAGGAAAAAGTATTGGCAGGATCAATCACATATTTTTCTTGAAATATTTTAAAAGGAATATGTAACTCTTGACCATAAGATTGGGTTTTGTAAGCCAAAATAGGTCGGCTTAATCGGGGAGAAGAAGAATGACCCGGAACAACGATGTTCTCTTCATAAACACAAAATTCTTTACCAATAGAATTCTGGAGTAAAACAATTAATTTAAACTCCCCCTCTATAGCCGGGAATGAATCTTCGATAGCCAATCCATTGCTTTTTATCCGGGGCAGCTCATCCGGATTGAAATAAAAAGGGAAATTTCTCTGATACTGAAGAAGGATTTTTTTGCCCTGACGTAAACTGGCGCTTAAAGTGAAGTTACAAAAATATTGATCCTTGGGCTTGAAATAATCGAGAGAAATTTTTTTGGGCGAAATTGAAAAGTGAACAAAGGGCATCCCCATAAAAGGATCCTCAATGACAGCTACTGTACCGGTGCTCTCTATATAATTAGTCATATATTCTGTACTGACCATGCCTTTGTATTCCAGAAAGTGGGTAGCGTAACTGGGATTAATATTCTTCTTGGGCAACTTTAAAATATCGGCGAGTAAAATATTATTCCGGGGAGATGGCTGGAAATTGTAAGGAAAATCACCTGGAATTCTGGTTAAGGATACTTCAGCCAGTGTGGGCGCCAATTCTCTGATCTTTTCATAAAAAGCTTCATAATCTTCCGGTGATATTCCTTGAGAATCCACCAGCAACGCCCCTGGGCCGTCGGATAAAGGGTCATACAATCGATATTCACCCGCTCCTCTTCGCTGGAAAAAAACCAGAGCAAAATGAGGTGGCAATCTTTTAGCCGGATCTCCATAATAATACCAGACTTGAGTAGGATAAACGCCTAAAGTTCCCTCAAATCGTTCGATGCTGGTCGGAGGACCAAGAATGATATAAAACCGTCCCATGTCCGTCCGCCAGCCTTCACGGGGAGAATTTCGACTGAAAAATTTATTGGCATAATTAAATCGACGAATATGCTCCTCTTTAAATTCATTTTGAGGAGTTCCTGGCGTAGGATCCCTTTGCTTCCAGAAAGACTCAATAAACAAATCTCGATCTCGGTCATTGGTTAACTGGAGAAAAACCTCTTTCTCCTCTGGAAGAATGATGTAAGCCACTAAATCCAAAAAATCACGATACTTTTTGGGTAAATCTTTTTCTTTGATTTTCTTGGTTAAAGCATAATCATTCGCAGCAAGCATTAAAACGATTAGGAGGATCAAGCTCAAACCGATAACACCTTTTTTGCTCATCATAGCTCCTTTTAGCCCAACAAATATCTATTTTGGTTATTCTATTTTATCTTAATTTCAAATATCTTGCGAGTTTTCCAGCCATCAGGTTGCCCGATTACAACAACATCAAAATAATATTTTCCTGGGGGCAAATTAAAATCAAAAGTAAAAGTCATAGCTTTCATTCGTTCTAACTCACGTTCTCTTAAAACTAAACGTCGGTGCTCGGTTTTCGTTACCTTTTTCGTCTCTTTTTCTGGATAAATATAAAAAGTAAAATCAAATTCAGCTTCTAAACGGCCTTCTTCGGTCTGACGAAAACTAACATTCTCAGGATTTATAGCAATAACCAGCCCTCCTTTCTGACGATCGAATTTGAGGGAAAAATCAACAAACTTCCGCTGGGGATTATCCCCGAGATAAGTTAACCCTAATTTAGCCATCTCAATGGCCCCAAATAGGTCACCATAAACCCCAGTATAGGGATCAAAAGTATAGCGTCCGAAACCATCCTTATCCACGAAACGAATTCCGAGTCCATAACGATAATATATCCACCACATAACCGGTCCCTTAATGTCAGGGAAGCCGTGGAGCAGAGTAAAATCAGTTTTATCTGGAGCTCCTAAATATATATATATTCTACCTCTATCCGTCTTCCACCCCGGGACTCCTTCGTTAAAACGTTCGTTGGCATATTGAATCCGACGGTAAAATTCTTCTTTATATTCGTTCTCTTCAGTTTCAGGATCAGGATCCCTCTTCGCCCAAAAATCTTGAATAAATTCCTGCCGAGAATCTTTGTCCGGTAGGTGTTTAAATATCTCCTCTTCCTCCCGGGTCATAATGAGACGGGCATATTGATAAAATTCTTCACTCTCCACATCCATCTTCACTCTGTTGACTTTACTACAGCCCAAAAAGTTAAGATTTATCCAACCCAAAATTAAAAATACCTGGCCAATAGCCATGAATCTTTTTTTCCTCGTCATGTCAATTCCCTTTTTTAATTTTTGTCTTCATTATTATTCTATTTTGTTATTCTATTTTGTATGTTGACTAAAGAAAAAAGTTAACCCCATAAGAGACTTTTCTCGGCCTTCTTCCTCAAAAATTGGCCAAACAAAGAAAAGAAGAAAAAACATCCAGGCTGCTCATCATCAAAGTCGATCGCCTCCCAGATGGTTTTGTCTTTCACTTTGAAAAAACACCTAAGTAACGCATCTTTAAAGAGATGTCTCTTTTACTTCTGGGGTGGAGAACAACCAAACTAAGAAGGAGAAACCCGTCAACAATTAAGGGTAACCTTTTGACAATAATACCTGTACGGCTATCAGCAAATACACCCCTCCCTCTTTTTAATTTCATAGTATTGAATAATTAAATCTTAATCTTAATTTAATTTTACTTTATCTTTGTCTTGAGAAAAGTCAAAAAATTCTTCACTTGTTCTGCCCGACCAGATTCTGAATCTAACTTTAAATATTTTTCAAAAGCGGCAATCGATTCGGGATATTTCTGAGTAGTTAAATAAGCCAATCCCAGCTGATAAAGGCCATCCAAAAAATCTGGTTGGATCTCAACTGCTTTTTTGTAGTAACGAAGAGCTTCTTCATATTTGCCTAAGTTGTAGTAGTTAGTGCCGATATTATAAAGAACTATAGGATCATCGATCTCGTCAAAGGCAATCTGATTATACCACTCGAGAGCTTTCCGGTTCTCACCCCGATTAACATAACAATTTCCAATTAGCATCTTGGCGTCGTTATTGTTGGGATCTTTTTCTAAAACTTTCTTGTAATATTCTTCCGCCTTATCATAATCTTCCATCTGGAAGTAAGCATTGCCAATATTTTTGTTAATTATATAAGCATCGGGAAATTGCTCTAAAATTTGCTGATAAATGGCGATTGCCTCTTGGTATTTTCCAGCATTATAAAGTTGATTACCTTCAGTCAATAAATCCTTCAATTCATCGGTAATTACCAACCCAGCAATTTTTTTCATCGTCACTTTAACTTCTGGATTTCGGCCATATTCTTTAACCTGCAGGGAAATCTTTTTGGGAGCATAACCAACTTTCTCAAAATCAATATCCCAACCACCCCCACGAATCCAAGCCGCCACCCATTTTCCATTGGCATCAGTTTTTACTTCAAACCCAGCCTGAGCACGATGAGAAAACAATTTAACTGTAACTCCCTCCAGAGGATTACCTTCCTCATCAAACACATAGCCGACGACTCTGCCTTTGCCCTTATAGGCCTGGGCAAAGCTCACTTGAGATATAAAGCCAATTAAAAGGAAACATAATCCTGAAATAAGCATATTTTTTTTCATGACAAACCTCCATTTATCACCTCTCTGAGTCGGGGATATTATTTTTGTAACTATTTAGCTAGCCTTTTCTCTATTTACAATCAAACCCGCTCAGTTTTAACTATACTTTTGTATTTTATCATCAACCCAGGTAAAAAAAAAGCCCCTTCCGCGCCTGGCGGAAGGGGCTTGAGCTTCGACTTTAGCCGACTACCTCTAGCTTAGAATTGGAACCGGATACCCAACCTCATTACCCGAGGATTCAAAACTTCGTTGGCCATGAAGTTGGTGGCGTTGGGAGCAAAGTAACCATTGTGCATGTAATAGGTACCCAAGTGCTTGTCATAGCGGCGGTTTATGTGCGCCTTGTTGAAGACATTGAAGATATCAGCCATTAAGTAAATCCGACCAGTTTCAGAAGCCTTAATCACTTTCTCCAGACGAATATCCAAATTCCAGAAGTTAGGCAGCCGCAATTTGCCGAATTCCTGGCAGTAAACCGTGATGCTGCGATTGCGCGGATTAGGCGCGTTGTAATCAACAATACCCACTGTAAAAGGAATCACGTGACCCTGTCGAGCATTGAAGCTGAAGGAGATATTGAAGTCGAGCGGCAACTGATAGAGACCCGCCAGCTTGACTAACCAGTGCGAGAAAACGTGCATCGAGATTTTACCAGAAGCGCCACCCATGGAGGGCGCATAAATCTTATTATCAATGGCCCAGAGGTTGGTCGGGTTGAGGTAGCCTTCGCCATAGTGCTGGCGCTGATCCTGAAGGGTAATGGAACCGTTGAACATCCAGCGATGAGAGAGCCGCTTGGTGAAGCGTAATTCAACCGCCTTATAATCCCGATAGAAACCAGGTCTCTGTTCCAAGTAACGATAGTACCGGTAGGGCACACCAGCCTTCTGGAGATAGTAAGGTCGGCCAGCACCTTCCTCAGTGGAATAAGGCCCCACCTGACTGGGAACAGTCCCAACCTGGGTGTACTCGTCCTTGTCCGCTTTATCTCCGGTGGCCGGATCATAGGCTAATTCCCAATTGAATTTATCTAATTTCCGATAGAAGAGATCCAGGGCGACACCGAAGTCAGGCAACAACTCATGTTCGAAACCAAAAATAATCTCGGTGGTCCGCATCGAACCAGCTGACTCATCAACGGTATAACGGGGCGCCTTGGTTTTCTGCGGGTCATCAATATCATAGCTGCCCCACATATAGCCATAGGCTAACCACGGATCCAGCAGGAAGTTGCCATTATCGTCAAAGACCCGCTGCGGTTGATAGACATTACCGTAGGTCCAGTAGAGCTCATTGAGGTCGAGCATACCGTCGCCGTTACCACCCAGGCTGGTCGCATCCAACCACCAGAAATCCATCCAGCCACCCGTGTAAGAAGGCAGGAAGTAATCCGCCCAACCAGTACCCATGTAGTCACCATACTGAGCAAAACTCAGCTTGGCAATGGTCTTGCCGGTGCCAAAAACATCGTAAGTGATTCCGATACGCGGAGAGAAAACATTCCAGGCGTAATCTGGCTTGACCGTGGGAATCTCCAAGCCGGGCAACACCCGATCCAGTGTGGTGATGACATTGGGCTTGGCCAGGGATTCCCAGGCCTTCTTGTCACCAGGCTGAGCGTCATTAACCGCTCCCTTGGTGAAAGCCAAAATCTGAGGCTGCTGCCGGTCATAGCGCAGACCAATAATGATGTTTAAGCGGCCGATGTTGATCGTGTCGCTGAAATAGGCCGCCATCGCCTTGACGTTGTTATTGTCCCGCCACCCACGCCAGAAGGAGAAATACTTAATCTCCGGCACCAGGTCAGGAATGTTGTCTCCGTCAATATCCACGGTCAAGGTGTTGTAGTTGTAGAGATACTCCATATTGCCTGGATACCGCGATTGATGTTGGCCAGTCCGGTCAGAATACTCAAAGCCCAGCTTTATTTCATGGCTAGCCCCCATCAGGTTATCGTTAAAGTAATTGCTCAGGAAGTGAAACTGGGTTATCGGTCGGCTAGCTCGATAGAAGGAGTAAGAGTTGTAATAAATTCCTTTGGTAACATCATAGGCCACCACTTTTTCCATATTCGGATCATCCATCGGAATCATGTTGAATCCCGCATCGGAGAAGGAATATTTGACCGAAACAAACAGATTGTCCCCGAACATGTGCTCATCCTGGAACTTCACAATGGGCGAACCAAAGTGATATTTTCCAGTCTGATGCCATCCGCCGGGGAAGGAATAACTCGATGACCGGCCCCACTTCTCCTTCTGCCCGATGTGAGCAAAAGCCTCAAACCGGTTCTCAGGAATAATCTGAGCATTGATCTTAGCCGCGTAGTTGACCAACAGCGTGTCATCCGGAGTGCCGTAAATGTTGGTCGTCTTAATGTCCTGCGCACCAAAGGACATCCAGTACCAGGCCTTGTCCTTGAAAATGGGTCCACCAAAGTTGAACCCGTAGTCCTTAATGTTACGGATAACGTTGGTGCCCTTAACACCTTCAGCCCGTAACTCATCCGTTAGGTTCTCAGCCTGAAACTTGGAGTCGGTCATGTAAATTCGACCGCCCAGACTCACCTGATTACCACCTCGACGCGTCACCAGGTTGATCTGAACACCACCGGTCTGCACCGTAACGTCGGCTCCACCTGTAGTAATGTTCATCTCTTCAAAGGCGTCGAAGTCATAGTATGAAGGCGAGGAAATGGCCGAAGGGTCAGTAATGACGACACCGTCCATGGCCCACTGGTCAGAACCACCACCGCGAGCCATGAAGCTGGCCTGCTGACCCGACTCAGATCCACCCACGTTCTCCCGGTCAACCATAACCCCAGGCGCCATCTGCAAAATGACCCACGGGTCTCGGGCTGTGGGCAAGCTCTGTAAAACCTCCCGGGTCACGTTAGCTCCCACCGTGGTCTTCTTGGTATCAACCACCGGTGTCTCCGCAATAACCGTAACTTCCTCTTCCAGAGCGCCCATCTCCATGGTCAACGTAATATCAACGTTGCGACCCACCACCACAATGATGTTCTCCCGAATTACGGTCTTGAAACCTTCCAGCTCAGCTTTAATGACATAATCTCTAGCTGGTGGCAAAGAGATAAACCGGAATTTTCCTTCAGCTGAAGTGATTGAAGTTAGAGGAGCCGTTTTGGACCCGGTTAGAGTTACTGTCACCCCCGGTAGAGGGTTACCGTCG
>QMPV01000101.1 GCA_003648765.1 Candidatus Aminicenantota bacterium
ATTTTAATTTGTTAATCATATCTCATCTATATTTAACAAATTATATTATCGACTCATAATATATATAAGAACGTAAGATTTTTCATAAAGATAAGATTTTTTATAAAGATAAGATTTTTTATAAAGAAGGGAAAGATATAAATAAAGAGGATAAACTAAGTAAGAGGTTTCTTGCTATTTTATTAACTGATATGGGTTTTTTTATCGTCCTTAACCACATTCAAAACTATATGAGTGATTACTCTCTCGACATGGGGAATCGCCAATTGTTCCTTTAGAAAATTATCCAGCTCTTCTCGTGATTTAAAATAACACACAAGAATACAATCCCAATCTCCTGTAATATCGTAGATAGCTCTAATTTGCGGATACTTAACCAATTTACTTTCCACCTCAGTTAATTTCCGCTGGTCTATTCTTAAAGCAATGATTGCAAATTGAGTGTAACCAACCTTTTCTTCATCAATATCAGGAAAATATCCCCTTAACACACCTTTTTTTTCTAATTTCTTAACATTATTATAGACAGCTGTGGTTGAAGTTCCGACCTCTTTAGCCACTTGCCGGAAACTCTTACGAGCATTCTCGTTTAGAGAATTCAAAATTTTTTTTTCTAATTCACTTAACACTTGCCAAACTCCTTTTTAAAATATCTCTTGATGTGGGTAACTTTAAAGAAAAAAAAAACAAATTACAACCAACTCTAAAATTTAATCTTTTAATTTAAAAACTATATTTCCTAAACATTATTCTTATTTAAAAAAAATATCAAAACATTTTAATCAATTATTGACTTCTGTACTTTTAATTTATATAATCATTTTACCAGGTGAATGGCTCTAACAATTTTTAGAATCATTTTTCCAAAAAAATATTTAATTTTTAATTCTTTAAGGGGAATAAGATGAAAATTGAAATTTTTTCTCTTGAAAGGACCCAATCTCTTTGGGAAAACACAGTCAAATATAACCTAACTGACAGTGGCGTGCACCCTTTTACTCTTAGAGAACTTTTAACTGAAGAAGAAATTGAAAGCCTTTTATCCCTTCGCCTAGGCTACGGACAAACAAATGGATCAATTGAGTTAAGAGAGGCCATAACTCAACTCTATCCGGGAAGCAACATTGATAATATTTTGGTCACTAACGGCACTGCTGAAGCTAATTTTGTCATGAGTTGGCTCTTGCTAGAGCCCAACGATGAAGTCTTATATATGCAACCAAATTATAACCAAATCGGTGGATTAGCCCAATGTTTTGGGGCAAAAGTAAAGAATTTTTATCTTTATGAAAAATTGGGGTGGCAACCAAGCCTAGCCGAAATCGAAGAGAAAATTTCCCCGCGGACTAAATTAATTGCTTTGTGTAATCCTAACAATCCCACTGGCTCTATCCTCAATCCCTCAATCGCTGAAAACATCATTAATTTAGCCTCTCGAGTGGGAGCTTATCTTTATGTTGATGAAATTTATCGAGGATCGGAACTAGAAGGACGTGAGACCGAAACTTTTTGGGGGAAGTATGACAAAGTTATTATCGGAGCTGGACTATCTAAGGCCTACGCTCTGCCTGGGCTACGTCTAGGATGGCTGATAGGGCCATCTGATTTTATTTCCAAGGCCTGGGCTTACCATGATTATACTTCAATCACTGCTGGCATAATAAGTCATTATCTTGGTGCTTTAGTTCTTCAACCAAACCGAAGAAAAACTATTTTAGAAAGAAATCGTCAGATACTCAAAAATAATTTAGAAATCCTCACTTCATGGATGTCTAACTTTTCTCATCTATTTTCTCTAGTTCCCCCCAAAGCTGGAGGAATGGCTTTCCTTAAATATCACTTCTCTATGAATTCAACTAAGTTATCCAATCGACTTCGCGAAGAAAAAAGTGTCTTTGTTGTTCCTGGAGATTGTTTTGGTCTGGATGGATATATCCGAATTGGAATTGGAGCTAACCCCCTTCTTCTTAAGGAAGGATTAGCAATTTTTAAAGACTGGCTTCAAAAAAATCTTAATTCTTAACTATTTTCTTTGCCTATTAATAGCCTATCTATTCCTTAAATAATTAAGAAATAAGCCTTGTCTCAAAGTGACAAGAAGCAAAATCAAAATAAAGTCGAAAGAGAAGGCCGGAACGATATTAAAGATTTAGTTTTCCGGAGCCTTCCTTTGAGGGAACCCGACCTTGATGGACGCCCGATAATGTATTGAAGACGAGTCGCTTAGATTGTGAAACTCATATTACCTGGATAATTCATAAAAAAGATCTTTTCCTTCATAACATATTGATATGTAATACGTTAGAAAAAGAAGCGAGAGGGAACAACCAAAAAAGATTGGATCAATCACCGGCTAAGATTTTTGGCTGTTCTTGGCTCAAATTTTTTAATTTATGAATAGACCAGGATTAGAAAGAGAATAAAGTCTAAGAGTTTTGAATTGATCAGGCGCAGTTTCGCAGGTGCCGAGAAAATCGGTGGAGGAATGGCGTTAAAAATCTCAACAAAAGTGGAGACATTTTCCTTCGTCTTATCTAATTAACCCATTCCTGTAACTTTGGGACAAAGCCAATAAATAAAGTAAACTCAAAACTTGGTCATGATATAAATTTTAAAGATTTATGATTATATTTATCGCTAATTCTATTTTTCTTTCAAATAATTCTTGACAAATTATAATTAATTCCAATAAAATCTTAAAAATCAATTAACAATGAGGAGAAATAATTCTTGAGAAAAACTCCTCAGGTTCTTACCATCAAAAAAATTAAGATAACCATTTTTAAAAGGAGGAAAAATGTCATCTAAATGCAAATTTCTCTGCTTATTCATCTTGTCACTATGTTTTTTATTCTCGTTTGCCTTTTCCCAAACAAAAGAGACCGGAGCACTCACCGGTCAAGTTAAAACTCCAGAAGGAGAGCCTTTACCAGGTGTTGAAGTTACGATCTCTTCCCCGAATTTAATTGGCGGACCACGCAGCACAATCACCAATCAAGAAGGTCGTTACCGTTTTCCAGCTCTTCCCCGAGGTACTTACTCTATTGAAGCTAAATTGGAGGGATTTATACCCCAAAGAATCGAAAATATTCGCTTAAGTGTCGACGAAACTCTGACTATTGACTTGGTTCTTAGAGTCGGTTCTTTAAAAGAATCAGTAGAGGTGGTGGCAGTAGCTCCTACCATTGATGTCAAAGATTCTCAAACCTCAACAGTGGAAATGCCTCGAGAATATCTCCAGCAGGTCCCCTCCGGACGAAACTATCGGAGTCAATTAAAGTTTGCCCCAGGAGTTTCCAACGAATCTACTTTCGGCTCTTCAGAAAGTTTGGCTAACAATTTCATGATCGACGGCGTCAAAATTAACAGCCCCGAAGCAGGAGAAGCTGAAGTTAATTTTGATTATGAATCGATCGAAGAAATTAAAGTAATGGGTTTAGGCGCGCCCGCTGAATACGGTGGATTTAGCGGAGCAATTGTTCACGTGATCTCTAAATCAGGAGGAAATGAGTTTAGCGGTCAGTTTACCAGTTTTTTCCAAATGCCAGGATGGCATAGTCGAAACAGCGACGACCCCGAGTTGATCTTCAAAAGATTTTCAGAGGAATACGACCTGCGCTTCAATCTGGGAGGCCCTTTAGTCAAAGATAAACTCTGGTTCTTTACAACCGCTAATTACACCTACTGGCAAGACCATATCGAAGATTATGAAGGAGAAACTGAATATGGCAAAGAATACCGAGCCATGGGCAAACTTACCTGGCAGCCTGCTCCTGCTGATCGCTTCACTCTACTGGTAGGTTGGGCTAAAGACCCAGTTTTCAACATCGAGGCCGGACCCTTTACGGCCCCTGAAGCTGTGCCCACTGACCGGCGATGGCAAATTGTTTACAACGCCTCCCTTCTTCATACTTTCTCCGGAACAACTTTTTTAGAAGCAAAATTTGGAGGCTATTACCAGGAAGGAAAACTGGAGCTTCAATCGGATAATCCACCTCATTTTGATCTTGAAACTGAAATGCTTTCCGGAAATTTCTGGGAATTCTGGGAATTTCCCCGTCAAAGATACCAACTCAATGCTTCCATCAGTCATTACGCAGAGAATTTCATCAAAGGTTCTCACGATTTTAAATTTGGAGTCGAATTCGAGCGCTCTCCTCTAAAAAATCATCGTGGTTATCCCGGCGGTGCCCTTTATTATGATATAGGTGGTGAACCATATTTAATGATTACTTATGACGGCTATAGTGCTGAACCTACCAGTCAAAGAATATCTGCTTTCGTGCAAGACACCTGGAGCATTTCTGATCGGATTACCATTAATCCAGGACTACGCATAAACCATTGGCGGGGATATCTACCTGATATGGGCGCCGTCTTTAAGCCAAAAATAGGGCTCGCCCCTCGCTTGGGAATTACTATTGACCTTTTTGGAGATAACAGCACCGCTCTCAAAGCTCATTATGGAAAATACTATCACGGCTTAATCGGTATGTTCTATCTCCACCTTGAACCCCAAGGAACCTACCGTGAATACATGTGGGGACCATTTTTCGAGGAAATGGAGGGCTTAGATCCAGGGACAATTGGTGACCAATGGGTTCTTCTCTATGAAGACCCATGGGAAAATGAATATACCGTTGACCCCGATCTAAAAATGACTTTCATGCGGCAATACGTAATTGGAATCGAAAGAGAACTTTTTACCGATACTTCTCTTGGGGTAAACTTTATCTACCGCACTAACCATGATTTTATCGACCGAGTCAACTTAACCGGAATGTGGCAACCTATCCAGTGGACGGACCCTTACTTCGGCAAGACTTACACTGTCTATGAACACCTTAATCCTGGTGAGAATCAGTATCTAATTACCAATCCCAAAAAAGGCAAAGACTACGGCGCTGCTTTTGCCAACATCGTTGGTATCGAACCCACCAGAAATTATCGAGGTCTTGAATTTATCTTTAACAAACGCTATTCGCATGGCTGGCAGCTTCAACTTTCATATGTCTACTCTAAAGCATGGGGAAGTAATGATAATTCATGGGGAGAATTTGGAGAAACCAGGACTTCCAGCCTGGGGGCATCTACTTTGTTTAGTAACCCGAATTGGCAGATTAACGCCGAAGGAAGATTAACCAACGACCCAACCCACATGTTTAAGGCCTCAGGCTCTTTTATCATTCCGTATGTAGATGTCTCTCTGGGCTTCTTTTTCTCCTATATTACTGGTAATACTTACAACAAGAACATCATGTTACCTGATGAAATCGATCCAGATCCTTGCTCCATGTTTGGGGGGAACATGTATATTTTAGCAGAGCCACTAGGCAGTTATCGTTATCCTGCTCGAACTAATCTCGACTTAAGATTGGAAAAATTCTTCCGCATAGGCCAAGTAAGAGTAAGCGCTTTAGTAGACATCTTCAATGCTCTGAATGCAAGTACCATTACCGATGTCGAAACCAGTGTCGATCCCTGGTCAGAATATCCTTTTGGCTATGTCTGGGGAATAAGACGGCCTCGAACTTTTCGAGCTGGCTTCAGAGTAGAATTCTAGAAGAAGATGAAACCTACCTTCGGACAGAAATACCAGTGGGTAGAACCGGTTTTTATCAGCTAAAGCTCAGATAACCCTAAACACGAGGCAATCTTGAAAGGGGAGGAAAAAATTTCCTCCCCTTTTTTTAAAAGCTATCTTTCCTGGTGGGACAGAAGAATAAATAATTTAGTAAATTTTGATATTAACGCCAAACAAATTACCCAACTTATCAGGAGAGAATGAATGAAAAGGTTCATTTTATTTATTAGTTTGGTTTTAATAGGAAGGATAATTTGCTCCGGACCCTCCTCTGTTCCATCCGATGTTTTTTCGGAAGATTTCTTATCGGATTCCAGCTTAATAACCTTACCCGATATTGATACTTCCAGCTCACCGAATGGAATTGTCTCTCTTCCTGAAAAAGTTCATCCAATTTTTAGAAAAACTTTTGTTAAATATACAAAAGTCATCGCTCCCAACGGAAAGCCCATTCATATTCTAGCTCAAGACAAATGGACTGATGATCAAATAAAAAAAGTTCGAAACGTTCTCGAATTCCTTCTTACTCCTGTTCCCGGTTCTATCTACGGATCACGGAAAGCCGAGGTAGCTAATATGATGGCTAACCGTAAAGCTACTATGATTTTATTTAACACCGTTGAAGATTTAAGAAAAGCACTGGCTGGCCCTCTGGGAAAAATTACTGATTTAAACATGCAAGATCTGCGAGCTAATGAATGCCCCGCTGAAGGAACAAATGATTATATGAATCATATCACCCGTGATGCTTCATTAGAAGAAATTTGGCACTTAGTTCATGATAATGGCGTAAAATTTATTCTCCCAGAAATGATGGCTGAAATGAGAGTAGCTAATGACTTGGCTGCTCAAAAAGGTTGGCGCGCCTGGCCCGAGGACATGCCTCAAGAGCATCCTAACGAATACTTTGGTGTTCTCCTTGATAATTATTATGATCTCTGGGCAGTAAAACCAAAAAAATACGAAGGTGAGCCAATTAAAGCTGAGGATCTTCCCGATGGCACTTCTCATTTCGGTCGTTACTTTGCCTCTAATCGACGGCAATTAAAAAAGTTAGACCCTCAAGGATTTGCCCTTATCGAAAAGTTCTGCCCGCCTTTCTTAACTTATACTCCCGAACTTCCCGAGGATTTTAAAGGAACTTTTTCAATCCAATTCAACCCCCAGCTTGTTTATACGTATAAATCACGCTATCTAAGGAATGTGAAATTAACCGGAGAGCAGGAAGCAAATTTGATCGGGAATGAATACGATAACAAATTGATTGGGAATGCGGCCAATAACATGTTACAAGGGGGAAAAGGAAATGATAGCCTCGATGGCCGAGAGGGAATTGACACCGCTGTTTATTCCGGGAAAAAAGAAGAATATATAATCAAATCTCAAGGAAAATTTATAGTGATTATTGACAAAATTGACGATCGTGATGGAGTTGATACTTTAATCAACATCGAAAAAATAAAGTTTTCTCAATCTCAAACAATAATCAACATAAAACTTGATTCATGGTAACAATGGATATCTAGAGGTTGAAAGGTTACAGATTTTGAGTCGGGCTTAAGTCTTCATACTTCATATTTTATTTAACTCCAAGCAACTCATTTAGAAATTGTAAATATGGGGTCATGTCTCCACTTTTCTCCTTTGATAGTTACTAGAGTTTTATCTGGAAAAATTTTTTTACTGGCTCTCAAACGTGAAAGATAAAGACACCCCCCTCCAAGTACTTACTCTCGCCATGAAACTACAGCTTTAAACTAAAACAGGTGATATTAAATCTACTCTCACTCCTTGAATTAGATATCTCTCAGTAAGCTCCTCTACTCTTACTTTTATTAGTTAAAGCGATCCTTTATCTTGGCTCTTCTCAATGCACTTTCTTTGGCTCTTGTTTAACATTATAGATAAACTTTACTTCGCCTCAAATTTTTTTAATTGCTCGAGAAGTTCACGAGGTGGAGCTACCATCACCTTAGGCACGGTAGTATTAAATAGCTGATACCCTTCTGGGAGTAGTGATTTTAACTCATCGAGGGTCATGATAGCCCATTCAGCTTCAAAAGGGCCATAGATCCGCCTCAAATCCCATGAGGTATAAATTAACCAGTAAGCAAACTCTTGGAGTAAAACTCTAAGTTTTTCATTATCTTCAATATCTTGGTATTGGGTAATATTATAGTAGTTTTTTTCGATAGCTGTTTGCATC
>QMPV01000102.1 GCA_003648765.1 Candidatus Aminicenantota bacterium
ACTAAGATTTTAAAAAATTTCTCTTTGTCTAATTGTGCTCCCAACTCTAATAACATCAATTCAGCACCATTTAATTCGCAGGTGTGAGAAACAAAGACAATGGGAATTACCACCGTGATTATCCCCCTATTTCTCTATAAAGATTCAGGGTTTGGCTGGCTGTTTTCTCCCAAGTAAAGTTTTTTATTCGCCGGAAACCGGCCTCAATCATTTTCTCTACTAACCCTGGCTGGCAGAGAAATTGGCTTATTTGAGTGGCTATATCTTCAGCTGAAGAGGGTTCAAAATAAAGAGCCGCCTCTCCAGCTACCTCAGGGATAGCCGGAGCTCGAGAAGCAATCACTGGCAGCCCCGAAGCCATTGCTTCCAAGACAGGCAATCCAAACCCTTCAGCCAACGAAGGAAAGAGCAAGGCCTTGGCCCCTTTATAATAATATTTTAACTTCTCTGCCGAGGCATATCCCCTGATTAAAACATGACTCTCAAGTTTCAATTTTCTTAATGTGTCTCTTATCTTCTGAGAATCCTGGCCTTCTCGGCCCACCAGAACTAAATACTCAGGATGGCCTTGCTGATGAAGCAAGTGAAAGGCCTCAATCAACCGAGGTAAATTTTTGCGAGGCTCAAAGGCTCCTACAAAGAGAAAATATTCCTGGGGGAGAGACAGAGCTTCTTTGAAACTTCTAAGTTCTTTTTCTTCTCTTGGGGTTAATTTCCAGGCTATTGGGTCTACACCAAGATAAATCACTCTAACTTTTTCTCCAACCCCAGGAAAATGCTCTATAATTTCTTGGGCTGAAGAGCGAGAAATGGTAATAATAGCCGCAGCCTCCTTAATTGATCTGCTCAGACGGCGGCTGAAGAAACGTCGGGCCGTCTCATCGGCTTGACCTGGCTCTCGAAGAAAAAAAAGGTCGTAAATGGTAATAATTTTTTTCCCTCGAGTAGGAATAGCTATTGGTGTGGGTGAATGGACTATATCTAGCCGGTGAGCAAAAAAAATTTCCAACGGTAGCCAACCTTGACGATACCAGCAGTAATCGATCAATTTTACCGGCAACCGAAAATGACGAAATACCTTATAGCGAAAAGAAGGGACTTTCTCCGGAGGGAATCTGTCTTTCCAGGAACAAGAAAAAAGAAAATATTCGTTCTCTTGGTCAATTTGAGCTAAGCGGTTCAAAAGGTTCTTTAAGTAGACCCCGACACCTGTCTCCTCTTTAAGGAAAGGCCGGAGGTCAATTCCTATCCGCATTCATGTAAATGTATGATTTAAATAAAGAAAAGTCAAGTTACCCTGACCCCTCATTTCTTCTGGTGAAAAGACCTGGTCAGTTAAAACAAAAATCCCCTCTTTCACCTGGCGTTGGTGGATCTTCTCTGGCTGTTTTTATTGATAACCTTTCCCAAAGCCAGCTAGCCCTAATCTTCATTCCAGTCTCTCTTCTTCTTGCTTTTAACCCCCAAGCAAGGTAAGATTTTCAAGGAAGGAGTGGTCAAATGAAGACAATAGATGACATCTTTCGAAGAATTGAAGAATTTAGAGACGAAATGATTGACCTGCAAATTCAACTTTGTGGTCTACCGGCCATTTCACCTGTAAGTGGGGGCGAAGGGGAAGCTCAAAAAGCTGAGTTCCTTCTCCAATATCTTCAAGATAAGGGCTATGACAGCCTCAAAGTACTTAAGGCTCCTGATTTAGATGCTCCGGCAGGTTATCGGCCTAACATTATTGCTCTTTATAAAGGCCAAAATTCCAGCAAAACCATCTGGATCATGACTCACCTGGATGTTGTCCCACCGGGAGAGCTTTCTCTTTGGAAAGGAAATCCCTTTAAAGCTTGGGTGGAAGAGGGTAAGATTTATGGGCGGGGCGTAGAAGACAACCAACAAGACATGGTAGCAGCTATTTTTTCCCTAGAAGCTTTTCGGGCGGAAGGGCTACTTCCCCATTATGACGTAGGTCTCCTCATGGTGGCTGACGAAGAAACCGGGAGTGAGAAAGGGATTAAATACGTGCTTCAGAACAACTCCTTCTTCAAAAAAAATGATCTGATCATCGTTCCCGATGCAGGCAACCCTGAAGGAACCATGATTGAGGTCGCTGAAAAGAGTATTCTCTGGCTAAAATTTACTGTGGTCGGCCAACAGGCGCACGCTTCTACTCCAGAAAAAGGGATCAATGCCTTCCGCGCCGGTTCAGCCCTGGTAATTAAATTAAATTCTTTATATGATAAATTCGCCCTGAAAAACTCTCTTTTTGACCCTCCTATCTCTACTTTCGAACCTACAAAGAAAGAGTCCAACGTTCCTAATATTAACACTATCCCTGGAGAAGATGTTTTTTATCTAGACTGCCGTCTTCTGCCAGAATATTCAATTGACGAAGTCGAAGAAGAAATTAAAAATATAGCCAGAGAAATAGAGGCCGAATATCAAGTCAAAATAACCTTCCAAGAAGAACAAAGAACCCCCGCAGCTCCACCCACTTCTCCACAAGCCTCAGTAGTCCAAGCTCTCCAGAAAGCAATCAAAGCCGTCTACCATGTCGAAGGCCAGCCCGTAGGCATAGGGGGAGGCACCGTTGCTTCCTTTTTCCGCGATAAAAATTTTGAAGCCGCCTGCTGGTCAAAAGTAGATGAAACAGCTCATCAGCCTAATGAATACTGTATTATCGATAATATGATCGGTGACGCAAAAGTATTTGCCCATATTTTCCTTCAAGATTAAAGGGAGGTATCTAAATGACCCAAAGTAATCGATCCCCCTTAAAAACATCCTTCTCTCTAGTTTTAACTACAGTCCCTGATCAAGCTACGGGGGAAAGCTTGGCCCACCTCCTTCTAGAAAAAAGGGCCGCCGCTTGTGTCACCATAATCGGTGGCGGGGAATCCTTCTTCTGGTGGGAAGGAAAGGTTCAAAAGGAAAAAGAACTTGTTATCTTGATCAAAACCAAAAAAGACAATTTCAATCAACTCGTTGAATTAATTTCCCGACATCATCCCTATGAAGTTCCTGAAATTATTGCCCTCCCTATTGAGGCAGGTTTCCAACCTTACCTGGAATGGATCAAAAATGAGACTTCCCTTTTGAATGAATAACTTCATGACCATTTTTCTAAATATTTCCTCTCGATTAAGTCGTTCAATTCAGGGGGAGCAATTTGATTCTATGGTTGTTCCTTCTCCTTAAACTGAGGCTAGCTCTTTTGATCTTTACTAAAATAAGATTTTTTTCTTCGAAATAAGGGCCAGGGTCGAGTCGTCTGTCGAGCTATTTTTATCGTTTGAAGATGTATGTCCACAGTATCATTAACATCAAAAGCATAACCCCCGCCAAGAAGAATAGCTAATGGAATCTGCCTTTTGCGAGTCTCGAAAATAATTAAACGATCTCTTTCCTGAAGGGCATTTTTAGTTAGCTTTAAGCCGCCCAATTGATCCCGAGCAAAAGGGTCTGCCCCGGCTAAATAAAACAAAATTTCCGGCCGAAACTCATCGACAATCCGAGGAAAATGGGCTTTTAAAGCTTGCAAATAAACTAAATCTCCATCGCCTGACCAGAGACCTACATCAAGAGTAGACTTTTCTTTTTGGGCAGGATAAAGATCCATTTGATGGAGAGAAAAAGTAAAAACTTCAGAACGATGAGCAAAAATAAAAGCTGTACCATTACCTTGGTGAACATCCAAATCAATAATCATGGCCTTGGAAATTTTCTTTTCCTGAAGTAATTTTTCCACAGCTACGGCAATATCATTCAGTAAACAAAAACCTTCTCCATGATCGGGAAAAGCATGATGAAAACCGCCTCCGAGGTGCACGGCTATGCCTGTTTTAAGCGCCCATTCGGCAGCCTGGATAGTCCCTCCCACCGTCAACAAAGAAAACTCTTTAATTTCAGGGGTAAAAGGAATTTCAAGACGTTGAACTTCACTCGAAGAGAGATCTCCTTGGAAAATTTTTTTTAGGTACTTTTCTGTATGCACCAAACACAACTCTTCATAAGTAGCTAAACGAGACAAAATCAATTGATTTTTCTTAATTCCTAATCTAATCACCTCCTCGTAAAGAAGCCGATATTTCTTAGGAGAAAAGACATGACTTTGGAGAGGAATCATCCAGTAAATGTTATTGTAAACAAAAATTAAAGGACCGCGGGGGCCTCCTCGGGAAGTTTTGGCTCTAAGTCGAGGCCACAAGTTCCTAATTTTCATAACTAGAACTTATTCATACCAAAAAAACAAGCCTCTCACAACCAGATAAAAAATGTCTCCTGCCTAACTAACCGTCCAATGGAGGGGGTTAATTCTCTTTGATCCCCAAAACAACTCTCCCGGCCAAATCTCTTTTTCCGTGAAATATGACCTGAATAAAGATAAGTTCTTAACCCCAGCAAAAAGAGTGCCTCGCAGCCTGGCTTGTCATCTAAACTCAATCGAGCTCTGAAGCTGTCAATTTTAAATTAGGGTGGCCGGGGCCTCTAGAAATATAAGTTTTCTGGGAAAATAATACCTTTTGGTCAGTCTCGATTAATCTTTTTCTTTAGCCAGGTAAACAGACCTTCTCTTTTGAGACTGATCTGACTTACTTTTTTGGGAAATTTCGCCTTTATTTTATTTGGAAAAAGTTGGACTGGTTATTCTTCAAGCGCTACTCGAGCCGCGGCTAAACGAGCTATGGGAACTTGATACGCGGAACAGCTGACATAATTTAAACCTATTTTATGGCAAAAATAAATGGACCTGGGATCTCCCCCATGAACACCACAAATACCAACTTTCAAATCAGTTCTAGTTTGTCGTCCTTTTTCTACAGCCCATTCCATTAATTTCCCCACACCAGGAACATCAATTGTCTCAAAAGGATTATCTGACCAAATGCCATGGGTAAGGTAGTGATTGATAAAAGCTACTCCGTCATCTCGAGAAATTCCAAAAGTTGTCTGAGTCAAATCATTGGTGCCGAAACTAAAGAACTCGGCTTCCCGCGCCACTTCATCAGCCGTGAGAGCTGCCCGAGGGATCTCAATCATGGTCCCCACAGTGTACTTTAATTCCACCCCATACTTTTTAATCAATTCTTCTGCTACCGAAACTATAATCTTCTTCTGATGAGCCAACTCTTGCACTGAACCGACTAAAGGAACCATAATTTCCGGTAAGACCGGCTGGCCTTCTTTAACTAATTCACAAGCCGCCTCAAATATGGCTCGAGCTTGCATTTCAATTATTTCCGGATAAGTAATTCCCAGCCGGCAGCCCCGATGACCTAACATCGGATTGAATTCCGAAAGTGCTTTAACCCGATCCAGTAACTTTTCCAACTCGGCTATCTTCTTCTCGTCGCCTCCCCGACACTTCAATTCAGTCAATTCCACCATAAGATCTTCTTTCTTAGGGAGAAATTCATGAAGAGGAGGATCTAAGGTCCGGATAGTCACTGGATGACCTTCCATAGCTTTAAACAGCTCATAAAAATCCTTTTTCTGAAAAGGCAGTAATTTAGCTAAAGCAGCCCGTCTTTCTTCTTCAGTCTGAGCTAGAATCATTTGCTTGATATAGGGCAATCTTTCTTGAGCAAAAAACATATGTTCTGTCCGAGCTAAACCAATTCCTTCTGCTCCAAAGGCAAAGGCTAAACGAGCATCCTCAGGAGTATCAGCATTGGCTCGCACACCTAATCGGCGGACTTCATCAGCCCAGGACAATAGCTCTGAAAAATACTGATAGAGCGGCGATTCTTCTGGTTTCAGTTCACCCCGAAGCACCTGGATTATTTCTGAAGGTTTAGTAGTAATTTTTCCTACCAAGACCTCACCGGTGGTTCCATCAATGGATAACCAATCGCCCTCTCGAATAACCGTTGAACCTACTTGTAAGGTCTTCTTCTCCACATTGAGCTGCAAGGCTCCACAACCAACAACCGCTGGTTTACCCATCTGGCGACCCACTACAGCAGCATGAGAAGTCATGCCTCCTGTAGCAGTCAATATTCCTTGAGAAGCACTCATTCCATGAATATCGTCAGGGGAAGTTTCTTCACGGACCAGGATAACTTTATTGCCCCTTTCCTGCCATTTCACAGCTTCTTCTGCCGTAAAAACCACTTGACCCGTGGCCGCTCCAGGGGAAGCCGCTAGCCCTTGAGCTAAGACAGCTCGCTGCTTTTTCTCCTCTAAATCAAATATGGGATGGAGAAGCTGGTCCAGAGCCTGAGGTTCTACTTGGCGTAAAGCATCCTCTTTAGTTATCAACCCCTCATGAACCATGTCTACGGCGATTTTTACTGCGGCCATGCCAGTTCGTTTACCATTCCGGGTCTGGAGCATATAAAGTTTCCCTTCTTGAATGGTGAACTCAAAATCCTGAACATCCCGATAATGTTTTTCCAAACGAGTAGTTATCTCAACCAATTCTTGATACACCTCAGGCATATGGTTAGCTAGTTCTTTCAAAGGCAGAGGAGTTCTTATCCCAGCCACCACATCTTCTCCTTGAGCATTCACCAAATATTCCCCAAAAAGTTCCTTTTCTCCCGTGGCTGGATTACGAGTAAAGCCCACTCCCGTAGCTGAGGAAGGACCAAAATTCCCAAAAACCATCTGCTGGACATTAACGGCTGTTCCTAAATCTTCAGGAATATGGTTTAAACGTCTATAGGTAATAGCTCTAGGATTGTTCCAGCTATTAAAGACAGCGGCAATGGCCATAAATAATTGATCATAAACATCCTGGGGAAATTCATGGCCCTTTTCTTTTTTGACTAAATCTTTATATTGAGAAATAACTTCCTCTAAAGCTTGAGGAGAAAGTTCAAAATCTTGGCTGATATTATATTTCTGTTTAACTTCCTTCAACAATTCTTCAAATTTCTTTTTCTCCACCTGAAGAACAACATCACCGAACATTTGAATCAAACGACGATAACAATCCAAAGCGAAGCGCCGATCACCGCTTTTCTTAGCTAATCCCTCAACAGTTTCATCATTTAAACCAAGATTAAGAATAGTATCCATCATTCCGGGCATGGAAAATTTAGCTCCCGAACGCACTGAAACCAGCAAGGGATTAGAAGCATCACCAAACTTTTGACCCGTGACTTCCTCTAACCGATGTAAATTGGCCAATATTTCCTGCTTAACCTCTTCGGGTAATTTATGACCCGACTTCAAAAATAAATTACAAACTTCAGTCGAGACGGTGAAACCCGGGGGAACAGGCAAACCAATACTGGCCATTTCAGCCAAATTGGCCCCTTTCCCACCTAACAGATCACGCATATCCCGGTTACCTTCAGCTATTCCTTTTCCAAAGAAGTAGACATACTTTTTGGCCATCTTTAACTCCTTAATTAAAATATTCTGAAGTAAAGAACTTATTCGGAACGGGCTTTATTTGCTTCCGCCCTGTAGTTTAATACTATAACTTTTATCTTCTAAAAAATCAATGTAATTTTACATATTATATACGAAAAGAGGGAAATAAACGCCCCATTAAATTAAGTATGGTGTTTTATAAAAAGCTTTCTTTCGCCCCTGGCGATCATTTCAAGAAAAGAACTCAAGAAAAAATCCTTTTTTACCTCTTTTTACCTCTTTCTTATCTAAATTTTTTTAAACCTGATCTATTCATAAAATTTAAAAACAAGAAAAATTGACTCAAGAACAGCCAAAAATCTTAGCCTTTGATTAGTCTAATCTTTCATGGCTGACTTCTCTTTCTATTTGTTTTAAAGTTTTGTATATCAATACGTTATGAAAGGAAACAGCTTTTTTTATGAA
>QMPV01000103.1 GCA_003648765.1 Candidatus Aminicenantota bacterium
GGCAATGCTTCCCGAATTTCCAGAATAAAAGTACGCCAGCGAGCCGGCTCCACCACATCAAAGCGATTCTGTAAAAGAGCTACCATTACTTCCAGTCCTGCCTGCTTTAATCCCCGGATATAGCTCTGATATTGAGGTAATTTTTCCCTCTCCCAAGAAGGGATTCGGACTAATGTCCGCCGAACACCCAATTCTTTCAAGGCGGTCACGGTTTCCTCTAAGGGATTAACCAAAGGGCTGACCGCTACTCCCCATAAGCCTTCCATTTTCAGCGATTGCCGATAGAGTCTGGAGCGATAAGTAAAATACCGTTTAATTATCGGCCCACTACATTTTAAATTAGGTGGAAACAAAGCTAAATAATGGCCAATATTCTGCCAATGGCGGCGTAGCCTCTCTCGCCGGGAAGCTACATTATGAGGCTGATCAGCTAAAGGATTCCATTTAAAATCAACCCGCTGGTCCATGCTATTGAATCCTCAGTCGTTGGGCTACCTTCCGCAGACCTATAAATTTCTTGAAACGAAGATAAAAGTTAAACGTTCCCTTGGCTATTTTATACCAGCACCACCAAAGATAAGGTGGGGGAGACTGATGAAAATAGCATTCTAAGAAATACCTCTGGTAACTGGGAGGAACACCTACCCTAATCAAACTTTTAACAGCTGCTAGTGAAGAAAGCTTTCTTTTCTTCCTAAGCCGATTGGTATCTAACAGATAAAAAGCTCTGACACCTCTCTTTTCTTCCACCAAAATATTGCCATCCGAGAGGTCACGGTGATGTATTCTCTGACGATGAAGGCCTCGAAGAAAAGCCGCCAGATCTTTCAAAAGACTTTTTAACTCCTCACCTCGCTTCAGTCGGAGCAGTTCTCTGATTTCCTCAGCTTCCTTCACCCTCTCCGTAATAAACCAGGCTTTTTCTACCCCAAACCCCTTTTTTACTTCAAGATAAGCCACGGGGGGTGGAGTGGGGATTTGCGCAGCTATTAAATGCCGAGCTCCATCCCAGGCGCGTTTAGCCTTCGAAGCCCGAAAAATAGTCTTAAAGCGATCAATCCCGACTATTCGGAATTCTTTGATGACCAATTCCACTGTCTGGCCGTCAGCCCGGGTGAAAGTAATCACTCCTATCCGATTTCGGCCAGAAAATATCAATTTAACTCCAGGTTGCTCCAGAAGTCGATCCCCTTGGGCCAGTAATCGTCTCAAAGCCGGATGGTCGTATTTCAAATCTATTTCTCCCTGGCAAGAATTGGGCAGGGAAAGAAGCTCTTTGGTCTTGTCCTTCTCCACGCTTTCTCTTACCTGAGTTCTCATCGCCAGTTAAAATAACACCATTACTTAACTCTCGTCAACGAAGAAAAGTCTCTAAAATCAAGGACATCCTTTTAACAACTTAAATCTCAGGGGTAATTTTGGTATGATAAAGAGTTAAATTTAACCCAAGGAGTGGCCATGGCCATTAATGAAAAATTATTGGAGATTCTAGCCTGTCCTTTATGTAAAACGGAGGTCAAATTAACCGCTGATGAACAAGGCTTAAAGTGCGTTAAATGTCACCGGGTTTATCCGATTAAAGATGATATTCCGGTGATGCTCATTGATGAGGCCACGATTGAACCCGATCGACCAGTTAAAGATTGAAACTACTTCCCCCAAAATTCTCTGCCTCCGCTTGCGCAGAATAGGGGATATTGTTCTGACAACACCGGCTCTCAGTGCCCTTAAAACCTACCTACCGGAAAGTAAAATTCATTACGTGGTCGAAAATCCTTATGCCCAACTTATTGAACACCACCCAGCTGTCGATAAAGCAATTATAATCCCACCCAAACCTTCTTGGGGCGAATTTCTGTCCTTAATTCGTCTCTTAAGAAAAGAACACTATCACATTATAATAGATTTTCACGGCGGACCTCGGGCTTTTCTCTTAACCTTAGCTACTCCAGCTCCTTTAAAAATCGGTTACCATCTTCCTTGGAAACATAGATTCTACGACCTAACTATTCCCCGCGGTAGTCAAGACTATCCCCTCCATAGTGCGGAAAACCATCTTAATCTGATCAAAACTCTGGGTCTGTCCCCAGCTACTCGACCACCTCTCACTCTCCCTCAAGCCTTACCCCAAGAAAAGGAAAAAGTTACCCGTCTCCTCCGGCGGTATTCTCTCCAAAAATCAGAATATTTGGTGCTTCATATTGGCGCCGGAAACAAATTCCGGCATTGGGGCCCAACCAATCTTCTCCATTTTCTTCAAATTTATCTTGAGGATGGTTGGCGACATCCCCTGTGTTTAATTGGCGGGCCAGAAGATCTAGACCTAGCTGAATATCTTTTTCGCCAACTCAAGCTGCCCTCTCCTTGTCCGCTTATCAATTTGGTCGATCAATTTTCTCTCCGAGAGTTATATTATTTTTTCCAACAAGCTAAGCTATTTATCGGCCCGGACAGCGGTCCCATGCATATAGCAGCTGCGGCCGGACTTCCTATAGTGGCTTATTTCGGACCCACTATACCGGCCCACTTTGGTCCTTGGCAGTGTAAAGCGGTCATCCTGGAAAGAAAACTAGATTGTCGGCCTTGTCGCCAAAGAAAATGTCTTTACTCTGATTTTCCCTGTCTCCGTCAGATTTCTCCTGAAGAAGTGTGGGCGGCTGTCAAGAATTTACTCCAAGAGGCAGTTGACAGGCCTCTGTCGCCCGAAGAAAATAAAGGCTAAAGGTTAATTATGCTGCAGAGAATTATCTTCTGGGCTTTTGGCTTTTATCTGTTAACTTCTTTCATTTCTATCTCAGCCAGTCAGATCTTTCTAGGACTAAGTCTAGTAGCTGCCCTTATTTTCTGGATATCTCGGAAAACCTGGCCCCGTTGGCCAGCTTTTTTTTGGGCTCTCCTGGTCTATATGGCTCTTTCTTTAGTAGCTGCTTATTTCTCTCACAGTCCAGTTACCAGTTTTCGAGACTCACGTGAACTTCTTCTTTACTTAATCGTCCCTCTCACTCTGGCCGCTCTCTCTTCCTTAGAGAAAAGCATTTGGGCCAACCGATTGCTTTTAATCTCTGCCGGAGCTAATCTTCTCTACTCCTTTTTTTATTTCTTCTTCCAAGCTTCTCCTGGTGAAAGAATTCGGGGGTTCATGGGACATTACATGACGGAAGCCGGCCTCTTGCTTCTCTTCAGCTGTCTGGCTCTAAGTCTATTTTGTTTCCTTCAATCGCAGGAAAGGATTATCTGGGGAGTGGCTTTTGGCTTGACAGCTATTGCTCTTCTTTTAACCCAGACCAGAAGTGCCTGGTTAGGTCTTCTGGTTGGGGCAGCCATCGTGATCTATTATTACCGTCCCCAATTGCTTTTAATCCTGCCTCTTTTAATTGTCCTTATTTTTGTCATCAGTCCCTCACCCATTAAGAAAAGAGCTTTGAGTATTTTCAGTACCAAAAGTTACTCCAATCGAATTAGGCTGGAGTATCTCCGAGCCGGAATACAAATAATCAAAGAATATCCTCTCTTTGGGACGGGCCCAGACACAGTGGATGTGGTTTTTAAAAATCCCAAATACGGCCTCTCCAAAGAGGCCCGAGAAAATGTCCATCTCCATAACAACTTAACTCAGATTGCGGCTGAAAGAGGTTTGCCGGCTCTCGCTGCCTGGTTGATTTTTCTTGGCCTAGCTTTTTGGGAATTACTCAAGCTGCTTCAACACCGAGCTCCAAGTCGGCTTTTTCCTCAGGCTGTTGCCGGAATAAGCATCCTTTTGGCTTTTTTCATTGCCGGTCTTTTCGAATATAACTTCGGTGACTCGGAAGTCGTGACTCTTTTTCTTTGCCTGATTACTTGGCCCTTTGCCCTGAATCAATCCCTCCAAAAAAACACTCCTTATCATTTGGAAAAACCTCAACCATGAAAAAAAAACGCAAAAACTGGTTTATCCTAGGCGGTGTCCTGCTCATTTTATACGGTGGTTGGTTAACTTATCTTACTCACCGCTATCGCCCTTATGGTTGGGATAAACTCGATTCTCTCGAGCCTGAAGGTGTCTACCACCTCCATAGTCGCTTTTCCGATGGGCGAGGTTCGGCCGAAGTTATCTCCCGCACAGCCTCCCAAGTTGGGTTAGATTTCATCATCCTGACAGATCATGGTCGGCCTAACTTCCCCTCTTTAAACTTTCAGGGGAAAAAAGAAGGAATCTTTATTTTTTCGGGTTCAGAACTTTCGGTCAACCGCGGCCATCTAGTCGGACTTTTTTTCCCTCCGCCCGCTCAATCCTTCTCTCACCGGGCTGAGGATGCTGCCCGAGAAATCCGGGCTCTAGGGGGGCTGACCATCGTCGCCCATCCCTACTCCAAAACTCACTGGTCCTGGGGGGAAAAATTTATTTACGAAGGCCTGGAAATTTGTAATGCTGATACCATGGTCAAAAGAAATATCCTCTCCCTTCTACCATATTTACCTCTTCTGGCCTTTAATAGCCGCCTGCCGTTATTAAAAATCCTCTCCTCGCCCACACGAAACCTCCGTAAATGGGATGCCTTAAATAACACCCGCCAGGTCTACGGATATTACGCTATAGATGCCCACCTTCTCTATAAAAGCCTCTTTCAACTCTTTCACCTCCATCTCCTCCTCCACCGCCCTTTAAGTTCGGACTTCCAACAAGCTTGGTCTCAAGTCAAAGCTGCTCTTAAAGAAGGAAGATTCTATAATGCCGTCGAGGCAGCCGCTGAGGCCGACGGCTTCCGTTTCTGGATGACTAAAAAATCCCAAATTTTTCCTATGGGTAGTTTAATTCGAGTTAGTCCACCCCTCAAATTACAAGTCGAAGCTCCCTTTAATTTTGCTTTTTCGGTGGTCATTCGTCATAACGGCCAACTCTTTTGGCAAGGCCAGTCTTCTTCCATCACCTTGCCCATTAATTCCCCCGGAGTCTATCGAGTCGAAGTTTATCTCAAAGAAAATAGCTTCCTTGACCCCGATTTTCCTTGGATACTAGCCAACCCCATCTGGGTGGAAAAGGAGAATTAATCATGGAAGAAGTCTTACTAGAGAGAATCAAAAACCTCGTGTCCCAATTCGCCGGTCGAAAAATTCTTGTCTTAGGAGACTTAATGTTGGATAAATATATCTGGGGCAAGGTCTCCCGTATCTCTCCCGAAGCCCCGGTCCCCGTCGTCGAAGTTACCCGGGAATCCCTTTGTCTGGGAGGGGCCGGCAATGTCACTCATAACCTCCATACTCTAGGAGCTTCTCCTGTATTAGTCAGTCTTATTGGCCAAGACCAAGCAGGAGAATGGATCCTCAATAATGTTCCTGATTACCGGGGCATCGTCATTGATGCCCAACGCTCAACTATAGTCAAAACCCGGATTATTGCTCATCATCAGCAAGTTGTCCGAGTAGACTTTGAAGAAAAAAAGCCCATTACTCCTGAAATCGCTGAGAAGATTCTCCATTTTCTCCAAAAGGAACCCTTTGAGGGACTTTTAATTTCCGATTACAATAAAGGACTCCTGACCCCAGAGCTAATGAAAAAAGTTCTGGCCCTCTGTGAGGAAAAACACTTACCAGTTTTCGTTGATCCTAAGGTAGACAACTTTTTTCTCTTTTCACCAGTAACCCTTATAACCCCCAACCACCATGAAGCCGAAAAGATTGTTCATCATCCCTGTCAAAATGACCAACAAATTGAAACGGCCGGCCAGGAAATTCTAGACCGGATCAAGACTCGTTACTTAATTATTAAAAGAGGCGAAAAAGGGATGACTGTCTTTGAAAAAGGAGTTAAACCAATTCACATTCCTACCCGGGCCCGGGAAGTGTATGACGTCACGGGGGCTGGTGATACAGTCATTGCCGTGGCCTCTCTCGCCCTTCTGGCCGGAGCTTCTATTCACGAAGCTGCCTTTATCGCTAATTTAGCAGCTGGACTTGTAGTCGGGAAAATTGGCACTGCAGCTGTGACCTGCCAAGAAATAATTGAAGCTCTTGAAGACTAGATGACTATTTAAAAAACTTTTCAGAAAGATTCCCCAAAGACTATCTATCTCGTTCACCCAATATATTGGATCATTTACTGTCTCTGTCTTTTTTAAAAGTTTAACCTCCAAATGCAAGCCGCCCCCTAATTAGTCCTCCTCAGACAAAATTAATATTCCCTTCTCCCCCGAATATGATTATAATGAAAAGGAACCATGTGTGGAGTTATTGGGATAATTGGTAATCAGGACGTCTTTTTTGACCTATATCAAGGTCTTCTTTCTATTCAACACCGTGGTCAAGACTCTGCGGGCGTAATTACTTACGACGGCCAATTCCATATAAAAAAGGGCAACGGCCTCGTGCGTGATATTTTTACTCCTGAACATGCAGAAAGGCTAAAGGGCAATGTCGGGCTGGGCCATACCCGTTATCCTACAATTGGGGGAGGAGGCGGTGAAGACGCTCAACCCTTTTTAGTTAATTCGCCTTTTGGAATAGCTATGGCTCATAACGGCAACGTCATTAATTACGCCGAATTAAAAAAGATTCTTTTCGACCGTTATCACCGCCATATCAACTCGACTAATGATGTGGAAGTAATCCTCAACCTCTTTGCTCAGGAACTGGCTGATTTAAAGGTCAAAAAATTGAAACCAGAACATATTTTTAAGGCTGTCCAGGGAGTCTACCGGCAAGTAAAAGGGAGTTATTCGGTAGTGGCTTATGTAGCCGAAGAAGGATTAGTGGCTTTCCGGGATCCTTATGGTATCAAACCTTTAGCTTTTGGTCGGCGGGATGAGGGTTTTTTGCCTGCCTACGCTATAGCTTCAGAAACCGTCAGTCTGAATATAATGAATTTTTCTCATATAGAAGACGTTAAGCCGGGAGAAGTTATCTTTATTGATAAAAATCGGCATCTCCATCGGCAACGACTTGTCCGAAAACCCCATCACCCTTGCCTTTTCGAATGGGTTTATTTTGCTCGCCCTGACTCTTTCATTGACGGTGTCAATGTTTATAGCTGCCGGGTTCTATTGGGAAAATTCCTGGCCGAAGACATCCGGCAACTCAACCTAGATATTGATGTAGTAGTCCCGGTACCCGACTCGGCCAGAGATGCAGCCATTGAAATCGCGCGTCGTTTAAATCTTAAATACCGCGAAGCCCTGGTTAAAAATCGCTATATCGGCCGGACATTTATTATGCCCTCTGACAATTCTCGCAAGACTTCAGTTCGACAAAAGTTAAATCCTATTGCCTCAGAATTAAAAGACCGTAATGTACTCCTGGTTGATGACAGTATTGTTCGGGGCAACACCTCCCGAGCCATTATCCAAATGGTGCGGGACTGCGGAGCTAAAAAAGTGTATTTCGCAGCCTATTCCCCTCCCCTTAGATTCCCTTGTGTTTACGGCATTGACATGCAGACTAAAACCGAATTTATTGCCCAAAACGCCACTCCCGCCCAGGTGGCTAAAAAAATCGGGGCGGACTTAGTCATTTACCAGCGTTTGGAAAACCTGAAAAAAGCAGTGCACACTCTCAATCCTAAAATAAATCACTACTGTGGAGCCTGCTTTGACGGTCATTATCCTACCGGCGATGTTACCCCAGAAATTCTTGAACAAATCGAAAGAGAACGTCGCTTAGCTCATGAAAAACAATTGGAATTAAATATTTAATTTTACTTGCCTGCGTCCTGCTTATTTCTGTACTTCTACCCCTAGTTTCCTTCGCCAATAATTCAGAAGATCTTTCAAAGTCTGGGCAAGAGGAATTCTCGGTTCCCACCCTGTA
>QMPV01000104.1 GCA_003648765.1 Candidatus Aminicenantota bacterium
TCGACTCATAAGTTAAGTCTTCTTCAGGCTGGAGATGAGGTGCCAGTGGTGGTCGGCCCTCTAGGGCGAGCGGTGGAAATTGGCCGCTGGGGAACCGTGATGTGTGTTGGCGGATGTTACGGAATTGGGGCTATTTATCCTGTAGCCCGAGCCTTAAAGGAAGCGGGTAATAAGGTGTTAGTTTTGATTGATGTTAAAGCTGATTATTTATTCTATTGGAGAGACAAATTTGCCCAGATAAGCGATCAAATTTTCATCTCTTCGCGAGATTATGTACATGATTGCCAAGGATATGTGCCTCGGGTCTTAAAAAAGATTATTCGGGAGAAGCGCTCGATCATAAAAAGAGTTTATGCGAGTGGCTGTACTTATTTACTGTATACTTGTTCTCAGGCCACCAGGCCTGCCAGAATCAAGACTTTGGTTAGTTTAAATCCTATTATGGTGGATGGTACCGGCATGTGCGGTGCATGTCGGGTGACAGTGGATGGTCAAACTAAGTTTGCTTGCGTCGATGGCCCTGATTTTGATGGCCACTTAGTGGATTGGGATGAGCTTTTTGCTCGCCGGAAGTCTTATTTTGATGAAGAAATTCAATCTCTTTGTTACTGGGAAAAGAAAACATTTCCTTGAAGAATAATATGGAAAGAAAAGAGTAATCATGGTGGAGAAAAAACAATTATCGCCTGAAGTTAAAGAAAGACTCAAGAAGGAGTATTTAAAGGATTGGCGGGTAGCCTTAAGGAAATCAATTCCAGTTAAAGAGAGAATGAAAATTCCCCGGCAGAAAATGCCAGAGCGTAATCCAGAAGAGAGGAACAAAGATTTCTCTGAGGTTAACCTGGGACTGAGGGCTAAAGCAGCTCAATTGAAAGCCTCCCGATGTCTGGATTGTGCTAATCCTCAGTGTGTTCTTGGCTGTCCTGTCAGGATAGATATTCCCACTTTTATTAAGCTAATTGAAAAAGGTAAGTTTATTGAGAGTGTGCGCAAAATCAAAGAAACCAATTCTTTACCCGCTATTTGTGGCCGAGTATGTCCTCAGGAAAGTCAATGTGAAGCTTTTTGTAATTTAAAAAAGGCCACCGGGGTTCCTGTGGCTATTGGGAATTTAGAAAGATTTGTGGCTGATTATGAGCGCCTCCAAGGAGAAGTTTATATTCCTCCATCCGCTCCGCCTACCGGACATAAGGTGGCTGTTATCGGAGCTGGTCCTGCGGGGTTGACTGTCGCCGGAGAGCTGGTTAAGAAAGGTCATCAAGTCACTGTTTTTGAGGCCTTACACGTTGCCGGTGGTGTGCTGGTTTATGGCATACCTGAGTTTCGTCTTCCCAAGAGTATTCTTGAGGCCGAAGTTGATTATTTGAAAAAGTTAGGTGTGGAATTCAAGATGAACTTTGTAGTTGGGTTGACCGCCACTCTTGATGATTTACGGGAGGAAGGTTATGAGGCCTTTTTTATTGGCACTGGAGCTGGTTTGCCTAATTTTATGCGGGTCCCTGGCGAAAATCTAATCGGAGTGTATTCAGCCAATGAATATTTGACTCGGGTCAATTTAATGCGGGCCTATGCTTTTCCCGAATATGATACACCGGTTTTTCGAGGCAAGAGAGCTGCAGTTATAGGTGGCGGCAATGTAGCTATGGATGCTGTCCGGACAGCCAAGAGATTGGGGGCCGAAGAGGCCACTATCGTTTATCGCCGTTCCCGGAAAGAAATGCCGGCTCGAGAAGAAGAAATTAAACACGCTGAAGAGGAGGGCATTAAATTTCATTTCTTGACCGCCCCTATCAGGTATATTGGTGATGAACATCATCGAGTGAAGGCTATGGAATGTATTCAGATGAAGCTGGGAGAACCCGACTCTTCAGGTCGACGCCGACCGGTTCCTATTCCTGGCTCAGAATTCATCATGGAAGTGGATATGGTTGTTGTGGCCATTGGTCAGAGCCCTAATCCCTTGATACCCCAGACAACCCCGAATTTAAAGGTAGGTAAGTGGGGGAATGTAGAAGTGGATTGGGAAACTATGGCTACCTCCATTGAGGGAGTTTACGCCGGTGGTGATATTATCCGGGGAGGAGCGACTGTGATTTTAGCTATGGGTGATGGCCGGATTGCCGCCCGGGAAATTGATAAGTATCTTCGGTCGCTGGAAGGAAAATAAATTTAAATAAATTTTAAGAAAATAACAGGCTTGAGAAATCAGCCAAAGGAGGATAAATCATGAGTTGGGTAGATGACTATAAGAAGAAGCTTTGTTCAGCTGAGGAAGCAGTTTCCCTCATCAAGAGCCATCACCGGGTTTACATCAGTGGCAATGCCGCCACACCTTATGTCTTGATGAAAGCCTTGGCTCAAAGGAAGGACGAACTGGAGGATGTGGAGTTAACCCATGTCCTTCTTATAGGGGAGGATCCTTTTTCTGCTCCTGAGATGGAAGGACATTTTCGGCATAACTCGCTATTTGTTGGTCCGGCGGACCGCAAAGCCATTAATGAAGGACGCTCCGCTTATGTGCCCATTTTTCTCCATCAGATTCCTGAATTGTTTTATTCTGGTCAAATGCCCATAGATGTGGCCATGCTTCATCTTTCTCCACCTGACGAACATGGTTTTATGAGTTATGGGGTTGAAGTGCTGGCCTCCAAAGCAGCTGCGGAAACAGCCAAGTATGTCATTGCCCAGGTCAATGATAAAATGCCTCGGGTGTTAGGGGATTCTTTTATTCATGTCTCGAGGGTGGATAAAATTGTGGAGATCTCTGAGGATTTACCTGAACTGGAGAAAAAACCAGCTACAGAAGTTGAGAAAAAAATCGGGAAGTTTATTGCCGATTTGATCGAAGATGGTAGTACACTCCAATTGGGAATAGGCGGTATCCCCGACGCAGTTTTAGCTGAGCTGGAAACCCGCCGTGACTTGGGGATTCATACCGAAATGGTTTCGGATGGAGTTATGGAAGGAATTGAGAAGGGTATTATCACCGGAGCCAAGAAGACTTTTCACCCCTATAAAGTGGTTTTGACTTTTATGTTGGGGTCTAAAAGACTGTATGAGTTTTCCAACAATAACCCTATTTTTGAAGCACATCCTACTGACTATACCAATCATCCCTTTAATGTCGCCCGGAATGAAAAAATGATCGCCATCAATTCGGCCATTGAAGTAGATATTACCGGCCAGGTTTGTTCTGATTCTATAGGGACCTACATTTATAGCGGTTTTGGAGGTCAAGTGGATTTTATCCGTGGGGCGGCTCATTCAAAAGGGGGTAAGCCTATAATTGCCTTGCCTTCCACAGCCAAAAACGGTGAGATCTCAAGAATTGTGCCTTTCTTGAAGCAGGGAGCCGGGGTAGTCACCACTCGGGCCGACGTCAGGTATGTGGTCACTGAATATGGAGTAGCTTATCTTCACGGCAAAAATCTCCAGGAAAGAACCGAAGCCTTGATTAACATTGCTCATCCCCGCTTTAGAAACGATTTAATAAAGGAAGCTAAGAAGAGAAATCTTCTCAAATAGAACTTAGTTCCCAACGGAGATTTGACTCGGACAATTTAATGAAACAGGATTTTCTTTTTCCTGGAGCCAAAGGGCATCTGGGTACAGATGAGTCAGGAAAAGGAGATTATTTCGGCCCTTTAGTGGTGGCCGGTTTATTTTTACCTGAAGGTCAAGAGGCGGTTTTAGCTGAGCTAGGCGTGCGCGATAGTAAAAAATTTTCCGATGCCCGGGTCCAAGAAATGGCCCAGCTTCTTCAACGAGGTTATACTTATTCTTTAGTAGTAATAGGGCCGGAAAAGTATAATGCCCTTTATGCCAAAATGAAGAATTTGAACAGATTGCTAGCTTGGGCTCATGCCCGAGTAATAGAGAATATTCTGGAAAAGGTCGATTGCCGTCGGGTTATCACCGATCAGTTCGGTGATAAAATTTTTGTTCTCAATGCCTTGATGAAAAAAGGGCGGCAGATCGAACTAATCCAAAAGCCCAAGGCAGAGGAGGATATGGCTGTAGCTGCCGCCTCCATTTTGGCCCGGGCGGAATTTTTGCGGCGACTTTACTTTCTTTCCCAGGAAATTGGCCTTGATTTGCCCAAGGGAGCCTCAGCCAAAGTGGAAGAAGTGGCTTATCAGTTGGTCAAAGAAAAAGGGCAGGCCATCTTAAATCGAGTGGCCAAGGTCCATTTTAAAACGACCCAGAAGGTGCTGGCTCTCTTAACCACTGAGAATGACCCTGATTAAATTGACTCTTATTGAGGAGGAGATTACAATACTCCTGTGAGTAAAGACAAAGTTACGCTTAAAATACCGCGGCCATTATATAACCGTATAAAGGACATTATTGAAGGCAGTGGTTTCAGTAGCGTCAATGAATTTGTCGTCTATGTTCTTCGGGATTTAGTTTCCCTGCACGATTTGGATAGAACTGAACTTTCCAAAGAGGAAATTGAAAAGATCAGACAAAGGCTCAAAAATCTGGGCTATTTTTAACTTTCTATTTTTTCTTCCGTCTTCTTCCTAAATTTTATCCAGATTCGGTGTCTAGAGATTGCTTAGTTAACGGTGTGTCTAGTTAATGGGGTCAGACACTATGTTCCCCTGGCCCTATGTTAACAAAATACCCAAAGGAGTTTCCTTGTTATTCTGGTTCCATAAAGGCCTTTTTTAAATCCTATCCAATTTATTACAGATTCGAAGTTTTCTTGGCGAACCGAGGCATCTTTTTATTTTTTGCCACTCTTCAATTCTTAGTTACTGTTTTCTTCACGATTTTTAGCTATACAGAGACTAAATCTTATAGTAAAATTTTCCCCTTTTAATTTACTGTGGAAGGTGAATTTATTGCCCCTTATTAAACTTTTTTTAGTTGTTTTAGTTCTCCTGATTTTAATTCGTCTTAAATTGGAGATCGGTCTGGTTCTCCTCTTGGGGGCGATAATTTTAGAAATCTTTTTTCCGGTGCCTCTTGGCCAATATTTGCAAAATTTCCTGGGGAGCATGTTTAGTTTGGAGTCCATTTCTTTAGTGGGCATAGTAATTCTAGTTCTTTTTCTTGGGCATCTTCTTCAAGTCAGGGGTAATTTCTCTCGGATGGTGGATTATCTCCAGAAGGCACTTCGAGAACCTCGCTTGATTCTGGCTATTCCTCCGGCCATCATCGGATTGCTGCCCATGTTGGGCGGAGCTTTGGTTTCAGCCCCAATTGTGGAAGAAGCCAGCCAACGCTGGTCTTTGGCGCCGCCTTGGAAGACTTTTTACAATTATTGGTTCCGCCACATCTGGGAATACTGTTGGCCTTTATATGTCAATATGATTCTGGCTGCAGCTATTATTCAGGTGCCGATTATGAGAATTTCTACTTATCAGTTTCCTTTTACCTTACTGGCCGCGGCTCTGGGCCTAATTATCCTTTTTCGGCAAGTTAAGCCCCAAGAAGCCCCTGCCCAAGAAACTCAGGGAAAGACATTGAACTATATAGCTCTGAGTTTAGGGGCTATCTGGCCGATTCTCGTCATAATATTTTTAATTTTTGTTCTTCATTGTAGTATGCTTCTTTCCTTAGCCATAGCCGTTTTGCTGACCCAAATATTTTTTCGCCTGCCAATTAAAGAAAGATGGCAGATCTTTAAGGAAAGTTTCTCTTGGAAAACCGTCCTTCTCGTGCTGGCGGTCATGGCTTTTAAAGGAGTGCTAGAGAAGTCACAGGCTTTGAGCGGCTTAAAGTCTATTTTCAATGCCGATGGTAATTGGGGCTACCTATTATTGTTTATCATTCCTTTCCTTTTAGCTTTTTTGACCGGGGTGAATCATGCTTATGTCGGAATTTCATTCCCTATTTTGTTGCCTCTTATCGGGCAGGGAAGTCCCGACATGATTTTGTTGATGTTTGCTTATGTCAGTGGTTTTGTGGGTATTTTACTTTCTCCGGCTCATTTATGCTTGGTGTTAACCTTGGATTATTTCCAAGCTGATTTGAAGGATGTTTATCGGATAATGGTCTGGCCGGTGGGAGTTATTTTTCTGGCGGCCCTCCTCGTTCTGATCTTCTTTCGGCTGATATAACTCGGAGAAGCCAGATGAACCCTCTGGAATAGATTCTGCTGGGGGCCATCAAGCCGGCTCAGATACTATGTTCAAAATTTTGGTGTCAGACACCCCCAAGTATATCAGACACCCTAACTTGGTGTCACCCAACTTGGTGTCAGACACCGCTATAATGGGTGTCTGAGACCCCCCCAACCGCCCCACACGTTAGAATAGCCCATGGGTGAGTGTCAGACAGTTTGTTGGATCTCTGGCCTTTTTATTCTCATCTATTTTCAACGTACGAGGTCTTCACCTTTCACATTGGCTAAGCACTAGCTACGATGATTAGGCACTCGAGTCGATCTCATATAAATTCTACCTAGCTTAAAGCTGCCCAGCCCAGTGAAGATCTGCTCCCCCATCTTTTCACTCCCCATCCTCCTCCAGAAAAAAGAGGCTTGCCTCAGAAGAAAAATGGAGAATAAATTTAGAGAAAAAGTTCGTCTCATGATAAGATTAATTACTATTTATTCTTTAGCCGGTAAAATTGAAATTGAGAGGTGAAATTTTCATTTAAGGAGGGATAAAAATGGCTGTTCATCCGACCCAAAAAATATATTTTGATGATCCTTACCAGATTGAATTTGAAGCTCGTGTTCTGGATGTCATTCCGCGGGCAGGAAAATGGGGAGTTGTTCTCGATCGAACTTGTTTTTATCCAGAGTCGGGTGGCCAACCAGCCGATAAAGGGGAATTGGCTGGTGTGCCCGTAGTCGATGTCACAGTGGAAGCTGACCAGATAATCCACTGGTTGGAAGAGCCTTGTCCTCGTAAGCAAGTTACTGGAAAAATTGACTGGCCGCGGCGCTTTGACCATATGCAGCAGCATGCTGGTCAGCATATTTTAAGCCAGAGTTTTTATGAGCTTTATCAGGCCGAAACGCTTTCTTTTCATCTGGGTGAGGAAGTTTCTTCAGTCGAGATAGATGTTCGCCAGGCAGATGGCGAGCTTATCCGGCGGGTGGAAGCCAGAGCCAATCAGATTGTTTTTGAAGATAGGGAAATTAAAACGTATTTTCTTCCTCAGGAGAAAATCAGCCAGATCCCACTCCGGAAGCCGCCAAAAAAAGCAGGATTGATCCGGGTGGTGGAGGTGGATGGTTTTGATTATTCCGCTTGCGGTGGCACCCATCCCCGCCGCACAGGCGAAGTTGGTTTGATTAAAATTATCCGCTGGGAAAAAATTCGTCAGAATATCCGCTTTGAGTTCGTCTGTGGTCAGCGGGCCCTCAAGGATTATCAGTTAAAAAATCAAATTATTCGGGAGTTGATTGCTCGATTAAACGTGAAGACAGAGGAGATTGGTCAGGCAGTGGATAAACTTTCTCAGCAGTTGAAGCTAATGAGAAAGAAAATTAAAAATATGAGCCAGGAACTGAGCGCCTTTCAGGCGGCTGAAATGATGGACCGGTCAAAGACTCATTTTGTGGCCGAATTCTTTGCTGACAGATCTCCGGAAGAAATAAAATATCTAGCCCTGGGAATTATCAAAAGCGGGCCTTATGTGGTTCTTTTCGGGACAAAGGTGGACGGCCAGATTCATCTGGTCATGGCGGCCTCGGAAGAGTTGGGTCTTAATTTGAGAGATATTCAGCCCGTGGTGATAGAAATCATTCAGGGCAA
>QMPV01000105.1 GCA_003648765.1 Candidatus Aminicenantota bacterium
AGCAGGGTGGATACTTGAGGGGTGGTGACGGAAACCTTTCGGAAGACAGCCTTGAGGATAAATCAAACTCGGCCCGAGGAACACAAGGAAAACTTTCTTTTTTGAAAATAAATTTGTATAATAGTATATCTTATTCAAAATCCAAAATATGTTCTGCTAAAAGGAGGCGGACATGTCTTTTGTTTCACAATTGATAATCATCGGCCTCATTGTTGTCTTGGTAGCTCTCATCTCCTTCCTGTTAGCCAAGCAATACCGGAAAGTTGGTCCTAATGAAGTTCTTATCATCTCCGGAGGCCGGAAAAGAACCGTCATTGAACCAGATGGCACCAAAAGGAAAATCGGCTACCGCTATCGAGTGGGCGGAGGTACTTTTGTTATCCCCTTCATTGAAAGCGTCAGCACTTTGCCCATGGAAGTTATTGCCATGGACATCAAAACCCCCGAAGTCCACACTCACAGCGGCGTGCCTGTTATGGTTACAGCCACCGCTCAAGTCAAAATCGACTCCAGCGACCACGCCATCCGCCAAGCAGCTGAGCAATTTCTTGGTTTGGGGCGCGAGGGCATTCGTGATGTTTCAATGACTATCCTGGAAGGCAAAATGAGAGATGTCATTGGTTCAATGACGGTGGAAGATATTTATCGCAATCGTCATGTCTTTGCTCAGAAGGTAATCGAGCTCTCCCAAGGAGATTTTGAACGAATGGGCTTGACTATTCTTTCCTTCTCTCTCAAAGACATTAGTGATACCCAAGGTTACCTTGACGCCTTGGGTAAACCCCAGATAGCTGCCGCTAAAAGAGATGCCGTCATTGCCGAAGCCGAAACAGAAAAAGAAGCCATTATCAAGTCATCCCAAGCCCGCAAAGAAGGAGAGGTAGCCCGGTTGGAAGCAGAGGCTCTCATTGCTAAAGCTCAATGGGAAAATGAAGCCAAAAAGGCTGAATCTCAGACCTTAGTCAATAAGAAGAAAGCCCAGGCGGATTATGCTTATGAATTGGAAAGAGTCCGATTATCTCAGGAAATAAAGAAAGAAGAAGCTAAAGTCCGCTTAATTGAAAAAGAACAAGCCATCAAAATCGAAGAGCTGGAAATTGCTCGCCGGGAAAAAGAACTCGAAGCTACGGTCATCAAACCCGCTGACGCCCGTAAATATCAGATAATAGCCGAGGCTGAAGCTGAAGAAAAACGAGCCCAAGCTGAAGCCCGCAGCAAAGCCGAACTGCTCAAGCTGGAAGGCGAAGCTTTGGCCGAAAGTATTAGAAGCAAGGGACTGGCCGAAGCCCAAGCTCTGGTGGAAAAGGCCAAAGCCTGGGAGAAACTCAACCAGGCCGCTCTTCTGGAAATGTATATTGACAAACTCCCTGATCTGGCCAAAGCTGTGGCTGAACCTCTCTCCAAAGTGGATAAAATCATTCTGGTCGGCGGAGAAAAAGGGCCTGGCGCTTCTCGGATCACAGCTCAAGTGGCCGAAGTTTTAGCCCAAATGCCCGATGTGGTTAAATCCCTGACTGGGGTTGATCTAAAGGAATATTTGCAAGAAAAATTTTCGCCCAAAAAACAAGAAGAAGCTGAAGAATAAAAATTCTTCAGGATAGAGAAGGACCAATGATGGTATCAGACAAAGCTAATCAAATAGGCGAATCTCCCACATTAAAAATAACGGCGAAAGCCAAAGCCATGAAAGCCCAGGGGATTGATGTCATTGATTTGAGTGTCGGCGAACCCGACTTTCCCACCCCTGAGAATATTAAACAGGCGGGGATCGCAGCTATTGAGAAGGACTTCACCAAATATACCCAAAACGATGGTATCCCTGAACTTAAACAGGCTATAATCCAACGACTCCGGGAAGATATCGGTGTGGAATATCAACCTGAAGAAATCATTGTCTCTTCGGGAGCTAAAAGCTCGCTCTTCCATCTCATCCAAGCTCTCATTAACCCAGGCGATGAAGTCATTATTCCCGCTCCTTACTGGGTGACTTATCCCTACGCCGTGCAACTGGCTCAAGGGAAACCGATCATCGTCCCCACCCGAGAGGAAAATGGTTTTCTCCTCACCCCAGAACAACTAAGAACAGCCATTACTCCAGCAACTAAGGCCATCATAATTAATAATCCCGGAAACCCCACTGGAGCTGCTTACCATCGGCGCCAACTCGAGGAGTTGGCTGAAGTCATCCTAGATGAGGAAATATTCGTTATTGCTGATGAAATTTATTACCGCCTGGTCTATGACGACTTCCGTTTTGTTAGCCTGGCCTCTCTGGGCGAAGAAATGAAGAAAAAAACTATCATTATCAACGGAGTTTCCAAATCTTACTCCATGACCGGGTGGCGCATCGGTTATGCCGCTGGTCCGGCGGAAATCATCAAGGGGATGGCTAAAATCCAGAGTCACACTACTTCCAATGCCTGCTCTGTCTCTCAAAAAGCGGCTGTCGAAGCTTTCCAAGGTCCTCAAAGTGAAGTAGCGAAAATGGTAGCTGAATTTCAGCGGCGCCGTAACTATGTGCTTATGCGCCTGCAAAGTATTCCTCATGTCTCTTGTTTCAAACCCCAAGGGGCCTTCTATCTTTTCCCGAACTTCTCCTATTACTTTGATAAAGAACATAATAATTTCCGAATTCGTAATTCCTACGGATTAGCTTATTATCTCCTGAAAAAGGCTCAAATAGCTGTGGTGCCGGGAGCGGCTTTTGGGGCAGACAACTATTTGCGAATTTCTTACTCTACCTCGATGGAGAAATTAGAAGAAGGAATGGATCGTCTTATTCAGGCAATTTCTGAATTAAAGACCCCCAAAAAGGTTATTCAAATTCGGTTAGACAATACAATTACCCGTCACCGAGGAGGAGTCCCCGTCGAGAATTCTATTTCTTCGAGTATGAGAGAAGCCTTAGTCGCTGAGATGGAATCCCATTTAAGTTATGAAAATTACTTTGAGTGGAACGCCAACATTAATGGAGCCATAATCCAATTGAGAACTAATGTTCCCCATCTCTACCAATTCTGGCAGGAAAATTGGTATCCCGCTCAACTCGAGTCGGACCTGGAACCTCATGGAATTATTTACGCAGTTGATGGCATTCCAGGTCGAGAACCACGAGCATTTTATAATTCGGAAACAAAAACGGGTATCCTGGTCAATACTGACAATTATGCTCCCCTTAGAAGTCTAGCTTTGGGGATGGTAATGGATATTTCGGAGCGACTCTTCAATTCCCAAGGCGTGCGAGGCATGACAGCTGACTTCCAAGGTCAAGGCCTCTTACTTATAGGGCCCAAAGGAACCAAAAAAACACAACTTTTCTTCTCTCTTATCCAGCAGGAAGGCTGGCGTCTCCAAGCTAACGACTTGGTCTTCGTCCGCTTTGCTGGCGGTATCCCTCTGGCCGACACCTGTGAGAGAAAACTCTTCTTACCCACTCCCACCGTCGAGTCATTCCCTCGGCTGGCTCCTCTCTTTGACACCAGTCGCTGCGAAAATGTCGTCACTTCCAAAGAAGACTGCCAGGACACCGAATGTTTACGCCAAGATGATTGCCGGTTAGAAAGAGGCTCTCCTTTCTGTTACCGAGCCTCTGGAGAAGCCTATGCCCTTCTCGACCCTTATTGGATTGAAGGCCCTAAGAAACACGTCAAACGGACCTCTCTCCGTTGGATCTTTCTCCTCCGCTATGATAAAACCTCTCCGGCAGTGGTGGAACTTGACTCTGAAGAAGCTTTGCGTCTCTTAGAATTCGGAGAATCACCTGGCTTGCGGCCAAGCCCAAGTTCTCGGGAACCCCAACCTTTCTTTAATCCTCATCTGCTGGTTAAAACTCCAGAAAGATTAGAATTACAGAAACAATTTTTCCGCCGACTGCTAGAAAGTTGTCGGGTTTGGCTGTTCAACAGTGGTGTGGGTGGAGTTCCGGAAATACTTAAAAAAATTCAAGACTCGAGAGTAGAATAGTCAAAGCCAACAAAAAAAGCATGAAACACAAAGAGGAAGCAGATGGGTAACAAAAACATTTATCACGAAGAGGTGTATAAAAAATTTGCCCAAGAATTGCAACAAGTGCTCCAAGGGCCCAATATAAAAAAAGTAGATTTAAAGTGGCTGGAACCTCGGGCTAAAGCCACGGGAATTCGGACTAAATACGGTTCCTATGGTTGGCGCTCAGCTATTTCTAGTCGAATCGCCCCCAAAACAGTTTACCTAGGAAGCGAGGCCGTTCGTCTCCCTCGCCCCACTCCTCTGCAAGAATCTATCATTGCCAATGCTCCTGAGGAACTCGACAAGGTACTCCATCTTCTTCGGACACTTCCCTTTTTCCTCATTCGACGAAGAATGGGGGAGAACGATGAATACAACCCCTTCTGCAGTCTAGTGGTCTCGGCGGCTGATTTAAAAAACTACCGGCTGGGTTACATGTGGGGTCAGACAATGTTTAAACCCAAAAAAAGACCTGGTCCGGAATTCATTATGATTCATATTCCTGAAGAACATCAACTCCGGCAACAGGTGCTAGTTCTACCTGAATATAACATTAATATTGCTTTGGGCACAGATTATATGGGGGAAGACAAAAAGGGCTTTCTCCGCCAAGCCATGTGGACCGCCGACAACCTAGGTATGCTCGGCCTCCATGCCGGTACCAAAATTGTCACTGTAAGAGACAAAGACGACCGCCTCCGAACTTACGGTGTTTTTCTTTTCGGCCTGACGGCCACCGGAAAATCAACCTGGTCTTGCCATCAACTCGGCCTCGATTTCCGGCGAGGCGAAAAAACTCTGGTCACTCAAGATGATATTGTCTTTTTGAAAAAAGACGGCTCGGCGCTTGGTTCAGAAAACAATTTCTTTGTTAAAACCGACGTTGAGAAAAAATATCAGGAAGCCATGTACAACGCCTTAATTGATAAGACAGCTCTTTTTGAAAACGTTATGATCAAAGCCGATGGAGAAGTGGATTTCCTCGATGAGAGTCTCACTGCTAATGGCCGAGCCGTTATTCAGCGCAAGAAACTCCGGGTGGAAATCGACGGCAAAATGGTCGATATCTGGTCAAAATCAATTAATTTGCCCCCCCTGACAGAGCTGGATGGACTTGTTTTTGCTTTTATCACCCGCCGGAACACCATTATGAGCTTCGCTCAAGAATTAACCCCAGCCCAGGCGGTGTTGGCCTACCTCTGGGGCGAAAGTACTCATAGCTATGCCAGCCAGCCTCATCGTGCTGGCGAATCAGTCCGCATTGTGGGGACTGATCCTTTTATTGTCGGTTCCCGGGCCAAAAAGGTTAATCGTTTCTACGAAATTATCATGACTCTAGTCGATAATTTTCCCGGTAAGGTCAAATTTTTCCAGTACAATACCGGAGGAATCGGCGAAATAATTGAAGAATATATGGAAAACGGGCAGAAAAAAAAGCGTTTGGTGCGAAAAGTTAAACGCGTCCCTATCGATCTTATGGCCCGGATTCAGCGGGGAGATCTGAGAGGCACCAATATTTATGAAAAAGGAATTCTGGGAACAAGAGAAATAAAACGCGTCGATGGGGAAAGCTTAGAAGAATGGGACATCCATAAATACTATAGTCAAGAGCAGATTGAGGCTTATATTAAAGATCTAGTAGAAGGACGGCGAGCCTTTACCGAAGAAGTGGCTGAAGAAGGCCTCTTACCTGAGATCATCGCTGCGGCCGAGAGATCCTTTCAAATTGACAAAAGCAGCCGCCGCACTCGCGTCTTTGTCCCAGGGACGACTGAAATCAAACCGGAAGAAGAAAAGGAATTTATTTCAACGACGGCGGAATATCTTTGGGAAACAAAAGCTCGACCCCCTCGAGATAGATTCTGGCGAGGCCGATAATTGATGGAATAAGTAACTCAAGACACCACAAAGCAGGCGAGCAGGAAGATTATGTTGGGAAACATCGAGGGGAGTAAAGGCTAAATTAACACCACAGCCAATAAACCTAGGGGAAATCCAAGATTAAAAAGTAAATATTTCGAATGTCTCTTTGGTCTCGCAAGCTTTATTAATTAATAATAATTATCAATGACCTGACCCCCAGCAAAATCACACCTCCGTTGAATGCTTTTCCGAGTTAGAGAGTGATTCCCCCACTTAAAGAGAAATATGCTTTTTCCTTACCAATTGTTCCCCCGGAATAAGATTCAACATCCTACATTCAATTCATGAAGCAGCCAATCTGTTTCTGAAGAACAGATTGGTCGGAGTGAGAAGCGGGGCCATTTAAACCAGAGAAAATTTCCTTGATCACTTACTTGGAACTATAAAGGCCAAAATAATTCATAATATTGGGATTAATAATAAGGGAGGTAATCTCTAACCTGAGTTCGAGCTTAACCGACTTTCTAACTCCTCCGCCAGTTTATGGAGAAGAAAAAGATGCACTTCCTGAATCCGGGGAGTTGAAGTGGAAGGTACAGCCAAAAGGTAGTCAACCATCTCCGCCAGCTCCTTGCCTTTTTCCCCAGTTAAACACACCGTCAACAAGCCTCGCCGTCGGGCTATGTCAAAAGCGGCTCTTATATTCGGCGAACGACCACTAGTGGTTAATCCCAGAGCAATATCTCCTTCTTCCCCCAAAGCTTCTATCTGTCTGACAAAAATCTGAGTAAAATCTGAATCATTGGCTACCGAGGTTAAAATTGAGGTGTCAGTGGTTAAAGCGATAGCCTTAAGGGGAGCCCTTTCCTGAAGATAGCGATTAACCAATTCAGCCGCAAAATGTTGGGCCTGAGAGGCACTTCCTCCATTGCCAAAGACAAGAATTTTCTTTCCCCGGGCTAATCGAGAATGAATCTCAGCCACCAATTGAAGAAAATAAGCTTCTTCATTGAGAATAAAAGCTTGGAGAATTCGATTAAGGTCCTCGGCATCTTTCAAATAAGCCATTAATGCACCTGCTTTATTATTATCATTTGTGCTCCAACCCGGTCAATATCTTCTTTCTCACCAGTTCGATCAGCTCCGGCATGTTTTCTGGAGTATAACCTTTTGTCGACACCGGAGGATGAAAAATAACTTCAATTTGACCCGGTCGGCAGAAAAAACTTCCTCGAGGCATTAATTCAAACGTGCCTTTGACGGTAATTGGCACAATTGGAGCGCCACTCTCTAGGGCCAGAAAAAACCCCCCACGGCGGAAAGCCTGCATTTCTCCAGTTCGACTCCGGGTGCCTTCAGGAAAAATCAAAAAAGAATAACCTCTCTCTTTCATCAACTGAGCTGCTTTCTGAATAGCCTTTTTACCTCCCTTAACGCCGCGGCGGTCCACCGGCACAAAATCGACCATTTTCATGCCTATTCCGACAAAAGGAATTCGGAAAATCTCCCTCTTTAGAATAACGCGCACAGGTTGGGGAATGACCAGAAAAAGAAGAGGCCCATCCAGAAAACTGAGATGATTGGCCATAAAAACATAATTTTTATGGGGATCAATAGACTCCCGACCAAAAACTTTGAGGCGAAGGCCCAGAACAGCTGGACTAATTCGCATCGCGAACTTGCCCAGAGCTAAGAGGGGCTCAGGGCGATGAGTGAGAAAAGAAAAAAACAAGATAGGCAAACCAGCTACCAAAACAAGCACAACATACACAATTAACAGGATAATGGTCCTCATTCGTCTGGCGGGAGTATTTTAACTAAAAAAATGAGAAATAGCGAG
>QMPV01000106.1 GCA_003648765.1 Candidatus Aminicenantota bacterium
GGGGCTCGCCGGGGATTTACTTTAATCTGACCGTTGTGTCGAAAAGCCAGGCCATCTATTCTCTCCATTATATGAAAATCGGCTTTTTCTGCCCAGCGGGCACAAAGTTCCTTCATTGTTTCTTCACCTTCGCCAATGACGACTACATCTAGCTCAGGTAGATGGGCGAGGCAATCTTCAGGAGCCATTGAGGCGTGAGGCCCTCCCAACACAGTTAAGGCCTGAGGATAGGCTTCCTTGGCCTTTTTAATTAACTTGAAACTTTGAAATCTATTTTCTGTAGTTGAGGTAACTCCAATAATATCAGGTTGGTAGTGGCGGATCATGTCTTGAATTTGACGGAATTTTAACTGGAGAATATCAGCTGGAACAATTTTAAGGTCATGACCATCTTTTTCCAACACAGCTGCGATATAAAGTAGCCCTAGAGGAGGCATTGAAGAACCTTTTCGCCAGCGTTCGGCAAAGTAACCTCCCGGAGGTACTAAAAGCATCACTTTCATTTAGAGTCTCTCCTTCTGATTAAATTTCTTCTGGTCAATCTCGAGGGAGTAAAGGGAAGTGACGTTGGGTTCGGCCATTGATGTTCCATAAATATAATCAGCCACTTCCATAGTTTTGAAATTATGAGTGATAAGTATGAATTGAGTTTGTTCTTTACTCTGTTGCATTAAATTTAAAAACCGGCCAATATTGGTTTCATCCAGAGCGGCATCCACCTCGTCCAATAAGCAGAAGGGGGCTGGTCGGGTTTTAAAGAGGGCAAAGAGGAAGGCTAAACTGGTGAGGGATTTTTCACCCCCAGAGAGAAGACTTAATTTCTGGATTTGTTTACCTGGGGGTTGGGCGATGATTTCGACGCCGCTTTCCAAAGGGTTACTAGGGTCAAGAAGTTTTATTTCAGCCTGACCGCCTTGGAAGAGAATTTTAAAGGTTTCTTGAAAGTATTGATTTACCTGGGCCAGAGTTTCTAGAAAGCGAGTTTTACTTTCCTGGTCTATTTTCCGAATAGCTTCTTTGGTGGAACTAATTGAGTCTCGCAGATCTTGGCGTTGCTGAAGAAGAAAATCCAGACGTTCCTTTTCTTGGTTGTATTCTTCTTCGGCCACCAAGTTGACTTCCCCCATTTTCTGTAATTTATCGCGAGCTTCCTGAAGAACTTGGGCTATTTCCTGAAGAGGTGTTTTCTCCAGGGGGACGCTTTGCTTGATTTCCTCAAGAGTCTGACGGGTTTCTTGCCAGCTGGTTTCTTCCAGATTGACGAAGTCGCGCTCAATCTCGGCTTTCTTTATTTCCCAAGTCATCCTTTCTTTTTGGAAGATTTCCACTTTTTCCTGAAGTTGGCGAATTTCTTCAGTTAGTTCCCTTTTTTCTTGGAGAAGATGGGCATGTTGGTCTTCTTTAATTCGGAGTTCTTTTTCTTTTTGAGCCAGACTTTCTTTAGTCTTTCCCAGTTCTTGAAGAAGAGACTTGATTTTTTCCTTTAGAGTGATTCTTTCTTTTTGTAAGGCTTCTTCTTCAGAATTGAGAGAAATGTTTTTATTTTCGAGAATTTGGAGACGTTGTTGAATCTGCTTGGCTTGGCTCTGGAGATGTTCTTTTTTCTCCCGAAGTCGTTGTTCTTGGCTCTGGTGGGTGAACGACTGGGATTCTTGAGCTGTCAGTTCTTTTTTTAAATTATTCACCACCTGATTTTCTTCATCGAGGCGCTGGAGATGCTGGGCAATCCGCTGTAATAATTCCTCCTCCTTAGTTTTTAATGAATTGATTTTTCTCTCACAGACTCTTTTTTCCTGGTCAAGAATTTTTTCTTCTCGGGAGATAACCTGGATGATGTCTCTTAAATGTTTAATTTCTTTTTCCAGATAAGTGATATCTTTTTCCAAAGCGGCTTTTTTTCTTTCGGCTTCTTTCAACAGACGAGCTAATTTATTTTTTTCTGCCTCATTCAGGGCGATTTTTTGACTAATTTGTCTGATTTTTGCCTGAAGTGGAGAGAGTTGTTGCTGAGATTTCTCCAATTGTTGAGTTAGGTTTTTTCTTTCTAGCCGGAGGGAAACCAGGCCTTCTTTGGGTTGACCTATTTTTAGCAAGCCTGAGGAAAAAAGGAGGTCACCTTGGCTGGTTAAGTAGTTATTTTGCGGCTGTTTTATCCAAGAAATAATTGCCTCTTCTATGGAGTTGACCAGGATGGCATCCGGCAGGTGATTCCAGTTGACTGGTCGAGGTGAAGAGAAATTAATAGTTTGTTTCAAAGTGAGAGGAGAATCGTTTTTTTTCTCTCTTGGAGTTGGGTGTTCTTTTTGGAGGGCAGGGAGGAGCAGAAAGGTTCCTCTAGAAGGTAGGGTGACTTTATTAGAGAGAATATCATCGGGATCGATAATAGGCACCCGTGTTTCTTCCTCCCAGAGAGCGTCTACCAGAGGAGCTATTTCTGGGCTAGCTTCCAGCCAATCAGCCAGAATTTCTCCTGAGAAAGAAGTCGGTTGCTCAAGGGGACGGAGTTGATTGAGTAAATGATCCAAGGCTTTGATCTTAGAGCTTATTTCCTGCTGAGTGGTGAGGACCGTTTTTTCTTGGTGACGAAGGTTTTCCAGTTCTGCTTTACTTTGGTTAGTCTCTTGCTCCAGATGTTGCAGTTGTTGATTGAGGTCCTTAATTTGTTGGGCTAATGAATCTTTGTTTTGGGTTAATTGAGCCAGAGTAGTTTTTTTGGAGTCTAGTTCTTTTTGATTCTCTTCCTTTTCTTGGCTGAGCTTTTTGGCCTGATTTAGAATAAACTCTAGTTCTTTTTCCTGCCGAGCCAGAGTATTTTTGGTTTCAGTGGTTTCCCCCAGAAATTGGAGATGTTCCTGGCGAAGCTGGTCGATTTTAGCCTGTTTAGTCACCACTTTTTCTTTTAAAGAAGTTACTTTTGATGTGACCTTTTCTAGGTAGTGGTGTAGACGGACCAGCTCCTCCTCTGTTTGATGGAGTTGCTCTTTGAGCTCTTTTAGTTGTTTCTGAAGGAGTTTCTTTTCTTGATTGATCTCTTGGCGAGCTTGAGTTAAAGAAGAGAGTTTCTCTCCCAAAAATTCCAAATGCCCTCTTTCTTTTTCTTCTTCTGCCGCCAGCCGCGTTAAAGTAGTCTGACTTTTTCTTACTTGAGCTTGCTCAGTTTGAATTTGTTGCTCTATTTGCCAGATTTTTGTCTGAAGATGATTAAGTTGTTTTTCTTTTTCTTTTAATCGATTAGTCCAGCTCCGCTCCTGCTGCAGATTCGACTGATAGTTATGGAGAATTTCGCGGCGTTTTTCGGCCAATTGTTCTATTTTCTGGCGGAAAAGTTGGAGAGTTTGTTGGCGAACGATCTCTCTTAGCCGCCGGTAACGTCGAGCTGTTTGAGCCTGTCGTTGAAGGGAACGGACCCTTTTGCTCACTTCGTCAATAATGTCTTCCAGCCGAGCCAAATTCTGTTCGCTGTTGTCAAGTTTCAATTGGGCTTGACGTTTTTTCTCTTTGTAGAACGATGTTCCTGCCGCTTCTTCGATCAAGAGCCTTTTCTCAGTAGGTTTGGATTGGAGAAAAAAATTAATACTGCCTTGCTCAATTATAAAGTATTCTCGTTCACCTATATTTTTTTTCCACAGCTCATCCCGAATATCTTTAAGGCGGGCCACCTTGCCATTGAGGCGGAACTCGCTCTCCCCAGAACGATAAAAACGATGGGAAATTTTTAATTCCTCGTCGGTTTCTTCCTCTATCAAAGAGAGAGTCACTTCGGCCATATTCAAGGGCGGCCGGGAGGAATTCCCGTTGAAAATAATATCTTCTTTTTTCTCGCTGCGGAGAGCTTTGGGTTTTTTTTCTCCCAGAACAAAGAGGAGGGCGTCGACAATATTGCTTTTTCCCGTACCATTGGGTCCAATGATAGCCGTTATGCCGGGATGAAATTGAATCTTTGTTCTTTCGGGAAAAGATTTAAATCCTTGGAGTTCTATTTTTTTTATGCGCATAATTTCTTCTTTTTTTCTCTCTGCGGTCTCCTTGACACACCAGACGGAATATACTACTTATTATTCCCGGTTGAGAATTTATTGTAATTATTTTTTTAGGAATTGCAATGAGCCAGAATGAGCCAGCGTAGCTCAGCGGTAGAGCAACTGATTCGTAATCAGTGGGTCGGAGGTTCGAATCCTCTCGCTGGCTCTCCTTCTTAAGATTAAGAAAAAGGAATTTTTCCGGAAGTTAATCATTTTTGAGGTTAGTTTAATCCGGTGGGGCTGATTCATTTACTGGGAACATTTTTTGAAGATAGGATAGATGTTTGAACAGATTTATATTTTGGAAAAAAATGTTTTTTTGAAAAAAAGAGAGGGGCAATGGGGAATTGAATATTAGAATAAATAAAACTTATACTTTCTTTTCAATGGAAGAAATATTAAAGACAAGAAGGAGCTTTTGTGGTTTAAGTTTCTCGATTTAAAAGAATAGAGGAAATAGCTGATCCTTTAATTCCAGCCAAATCTGGTAAAAATTTTTAGCAGGATAATTTTGGTAGACAAAGACAATTTATATAATTTATTGATATATGAAAAAAGAAATATATAGAAACTAGATTCATTTTTTTCTTTATATGGATGTGTTATAATTTAAACAAAATAAGTTGTTGTTTCTGGTTAGGAGTAAATTTTAAGGTGGAGGGCGATAATTTTCGGGGTTGCCTGAGAGAATGAGGGAAGGAAGCAGCCTCTGATTTAAAGAATCTGGAATATCAAGCATGACAGATGAAAGAAAGGCCATATTTTTTATAAAGTTGGTTCTTTAAAATGGGCGAGGCTAGTAAAAAAAATGTTTTGTTTAGAGAGGCCAAGAAGTCCCCAAGAAATTTTACTTTGAAAGATATAATGGACTATAAAATTTTTAGGTTTAAACCAAAGGAGTGGCCATGAAAAAGATAATTATTGTTCTGGGATTGGTTTTTTGTGGGCTGGGTTCACTTTGGGCTCAATATGAGCAGCATCAAGTAGTGGTTCGCAATATTGCTGTGCCTCTGCGGGTTTATCTCAATGGTAGTTTTGTCGAAGATATAACCAGGGATGATATTGAACTTTATGACAACGATCAGCTCCAAAAGGTGGAAGCACTTTATTTGATTTCCAAGAATGAGGTAGCTCGGATGGATGCCGAACGGGATTATATGCCTTATACCTCTCGCCACTTCTATTTTCTTTTTCAAATTCTAGAATATAACCCCAAAATTACTGATGCACTTGATTTCTTTTTCAGCAACATCTTCCAGCCAGGGGACACCCTCCAAGTGATGACCCCTATGAAAAACTATACCCTTTCCCAAGCAGCCCTGAAGAGTAAAACCAAAGAGCAACTGGTCAAAGATATGGTGGCTGTTATCCGAAAAGATACTCAGATTGGGGCCTCTGAATATAATAACCTTATTAAAGATTTGAAACGAATGGTCCGGGCTATTTCGGTTTCCGGAGGACAGACCAGCGCTATGCGGGATTTAGAATCCAGTGATTCTGGTGGCTTGTCAGGTCTGCAGTTTCTTCTGCCTCAGTATAAAAATGCTCTGATTAAATTAGAAAATCTTCGTTTTGTTGAGGAAAGTCGATTTTTACAATTTGCCTCCCAACTCAAACGCCTCGATGGACAAAAGATAGTCTTCTTTTTCTATCAACGGGAATTTCGACCGGAAATTCACCCCCGTATTTTGAATAATTTAGTCAGCATTTATCAGGATGACCCTAATCTTATCGGTCAAATTCAAGATCTTTTTCAGTTTTATCAACGAGAAACAAGATTGAATATCATCAAATTACAGCGAGCCTTTGCCGACTCCTCCATTGTTCTGAATTTCCTTTTTATGCACAAAAATCCAGAGAATATATCTGGGGTCTATATGCGAGAACAATCCGAAGATGTGTTTAAGATCTTTACTGATATCGCCAAAGCCACGGGTGGAGTAGTGGATACTTCGCAAAACCCAGATGCAGCTTTTCAAACTGTAGCCAAAACCGTCGAACGCTATTATCTACTTTATTATTCACCCTCAAATTATGTGGCTGATGGCAGTTTTCATCAAATTAAAATCAGAATTAAAGGTCGCGATTATCGTCTTTATTATCGGCGTGGTTACTTTGCTGATTGAAGGTTTTTGCCCAGACTAAAAATCTCAGGGCAGAGAAGGTTGTTAAGAATTTTAAAAAAGTTGATCTTCTCTCAGCCAATTAATTTTAAATTAAAGGGGGGAAAGAGAACTATAGCTGTTTTTGAGGCCATAGGAAGGGGGAAAAATAAACAAAGGATGATGAAGATGATAACTTTTTGGCGGAAAAGTTGTCTCAGGCTTCTTTGGGGAGGAGTAATAATTCTCCTTATTTCACCAGGGTTATTTTCTCGACAGCAAACCTTAGTAGAAACATCCTTGGTGGTTAATGTAGAGGTACCAGTGCGGGTTTTTGATAGTCAGGGTCATTTTGTTGATAACTTAACAATCGATGATTTTGAGGTATATGAGGATGGAGTTTGCCAAAAAATAGATGCTGTATATCTCATAAAGAAAAATCTTATCCGTCGTAAGGAAGAAAAGAAAAAACTGAAACCGGAAACTAAGCGGACCTTTTTTCTTATCTTTGAAATTTCCGAATACACTCCCCGAATAGGTCGGGCTATAGATGAATTTATCGAGAGGGTGCTTCTTTCTGAGGATCAATTAATTGTAGTCACGCCTCAAAAGACTTACCGTTTAAAGGAGATAAGCGTCAAAGTCAAGAAAAGAAAGGAGATTGCTAATGAGCTTAAAGCCCGTCTCCGTCGCGATGCCAATATGGGAGCAGCTGATTATCGGAGTGCTTTGCGTGATCTTCAGAACCTGGCTGCCAAAATAACTTCCGCTCTAGCTACTGACAATCAACAGGCAGGGCCAGCGGACAGTAATATTCCCTTAAATTTGGGAGATATGGAAGTTCTGATTAATCAATATATGAGCTATTTGCAAAAACTGGAAGTTCTCCGCCGGGTAGATGAATTACGCCTCATGGATTTCGCTCGTTATTTAAAAACTGTCGAAGGTCAGAAATATGTATTTTTGTTGTATCAACGTGAATTTATTCCTCAAATCGAGGAAAAAGTTTGGATTCAGGCAGCTTCGCTGTATCAGAATGAGGAAGGGATAGATTTGAGGCATTTTATTGCCGATATAATGGAATTGTATAAACGAGATGTTTCTGTAGATGTAGAGAAAATCAAACGGGCTTTTGCTGATGCTTCGACCTCCATCCATTTTCTTTATTTGACCGAGCCCAAAAAGCATATTCCTGGGGTGACCTTTGTGGAACGAACTGGCGATATCTTTGCTCCTTTTGTCGAAATGGCTCGGGCCAGTGGTGGCTTTTATGACAGCTCTTACAATCCCCAGTTTCTCTTCCGTAAAGCTCTTCAAGCCGCTGAAAATTATTATCTCCTTTATTACACTCCTAAAACACCTATTGGTGAGGGCAAATTTCGTCATATTAAAGTCAAAGTTAAACGTACTGGGGTGCGCATTATTCATCGTTTGGGTTACTATGCTTATTAGATTCTGGCGAAGACTCTAAGAATTACTTCCAATACTCTGGGTGTCTGA
>QMPV01000107.1 GCA_003648765.1 Candidatus Aminicenantota bacterium
TCCATCCTTTTAAGGACCTGGAAAGTCTCTACCGCTATAATTATCAGCTCAAGCGGGGCAAAGACCCCTGGAAGTATCTGGTGCAGGTGCGGGAGGAAACCCTGGCCAAGATGACCAGGGGGGAGATGATCGAGTTGACCTTTGAAGGCTGTCTGGTCATAGAGATGAGCAACCGGCCGAACCGGCCGGTTTATCTGATTGAGAACAGCCGCAAGAGAGGGGTAACCTCACCGGCTGTTCTCCAGCGGCTGGGCGGCTGGGATAAAGTTTATGAGGTTCCGGCCGAGATAATCGCCAAGTATCCTGAGGGAGAACCCATCCGCTAAGGAGCCAAGTGACTGCGTGAACAGCCGCCATCCGGCGGGGGCTGCCTATCAGATGAGTAAGGGAGGAGGGGACCAGGGGAGAAGATGGAGGGGGTAGTGGTGAAGAAGAGGGCGGCCGGGAAGATCGGGGAGAGCTGGGGTTAGCCAGCCCTGAGAGGAGAGAGGAAAACTAAGGAGAGATATTCTTGGAAATGATGCGGTATAAGGAATTTGGTCGTACCGGCAAAAAAGTCTCTGTCTTGGGTCTGGGTTGTATGAGGTTTGACCCGACCAATGAACCCCTGGCTATTGAAACCATCCTGACAGCCATCCAGCTGGGGATTAATTATCTCGATACTGCTCCCGGTTATTGTCAGGATAAATCAGAAGAGTTTGTGGGGCGGGCGCTGGCTGAATTGCCTGTGGAGACAAGAAAGAAAGTTTACGTCTCGACTAAATCGACGATTTACAGCGACCCCACCGCCGAGGCGGTCCGTCGGCGGATTGAACAACAATTGAAACGCCTGGGGAAAGAGAAGATAGATTTTTACAACATGTGGAACATTATGGACCTGGAACAATATGAGCGGGTCATGGCTAGGGGAGGCCCTTATGAAGGCGCTTTGAGGGCCAAAGAAGAGGGCCTTATCGACCACCTGTGTTGCACCAGTCACGCCTCGGGGGAAGACGTGGTGAAGATGGTGAAGGAGGGAGCCTTTGAAGGCATTACCTTGGGTTATAACCTGCTTAATCATACCTTTCACCAGGCTGGCCTGAAAGCCGCCGCCGCGGCCGGCTGGGGCGTGGTCACGATGAATCCCCTGGGTGGCGGCCTGTTGACCAGAGATGCAGCTAAGCGGCGCTCTTTAAGCGATTCGTCGGGCTCTTTCGTCGCCACAGCCCTGCGTTTTAATCTGGCCCACAGTGAAATAACCGTGGTTCTCTCCGGAATGAAAAATCCGGCTGAGGTCAGAGCCAATGTGGCCACGGCCGTTTCCCTGGAGCGGCCCGATCCGGAGATAATTGAGAATATCCTGGAGCGCTTTGCCGCGCTGGGGGAGTCTTTCTGCACGGGTTGCCGCTACTGCCTTGAGTATTGCCCGCAGGGAATTCAAATTCACCTTTACACCCAGATGTGGGACCAGGTCAGGTTGAAGATTCCCGAAGAAGCCCAGCGGGTTTATGAAATCTACCTGGGGGACGAGAACCGGTGGCTCCAGGGGAAAAGGACGACCGATTGCACTGAATGTGGAGAATGTGAAGAGCATTGTCCTCAGAGGTTACCCATCCGGGAGTACCTGGATAAAATCGGCCGCTTTCTGGGAGAGAAATAACTTCTACCACCCATTAATTGGCCAGTTTTATTTTTTTCTTGACAAAGGTCGTCCCTCGGCCTATATTATAAATGGTGAACAAAATGGTGAACAGAAGACGCCAGACTTTGACCGACCGTCAGGCTGAAGTCCTGGCGGCCTTGCGGGAGTTTATCCTCGAACACGGGTATTCTCCCAGCATCCGCCAGCTGGGACAGAAACTCAACATTCTCTCGCCCTCGGCGGTCTTCAAACATCTGCTGGCTCTGGAGAAAAAAGGTTATCTCCGGCGGAAAAAAGGTGAGCTGGAGGTTCTCGGCCTTCCTTCTCCTCCGAGCACGGTCAGTGTGCCCCTGGCGGGGCTAGTGCCGGCCGGTCATCCCCGCGAAGCCTTTGACCTGACCGGGGAAGGGCTGGATATTCCGGAGTGGATGGTCGGCCGTAAAAGGGGTAATATCTTTTGCGTCCGGGTAGAGGGCAAAAGTATGGTTGACGCCTACATTGACGACGGTGATCTGGTCCTGGTGGAACGGACCCAGACAGCCCATTCCGGAGAAATGGTCATTGCCCGGCTGGAGGATGGTTCGGTGACCCTGAAACGGCTGCGGCTGGAGAAGGGGCGGGTCTATCTCGTTCCCGAAAATCCCGAGTTTTCTCCTCTGGAGGTCAAGAATCTCCAGATTCTGGGACGGGTCATCGGCGTGTTGCGGAAGTACTGAAGTCGGCCTGGCGGCTGGGGTTGGTTTTTTCTTTACTGAAAGAGGGAGAAGTCTCTCCCGCGAAAGGATGATTGATGAGGAGAAGGTTTATTGTCCACGTTGATATCGACGCCTTCTTTGCGGCGGTGGAAGTGTTGCTCAATCCTTCCCTGGAGGGCCAGCCGGTCATCGTCGGTGGTCTGCCTCATGAGCGGGGAGTGGTCTCAACCGCCTCCTATGAAGCCCGCCGCTTCGGTGTTCATTCGGGCCTACCCTTGAGAAAAGCCTATCAGCTCTGCCCTCAGGGAATTTTTCTCCGGGGGAATTATCAGCTCTATCGGGCGTTTTCGGAGAAATTCTTCTCCCTCCTCAGTTCCTTTACCCCGGATGTCGAGGCAGCTTCGCTGGATGAAGCTTACCTGGATTTGACCCGCTGTCGGCCCCTTTATCCTTCCTTTTCCCGCACGGTCCGCCAACTGAAGGAAAAGGTGGAAAAGGAGCTGGGGCTGCGGGTTTCGGTGGGTGTCGGGCCGAACAAGCTGCTGGCCAAACTGGCCACCCACCAGGCTAAACCCGGAGGATTGGTGGAAATCCCTCCGGGGAAGGAAAGCGTTTTTCTCCAGCAGTTGCCGGTCGGGTGTCTACCCGGCGTAGGGCCCAAAGCCCAGGCGATGCTTAACCTGCTGGGCGTAAAGCGGGTGGGGGACCTGTGGTCTTTTCCCCGGTCCACCCTGCGCTCCCTTTTCGGATTGAACGGGGATGAGCTCTATCTCCAGGTGCGGGGAATTGATGCCCGAGCGGTGGAGCCGGTCCGGGCGCCGCAATCTTTTTCCCGGGAAACAACTTTTCTCGAGGATATCTGGGATGAGCAGTTGCTCCTGGCTCATCTGGCTTATTTGTCTGACCGGCTGGCTTTGACCCTGCGGGAGGAAAAACTGTTCGCCCATCTCATTGAGGTGAAAATCCGCTACGCCGACTTCCGCACAGTCAGTCGCCGCCGCCGGCTGACCATGCCTCTTCAGACCATGGGGGAGATCTACCGGGTGGCCCAGGATTTGTTTCTCTCTCTTTTTGACTCTCCCCGTCTGGCTCTTCGGCTGGTGGGGGTTAAGGCGGCTGAATTGACCGCTTCTCGGCCGCTGGCTCTTTTCGAACCTTTTTTGGAACGCGAGGAGAGATTGAGCCGGGCCGTGGCCGAGGTCCGCCGAAAATACGGTTTTGCGGCGGTGTTGACGGTCCGCGAGCGGTTGCTGGAGCGTTGTTATCCGCTGGAGCAGAGGCGGGGTTTTGTCCTGAAAACGGCCTCCTTAACCAAGTGAGGACAGGTGAAAGAAATGAAGTGGATTCCCCTGCGGGTTCATTCGGTCTTCAGTCGGGGCCAGGGGGGACTGCTGCTGGATGAACTGGCCGCCTGGGGACGGGAGTGCCGACTGCCGGCGCTTCCTTTAACCGATGTAGCCAATCTCTACGGCTGGGCCCAGTGGAAGGAAGCGGCCCGGCGGGCCGGTTTGAGGCCGGTTTTCGGCTGTGAACTCAGCCTGGCCGGCCGAACTTTTCTTTTCCTGGTTAAAACCAGGGAGGGCTACTGGAACTTAATGGAAATTCTCAATCGGCGCCGGCTCCACTCCCTGGACGGCCTGGTGACGATTGTTTTTCCCTGGGCCGAAGAACCGCAGGCCTGGCCAGAGGAGCCCCTCCTGGCTGAAGCCCCCCGGGAGGACGTTTTTATCGGGGCTGAGTGGGCTAATTTTGAGCGGGCTCTTGCCTGGGGTCGGCGGCTCGGTCGTCACGTGGTCTGGGCGAATCCCTTGAAGTTCATTCAGACTCCCCAGCGGCTGGTGCTTCTGGAAGCTATTCAGCACAAAAAGGCTTTCCCCCGGGAATGGGCCCGACAGAAGAAGACCCTGGAGTTTTTCGGACCCGCCCAGGTAGGCCTGGCCCGGAGGAAATGGGGTGAGGTCGTGGAATCTCTTCTTCGCCGGAATCAAGCGGTGGTGGAAAAGTGTCTCTTTTCCTTTAAGGACGTGGTGCCGCCTCTGCCGGCCGAGCTTTTTTCCTTTTCGCTGCGGGAGGTGGTGCTGCGCAAATTGCGGCAACTGCCTCAGCTCAGCTGGCAAGCCCGGGAGCGGGCCCGCCGGGAGCTGGCGGTGGTCGAGGCCTCGGGTTTTGCGCCCTATTTCCTGGTGGTTTACGATGTGGTTCGTTTCGCCCGGCAACGCGGAATTCTCCACAATCTGAAGGGCTCCGGCGCTTCTTCTTATCTGGCTTATCTGCTGGGTATTTCCCGGGCCAACCCCCTCCATTACGACCTCTACTTTGAGCGGTTTCTCAATCCCGGCCGCCCTGACCCTCCTGATTTTGACCTGGATTTCGACTCTTCCCGCCGGGATGAAGTGTTGGCCTATGTTCTGGAAAAATACGGAGGGGGCCGCAGTGGAGCGGCCTTTGTCTGCAGTCTGAAAAGCTACCGGGCCCGCTCAGCGGTCTACGAGACAGCCCGGGCTTTCGGTTTTGCTCCCGCCGAAGCCCGCTCTCTTACCCGTCGGCTGTCCCTCTGGATGGAACCCGGGGAGCTGGCCCGTCGCCCGGCTCCGCCCGGCTGTCAGGAAATCTGGCGGCTGGCGGCCACTCTTCAGGATGTCCTGGCCGAGGTTTCCCTCCATGTAGGCGGGATTATTCTGACTCCCGCACCCGTGGAGCGGTATCTGCCGCTGGCCGAGTCGGCCCGCGGTTATCGAATGTCTCATTTTGACCGCGACGCTGTCGAGGCCTTGAAGCTCATTAAACTTGACCTTCTTTCGGTCCGGGGGCTGGCCGCTATCTCGGCCACCATGAAAGCTCTTCGCCTCAAGCGGATTCCGCTGCGTGACCCGGCTACCTTCCGCCTCCTCCAGGAGGCGCGGACGATTGGCTGTTTCCAGGTGGAAAGCCCGGCCATGATGAATCTCCTGCGGCGGCTGAAGCCCATCTCCATCCAGGATCTGGTCCAGGCCCTGGCTCTCATCCGGCCGGGCCCGACCCTCAGCGGAATGAAGGAAGCCCGCTTACGGCAGCGCCAGGGCCAGGGGGGAGTTCGAGATAAGCTTCTCCAGGAAATTTTACCGGAGACAGCCGGCCTTCTCCTCTACGAGGAACAGGTGATGCAGGTGGCGGAGCGGGTGGCCGGCTTTCCGCCAGCCAGGGGCGATGTTCTCCGCCGAGCCCTGAAGCGAAAGGAGGCCAAGCTCCTGGCTGAACTGAAGAAGAAATTCTTGGCTGGAGGCCGCGAGCGGGGTTACGCCGCAGCTGATGTTCAGCGACTCTGGCGGCTGCTGGAGGCTTTTTCCGCCTATTCCTTCAATAAGGCCCACAGCGTCTCCTACGCTCTGATGGCCTATCGGGCGGCCTATCTCAAGGCCCATTATCCCCGCCTTTACCTCACGGCTGTGCTTAACGCCGGCGGTGGTTATTACGATTTAGCGGAATACATCGAGGAGGTCCGCCGCTGGGGGATTCCGCTGCGCGGGGTCGATGTCAACCGCAGTGGTCTGGTCTTTTCGGTGGAAGAGGAAGGGATTCGCGTGGGGTTAATGTTGATTAAAGGCCTGACCCGGAAAACCGCCCGGCGGATAATTGAAGCTCGGGAAGAGGGGCCTTTTCTCTCGGTGGAGGATTTTATCCGGCGAGTTCAACCGCCCCGGGCCGACCTGCTGGCTTTAATTAAGGCCGGTGCCCTGGATTCCCTGGAGCCCCGCCGTTCGGTGCAGATTCTGCGCTACTTTCAGGGGGTGAAGACCGATGGGGAATGGAGTGACCTGGAGGAGAGGCAGAAACAGCGGATGATTTTTGAGTCGCTGGGCTTTTCCCCGGAGGTGCCGCTTCTGGCCTGGCTGGAGATGAAGCGACCGCCTCTGCGGATTAAAGACCTGGCCCGGCATGCCGGCCAGGAGGTGGAGCTGCTGGTGCGGGTGGTGGATGCCCGATTGAAAGCGGTCAACGGCCGCAAGAAGAAGAAATATTTTTTTCTCTTCGAAGACGAGACCGGCCTGCTCGAGGGAGTGGGGGAGAAGAGATGTCTGACTCTGAATGGGCTGCCGGTCTGCTATCTGCGGGGAGTTATTCACCTGGACTCTAGCGGCCGCCCGAGAATCCTTGATTGTTCCTTCGCTTCTTTTCACCGGTGAAGCCAGAAAAATTCTGGAAGACAAAAAATATAAAAAAATAAGCTAGAAAGCTAACTATAAGAATAAGAATAGGTTATACAATTATTTTCTGTTTGAAAAAGTCATTTGATTCAGGGACAATATTAATCAGGAGGTAAAGCGATGGGACTTCAAAAAAGAAGAGGGGTGTTTTTTGTCTTTTTCTTTCTATTTGTTTCTTTCATCCTAGCGACCGGTGTTCAAGAATGGAAAGGCGAAATTAAGAAAGAGGAGGGAATTACAGTCATAGTTAACCCGGATGAGCCGATTTATAAAGAGCCAATTCTTATCCTCACCAAGGAGTGGCAAATAGGCGGAGCAGAAGCCGAAGGAGAGTATTTAATCGAGAGGCCGGAGAGCCTGGCTGTTGATGATGAGGGCAACTTATATGTGCTTGATTCCAAGGCAGCGGTGGTCAAGGTTTATAACCCCAAGGGCAAATTTCTGAGATCAATCGGCCGCAGAGGCCAGGGGCCGGGAGAATTAAACTTTCCCCTTTCTCTCAGTCTTAATGTAAAAAAGAAAGAACTGGCTATTGTCGATATCCGGAATAGACGAATTTCCTTTTTTAATTTGGAAGGAAAATTTTTAAGAAGTATACCCCTGAAGATTGTCTCCAATAAAATAAAGATTGATTCTCAAGGCAATGTTTTAGTCCATGTGGTTGATAGAGCCTCTCTAGAATTGGTCTTAAAGAGATTTAAGAGTGACATGAGTCAAGGAGGCGTGGATATTTTCAGGTTTCCCCTGGGCAATCCCCGGGATCCCTTTGCTGCTCAAATGTTTTGGACAGTCACTGAAGAGGATAAAGTGATAGTGGGTGACCCCAGAAGCTATGAGATATATATCTATGATTCAGCTTTGAATCTTGAAAAGAAAATTAAAAAACACTTTAAGCCGGTGAAAGTGACCGCAGCGGAAAAAGAAGAAATAATAAAGAGAACTCCTCCGGAAATAAGGGAGTCAGGACCATCCTATAAGTTTTCTGAAAAGCACGCGGCTTTTCAAAGCTTCTTTCTCGATGATAAAGGCCATTTATTTGTGCAAACCTGGGAGCGGACATCGGCAGGCCAGAACCTTTACGATATATTTGACCCGGAAGGGAA
>QMPV01000108.1 GCA_003648765.1 Candidatus Aminicenantota bacterium
GCTCCAGGGCAAACGCATGAGACAAGATTACGAGGTACATCACTTATATCTTTGCTTTTAACTTAAGTTCCTCTGGATAAAGTTTCTCTTTCTAAGCTCAGGTATCCATTATTGCGATGAACTTAAATTTATTAGTTAAGTCTCTTGGCCAAAATTCTAGGAGGGAAAGTAAAACTCAATGAGGATAAAACCCGTCCCCGATTACTTCACCCTTTTTTTATTTTCGCCTTTTAATAAAGGCCCTTTATTGAAGTAATAATAGGGGCTACGATAGGGAAAAAATCAAATTTCCAACTAAGCAAAAATTCTTTCCCGTAGCTTTCAGCAAATTCAAATAAAAGCTGAATACCTGACCATGGTTAATAAGGAAGCTTCCAAGAATTTTTTATCTATTGCTTCTTAAAAAAAAATTCTGTATAATCCTTTGCTATTTTTTCTTATTTATGAAAAATAAAGCAGTTAACTCATTTTTGAGTTAATTAAATACCCAAAGAAAAGAAGATTCATGAACAAAGAAGCTTTAAAGAAAACAGCGAATAAAATAAAAGAAAGTCAGCGCCTTGTGATTACTTCCCATTTGCGTCCGGATGGTGACTCCCTTTGCACCAGCATTGCGCTTTACCATCTTGGTCGCGAATTAGGGAAAGAAATGGACATTATTAACAAAGACCCGATACCCCGTCCTTTTGACAATTTCCCTTCTATTCACCTGATTCAAATTGGGGAAATTCCGCCCAACCAATATGACTGTGTCATCCTGCTGGAATGCGCCAATGTCTCCCGTTCCGGGCAGACCAATCTGGATAATTACTTCAAAATCAACATTGACCATCATCACTCCAATGACTATTATGGCGATATTAACTGGGTCGAACCCGAAGCTTCAGCTATAGCCGAGATGGTTTACCATCTCTCCCAGGAATTAGGGGTTAAAATAACCCCGGAAATAGCTGACCACCTTTACTGTGGAATTGTTTCCGATACAGGTTCCTTTCAATTTTCCAATACTCGAGCTGAAGCCTTTGAAGTTTGTGCCCAATTGATTAAACAGGGAGCTAATCCCATAAAGATTTCAGAACTTCTTTTCAACAATAACACTCCGGAAAAGATCATTCTTTTAGGCCGAGTTCTCTCACGATTGCAGATAAAAGGCGAAGGTAAGATTGCTGTTATTTCTATGTTTAAAAAAGAATTAGCTTCTTTGGGACTAAAAGAAGTTGACACGGAAGATATTACTACTCTCGCCCGCTCGATTAAAGACATTCAAGTCGTCCTCTTTTTTAAAGAAATGGACCAGGATGTCTATCGGGTCAGTATTCGTTCTCGAGGGCAGGCCAATGCAGCGGCCATTGCCGAGCACTTTGGAGGAGGAGGTCATTTTCACGCAGCTGGTTTTACTGCCCAAGGGAAATATGAAGTCCTGGTCGAAACTCTGCCGGCCCAAGTCTACTCTCTTTTCTTGCAAAAGAACAAGCAGCCTTGATGAATAAAGAAGGCCTTATCCTCATTGATAAACCAGTGGCTCTAACTTCCCATGATGTAGTCTTGCAGATTAGAGAAATCCTGCACTTCAGAAAAGTGGGGCACTTTGGCACCCTTGACCCTCTGGCTACAGGGTTGCTTTTGATTGCGGTGGGCAGAGCCACTCGTTTCTTTCCTTTCTATTCCAAAATGGACAAATCATATCGAGGCACAATCAAACTTGGTTGGGCCACTTCTACTTATGATACAGAAGGAGAACCTATTACCGAGCCGGTTTCCTCCTGGCCTCCTCGGGAGGAAATTGAGGATATTTTCCAGAGTTTTCTGGGTCGGGTGAGACAATTGCCGCCTCTTTTTTCGGCTAAAAAATTCAAAGGAAAACCCTTATATTATCTTGCCCGACAACAAAAAGAAGTTAAACGTCAACCGATAGAAATAGAAATCTATCGATTCCAACTGATTAATTATCAACCCCCACTAATTGAGTTTGAGCTTGATTGCTCCTCTGGAACTTATGTCCGGACTTTGGCCCATGACCTGGGAGAAAAACTGGGTTGCGGAGCTCATCTCTACCAACTCACTCGAACCAAGATAGGACATCTAGACCTCAAGCTAAGTTTCACTTTGGAGAAAATTGCCGAGTTGGCCGCCAAGCAGGAATATGAGAAATTTATTATTCCTTTAGAAAAACTTCTCCCCTTTTTCCCCAAGTTGATTTTAGATGAAAGAGGTTCTTTTCTAATTTCTCAAGGAAATTCAGTTTCAGAGAGAAGAATAATCCAACGTCTTCCAGCCGAAGAAGACTTTTCTTTTCATCGAAGTCAACCACCGGAAGAAATGGCTTTTATTTTCCGCGCCTTTAATCTTCAAGGACAACTTCTTGGTTTAGCTAAATATCAATCTGAGAAAAGATCCTTCCAGCCTTTTTTAGTAATAAGCTAAACTCGATTCAGCAGCCAAGAAAGGGAGGATAATAAAAGAATCTGACTGACCTCTTTCTCCTGGAAATTGCCCTGAAGAAAGAAAATATAATAACTAAAATCTTTTCGGCTCGGTTTCTTTAAGTAAGATTTATGCTCCAAAGAAAACGGCCCACCAGGGAAAAAGCCAAGAGAAATCAAAAAAAGCAACATTGAAATTAACCAATTTTCACCTCTCCAGATTAACGTTTAACTTCCTCTAGTTTAGCGGTCGCGATAAATATAAAAGAAAAATTTTTTTAATTTGATGGTTATTTATCAAGCTTTCTTAAATTATGGGGAAAGTGGAAGAATTAAAGCCATGGCTAAACTTCAATCCTTAAGGCTATAAAAGCATTTCCAAAACCGTGATGAAAAAATAGCGGCTGGCAACTTATTTTGGCCTGGGGTATTTTCAAGAAAGCGGGCTAAGATAGTGCCTTTCACCCTTTTTCCCAGCCCCAGAAAAAAGGAGAAAGAAATATTTTGTTGGCCTCCATTTCTTTCTTCTCCGCTAATATTTATAATTCGGGCTAATGGTTATTGGCCAAGCTATTACGGTTTTGGAACTGCATGTAGGTCCTAAAAATCGGGTAGATTTTTATGAAAAATAAACATATAATACTCTCTTCCAATTTAGATGCATCAGGCAAAACAATGAGAACAGAATCCATAATTTTTATGTGTTTTACCTTCGGCCTTTGTTTGGGCGGCTTTATTTATAGTTTATATTTATCCGTTAAAGAGAAATAAAACTAAATCCCTCCCCTGCCCGATTAAATCTATATAACTTCTCTGTTATTCCCAGTTTAAAATGACACATTCTTGCCACAGAAAAATGTTTACCAGGATGAGCTTGAAGAAGCTTGTTTCCGAACCAGGGCCTATCCGGTAAATATTTTTCTGGGCTAACTTTAAATACCTAGCCGAAGGATTATAGCTAATGTGACATTTTAAATTAGTAATAATATGTGTCATCTTAAAATAGTAACCACAATCTATATAACTTCTCTTGAAATTTGCAAATTTCTGGTGTATTTTAAATATACTATGAGACTTAACAAAATGCAGATTGAACATCTGGCTTTTTCAATAGTGAGAAATCTATTAAAAGAAGAAAAAATTATTGCCGACGATAAAATCAAATTGATCGAGCAGATTGCTCAATTAATTTATAATGAGTTCCAGAAGGAGGACGAGTTAGACCAGGAGGTCCGGGAAATTCTCAATAAACACATTGAAAAGATTCGCAAAGAAAACATCGAATATCAAACCATGTTTAGAATGATTAAAACTAAACTAGCCAAAGAAAGGAACATAGTCCTGTGAGTGTCCGTCTCTCTAGAGAAAAAATAAATTATTTATCCAGAGAAATACTCAACTTAATGTTTAAGGATGACAGTGTTGAGTTTCTAGATGAACCTAACGAGATTCGTCTTTCCATCGTCAGAAGTATTGAAAGGGAATTAAAACTCTATGAACAACTCGAACAAAAAGCCATCCAGAAGATTGAGTCTCAGAAAAAAGGCATCAAAGAAGGCAGTCGAGAGTGGGAAATCCTCTTCCGCAAATACTACCACGAAGAACTCAGCAAGCTCAGCAAGCTCTTCGATTAAGCCTTCAACTGATTCCGATAAATTTATTGAAATCACCCTCCGGGTCCGCTATTCCGAAGTTGACCGCATGGGTGTTGTCCATAATCGTGTTTATTTTGATTGGTTTGAAGTCGGTCGCACAGAATTATGCCGGCGGGCCGGCATTTCCTACAAAGAAATAGAAGAAAGTGGCTACTTTCTCGTGGTCGTTGAAGCTCGCTGTCGTTATCGACGGGCCTTAAATTATGACGATCTTTTCCGCCTAAAGGTTAGTTTAAAAGAACTTTCCCCCCGCAAACTTGTTTTTGCCTACGAAATATTTTCTCCAGACGGAACTACTCTCCACGCCACCGGGGAGACAGTTCATGTAGTCACTGATAATAATCTCCGCTTAGCCTCTCTGCCCCAGCCAATTTACCAAAAATTAACTCCTTTTGTTAGTTGAAAGATATCCTTTTCTAATTAAATAATCTTCCAGGGCTTTTTCCCAAGAAGAAAAAGGAGTTAAGCCTATTTCAGCCGCCCGCTTGTTTTCCAACACAGAATAGAGAGGCCGGACAGCTCGAGCTCCATATTCCTTGGAGGAAACAGGCATCAATTGAGGTTGGAGTCCAACTAATTCAAAGATTTTGGCCGCAAATTCAAACCAGGTACAGGCTCCCTCATTGGTTAGATGATATAGTCCATAAGCTTGAGTCGATAATAATTCCAAAATTCTAGCCGCCAGTTCAGAAGTCGATGTTGGAGTGACATACTGGTCATTCACTACGCGAATGAGGCGACCCTGTTGGGCTAACTTGAGCATAGTCTCAACAAAATTAGTGCCTTTACCCCAGCAACCAGCCACACCGTAGAGACCACAGGTTCGGATAAGGAAGTATTTCTCCAGAAGGGCCTGAACAAAATACTCTCCAGCCAATTTTGAGGCCGCATAAACACTCAAAGGTCGGGGACAATCTTCTTCGGTGTAAGGTTTCCTTTGGCGGCCATCAAAAACATAGTCTGTGCTGAAGTGGACTAGCGTAGCTCCTAGTTCCCGACAGATTAAAGCTAATTCCCGTACTGCCAAAGCATTAACTTCAAAGGCCTTTTGGGGGAATTCTTCGCATTCGTCCACCCGATGATAAGCAGCGGTATTAATCACAATTGAGGGTTTTATCTCACCGAGAGATCTTTTGGCTTCTTTCGGCTGGGTAATATCAAATTGAGGATAATAAAGAGGCACATACTCAATTTTCTTAGCTTTTAGTTCTAAAACTAAATCACTTCCTAACTGTCCATCGGCACCGATGAGAGCTATCCTCATTCTTGCTTTATCCTTTTCTTGTCGCTTTAGTTAAGCTATTTTCTTCGAAATATTTAACGGCTCTCCGCTTGACTCTACTGAGCTATTTATCAGCTTTCTGCCCTCATTTCTTTCTGCTCTCCCCAATTCATTAATTCTAGCCAACTCACTTTGTCTGACCTTTTCCTGCTGATTATATCTCCTGCTGATTATATTTTAAAAAATTCCCACTAGAAAAAAGGCCAGGGAATTAACTCCCTGGCCTTTTTATTTCAGATTCAGTAGGGACTAAAAGATGAACCGGAACCCCAGCAGCAGCTTATAGTGTTTCGAGAAGGACCGGTCTTTGCCTACAGGGGCTCTGACTTCAAAGAAGAGTGCCCCGGCGTTGATGAAATTATTAAACATCTCGTAACCTACCTGACCGATCAGCTCGGCATCGGAACTTCTTTCTTCCCGAACCTTAGTGGAGAATCCAGCTCCAGCACCAAAGAAAGCTGGCCCAGCTCGGAGATTCATTAAGACGTTGGCCATAAAGAAGGATTTCCAAGGCGAACCTTTAAGAGCTAAACTACCGCCACCAGAGAGAATAAAATCAAGGGTGCCAGGGACAACTTTATAAAGGAGACCAGCTCGAGCGGCCACAAAGGGTCCAGCACTGCCGCGAGCAATCAGTGGGCCGCCTTCAATTAAGAAGAAAGACCTCTTTTCGGTAACTTCAATTTCAATTTTAGCGGGTTCAGAAACAGCGCCAAAATCATCGGTAACCACGCCGGTGATAGTGTAAAGACCGGGTTTGGTAAAGATCTTTTCCCAGGTAAAGGGCTTCTCTGAATCGCTGTAAGTATCCACTCGGTTGCCGGCTTCATCAGTGATTTCAAAATCAGCTTTGACCACTTCTCCATCTTGGTCAGTCGACTGGGAGGCATCTATGGTCACCGGCCGACCCACATAGTCTTTACAAGGCAAGCAGGATGTCCAAAGCTTGCAGACAGGCGGGAAATTGATATAAACCCGAGCTTCACAAGGATTAGTCGAGACTTTTCCTTCGGGATTGATAGCTCGAGCTTTGAAGGTAAACTCACCGGGTTTGGTTAATTTAGTCTGGAATTTGGGGTTATCTGGCGAAAGAGTTTTCGTGGCGATTTTAGTGCCATCCGGACCAATGATATCTACCTCCATCGACTTAGCGTGCTGAGTGCCACTCATATCAACCGAAATGGGGTCATTGATATTAGCTTTAGCTGGAGAAACTTTTAAATCGCAAATAGCTTCAGGAATTATCTCTTCGACTTTCCGCAGCGAAATATTACCGCAAGGCGAAGGCATGACAAACTCATAATGTTTGTACCCTTTGACTACGGTAAAGGTAAACACTGGCAAAGGCTGTTTCCCAGCCCATTCCAGATCGTGGACAACTTTAATTTTGCCTCTAGAACGGAAGAGCATCCACATCAAATGGTCACCGATAGCCAACTCAGTCTTTTCAAACTTGGCGGCTTTCAACTGGTCCATGAAAGGCAGATAAAGGTCTCCGTACCCAGCCAAATCAAAGCCATACTTGATATCACCTGCATACTTATCCAGAAGAATTTTCATAACTTCTTCTGTGGGAACTTCCCCCTTGATCCGAACAAACGTATAACGGCCAATTTGTTTTAATTTTTTTGTTTCAGCCAATGAAGTTAGGGAAAAGAGGATTAGAAGCCCAACTACTCCGATGACTAATTTTTTATTTCTCATTCCTCCTCCTTGTAAACCTAAGATTATGAACCTGGAACTATTTGTAAGTTCATAATTTAAATAATATTATTTTTTTCGGTTTGTCAAGAAAAACCGCCCATTTTTATCATTATTTTATAAAACTATAAACAATTCGGCTTTTAACCACCATTTTCCACCTTTGGGCGAAGAACCATTGAGTTAGGGATAGATACTATATTAAGGGGTAGATAGTATGTTATGGATAGGTACTATATTAAGGAGTAAATACTATATTAAAAGTTGAGCAATACAACATTCTGGTGGCAGACATTTTGGTGTCACAGACACCGCCACTATGTGTTGTGTCGCATAACATCAAGGTGTCTAATACCAAGGTGTCAGACACCAACAGTAAGGTGTCACCAACAGTAAGGTGTCAGACACTTTATGTTATAACAGTAAGGTGTCAGACACTTTATGTTAAACATCTGGACATTATTGGTGTCTGACACCGCCAATATTGTGACGCCTTACACTTTTTATGTTGTGTCGCATAA
>QMPV01000109.1 GCA_003648765.1 Candidatus Aminicenantota bacterium
CCTTATCTTCAATAACTCCCCCTCTATCCAGTGGACATTCCTCCTCTTTAATGGTATCTTTACTTGGAAGGAAAAACTTATTTCCTTCATGGCTCACCTCCTGGGTTAGTGTTTTTTCCATCCACAGTTTAAGGTGAGCCTCTCCTCTCTTCAACCCCGAAAAAAAAGATGCTTACATTTTGGGTATTTACCTTGACATGTGAGGTTTTTTTTTGTAATTTTAAAAAAGGATAGTTTAATTAGATATTTCAGATATCATATATTAAATTTGAAATACTGATTTTCCTATTATTAAAAATGAAAGGGAGTAATGACTAAAAAAGGGGATTTAGGGTTGAAGATAAGAGAAAGATTCTGTTTTCTATTTAAAGAAGGGGAATCTTTTTCAATTGTAAAAGTTGATTTTCAGATAAAAAAATAAAAATGTAATTTTCATTTTGAGGAAAAATTTTGAGATCAATTAACAAAATTGAGGTTAAAAAACATTGAAAGGAGGTGAATTTTAAAAAGCGTAGATAAGTAGATAATTTAATTTGACATTTCGGGGAATGAGAAAATTAAATGAGAGGAGGTAATAATGATTTCAAAACAAAAATTTACGGTAATTGGAATAATTGTCCTCTTCATTTCTTCTTTTCTTTATGCGCAGATATCGAGCCAAGAAACTGGCTCAATAAGGGGAATAGTTAAAGATAATGAAGGAGCGCCTTTACCGGGAGTTGCCATTACGGTTAAAGGTCCTTCTTTGATGGGGCAAGCAACCGATGTAACCAGAGAAAACGGGACTTTTAGAATTCTTCTTCTTCCACCTGGAAAATATACTGTTACTGCCGAATTGCCTGGTTTTAAAACTGCAACGCTGGAGAATGTAGAAGTTCGCTTAGGAATGACCATCAGTGTAAATATAACCATGAGTCCTGAAACTCTGGCTGAAGAAATCACGGTAGTCGGCGAAGCTCCGGTGGTTGATGTTAAGTCCTCAAAGACTCAACAAATTTATAAGTCTGATTTGATTCAAAATATTCCTATCGGAAGAAGCTTACAATCGGTAATAACTTTAACCCCAGGCACAGTAAGCTCTACGAATGTTAAAGGAGGAACTGCTGCTAATAATACTTACCGTATAGATGGACTAAATGCCAATGACCCTTGTCAACAACAGCTCGACATTCCTATTGATTTTAATTTGTTTGAGGAAGTTGAAATCGTGACCGGAGGAATGCCTGCCGAAGTAGGTGGGACCTCTGGCGCTTATGTTAATGTTGTCACCAAATCAGGAGGTAACGAATTTTCGGGAATGGTCCAGTCATATTTCATTAATGAAGATTTAACAACTATTGTGTTGCCTCAAGAAGAACTGACTGCTTTAGGGCTGTCCAAACCAAATGCACCAATTTATGATTATGATTTTTCTGGGAACTTCGGGGGACCGATTATTAAAGATAGAATCTGGTTTTATCTCAATGGACGATACGGTGCTGATAAGTATAATACGGGATTTATTCCCTTTACTTCTCCCTATGATGGAACTTATTATGATACTTTTCATCGGAAGAGCCATAACTGGGGCGCTTTTATGAAATTGACTTTTCAATTGTCGAAGTCCGTTAAATTAGCTTTGATGGGCAATGCTCGACAAACTTACCGGAACACAAGGGCATCAGGATGGAATATGCCGTTTGATTGTCATTATCATGATGATCCCTGGGCTAATTATGCAGCTACCGGAGTCTTAACTTGGTTGATTGATTCTAATACCTACCTTGAAGTAAGAGGTGGTTATACTAAAGTTGATGCCATGTTAACGTTGGTTAGGCCTGAATTAACTACTGTTCCCTATATGTATGATTATTATACTGGCTATTATTTTGGGACTGGTTACAGACCAAACGAGTGGACCGGAAGACCGAAAAAACAATTTTCAGTAGGTCTAACTCGCTTTCTGGACAATTTAATGGGTGGAGATCATGAGCTCAAAGTTGGATTTGAAATGTTATTTGGGGGAGATAGTTGGGCAGTCTGGAAAGAAAATCCTATCTGGTGGCCTTGGTATAATGGAAGCCCTTATTATTACCGATCTTTGTACGGGACTCGAACTTGGGGAGATGGCTGGTTGGGTCTAGCTGTTTTTGGAACAACCAAAGAAGGAAATATGGCCCAGGGTGAATTTTTCAAATATGGAGGTTACCTCCAGGACTCTGTCACTTTTAACAATCGATTAACTGTTAATCTAGGAATTCGTTTTGACCATGTTAAAGGTAATATTCCTGAGGTATATAAGAATAGAACCGGTGGAGATATTGCTTATCAGTTGGGAGAAGTTTTTCTCAAACCGGTCTATGGAATTAATCCCTATGATGAGATTCGCCAAGAAGGAGTTGACGGTATAATAAAATGGTTTACATGGGATCCAAGGATCGGAATAACTTATGATGTTTTTGGAAATGGAAAAACGGCTTTAAAGCTTCATTGGGGAAAATATAGTGATAATATTTACGTGTCCATCTTCGAGAGAGTCCATCCCCTGCGTTTTCATTACTATTATTTTAGCTGGTGGGATGATAACGGAAATGGTCGGCCAGACCCTCTTGGATTGGATAGCTATGCCTTTATTCCTAGCTGGGGAACTCCGACTGGAATGTTGAGAGAGAATTGGCTGATTGGAATTGGCGAAGGAATCAAAGCTCCTTATGATAACCAATTTGTTATTGGCCTTGATCAAGAAATTGTTCGTGATTTCAAGATAGGCTTGAGTTTTCTCTATAAGCACAAGAAAAATATTATTGATGACGTTCCATATGACATTGAGACTGGCGAATATTGGTATAATCCTCATGAATCGCCAGGGAATAAATACTGGATTCCTTTTACAACTACAGTGCCTGCCGTAGGAGATGACTTTCCGTCTACGACGGTAAACATGTGGTTCCTATCAAATGACGCTCCAAGAAACTGGATTTATCAAGTTCAGAATGTTCTGGAAGCATTCAGGAAATATTGGGCATTTGAATTGAGTTTTGAAAAAAGAATGTCAAATGGATGGCAACTTGGAGGATCTGTAAATTACTCTAAAACATGGGGTAATATTCATGGTGGATATGGTGATATCCATGCTACATCAGGTGCGGCGGACGATGCCAACTGGTTCGTAAATAATGGCGGCCGAACAAACGAAGACCGACCAATTGTTATTAAACTCTTTGGATCCTTCAACTTGCCCTTGGGTATCCTTGGATCATTTTATTACCAGTATAGCAGTGGGACCCCCTGGGCACGAGGTGTTACTGTTGTTCCCCCATCAGGTTGGGCTGCGGCTAATAATGTAGATGTTTATAGTACATACTGGGTTAATCTAGAGCTTCAAGGAACAAGAAGATATTATGATTGGCAGAATTTGGACTTGCGATTGGAAAAGTATTTTATAATCCCTAATCTGGGGCGGTTAGGAGTGTATGTAGATATATTTAATGCTCTCGGTCACCATTACATTGATGTTGACCAAAATCCAGGTGGAACGTGGATGCCAGTGGACAACAATACCAGTGAAGGCACTTATGCTATCAGTGGTACTTATAAAAAAATTACCGGAATTTCTGGTCTGACGAGAAGATTCCAGTTATCAGTTAGGTTCTCTTTCTGATAAGTTAGTTAGAAACTGAAAAGAGGGGACCTTATGGTCCTCTCTTTTTTTCTATTAACATAGCTATAACATCAATTTAAGGAGGAATAGAATATTGTAAAAAAATAATATTGTAATAAATATTAGAATTTTATATTTACGCTTTTAATTTTTTGCTTTGTCCCCAAGGAACAGGAATGAGTTGCTCCATTAAGGTGAAGGACAATGTCTCCTATTCGGTTGAGATTTTACGTCATTCCTTCGCCCTGCCCTTTTCGGCGCCTTCGAAAGGGCACCTGATCAATCAAAGCCTTTCTTTTTGTTAATATGAGTTATAAAAGTCTAATTCCCTCATGCTTAATACATTCTCGACGCCCGAAGCAGGCGGGTTCATTTGTGGGGAGGGTTCTGAAAGGCTGAATCTTAAATGTCGTTTTGACCTTCTCTTCCGCATTTATTTCGATTTTGTTACACATTACTTAGGAACGAAGCCTAATTTTTAAAAAAATAGTCAATTATTAGTTATTCCTGATTTTTCCATTTTTTATTTCGTTGATTCTCTTCCATATTGTATGGGTCAATCAAAGTCAGATTGAAAAAGGGGCTTTATTATTTCTTTTTTGTCTTTGATCTCTAAAATTAAAGAAAATAAGAAATATTAGAAAGTAACACAGAGCCCCTCCCCATAAAGAATAACTAAAGCCTCTCTTAATGGCGACAATTAAGGTCAAGGAAGAACCTAGGACAGATGATATTCCATTTATAGCCCATACCCAGGGAATCAATTGCTTGAATTCTAAGTTCGAAAGGAGTTTAATGCCCAAAGGAAAGCAAAATCCCATTCCTATTCCTAGAGGTAATAATATTAGAGATGTAATCAGAATTCTTATTAGAAAAGGCAAGCTTAGAAAAGACTCGAAAAGAACAGGAGAAGATAAGAGAATTACTAGAGTTAGACAAAAAGTGACCATTGAAGATATATAAATAGCTTTAGGGATGGAAAAGGAAGATATTTTTCTAGATAGAAAACTACCAAGGCCTGTCCCGAGAAGAAGTGAAAAAAGAGTAATGGCCATGGAATTTACAGGTTGGCCAAGAAACAAAATAAACTTTTGAATTAACGAGACCTCAATCATTATAAATCCGATCCCGATTAAAAAGAAAAGAAGGATAATACTGCTGAGATAAAAGAACGGTTGATTTATTCTCTCTTTTTTATTGTTTAAAAGAGATTTATTAATAAAAAAGGTAAGGGCTATTAAAGTAGGGATGAAAATTACGATTCCGATGATGAAAATATTTAAAATGTTAGGGGGAAGTCCTTTTTGGTATTTATAGAAGAAAGGATTATTATCGGTGACTGGAGATATATCTAATCCTTGTTCTTCTATTTTTTTGATATAAGAAACCAAAGAAATTTTGCCTTTAGCTAAAGCCGTAAAAATCGATCTTTCGTTGGCCATGAAATAGGGAAAATAGGAATTGTTCAAATCTATCTTTAAAGAAATTGAGTTAGCTAATAATTTTTTTATTCTAGATGGAGAAAAGGGTTGATTTTTTAAAATAAAGACGGGATAACTGGGAGACTTTATCATGACGATGTGTTTCATTCCTTGGGGAATTGAGATTCCTTGTCGGGAAAAATTAGTCAACACCAGTGAAAAAAGACGAGCAATTTCAAAATCTCCATGACAAACAACAACTACTTGTCCCTCCGGGGTTAAATGATTTAAATAGTCTTGAATTGAATCGGTCGTGAATAGGTAATTTTCAGTGAGCGAAAAAGCATCTAAAGTTCTTATGGAAGCAGTAATCGGAAGGCTTAGCATTATTAAATCGTATCTTTCATTTTGTCGATGTAAGAAACTTCTGCCTTCGTCATGAACAAATTGAATATTTTCAAATTTTTCAATAATTCCTCCATTAAACCAAGAGAACTCTCTAAGTACTTCTAATATATCTTTATTAACTTCTACCGCCGTAATTTTTTTAAATTTATGAAGAAGGGCAAGCAGAACATCTCTCCCTCCACCTGGACCAATGATTAGAGCTGTATCTTTTTCATTTTCATCAAGATAAGTTAAAGGTATGTTTCCTGAAAAATTAGAAAGTAATTTTTGTGCTGGTTCTCCTGGATTATTAATATTTCCTGAGAAATAATACATTGGAGAACCAGCTGTCCCATCAATGTAAATATGCATCATATTAGGTCGAGTCTCAAACTGGACAACGTCAGTTCGGCCGAAAGAACTCCATATGGTTCTAATTAATTTTCCTTTTAGAGAAGAGTGTTGGAGAGTTTGGTAAATTTCTTTGGCGGGATTTGATATTGTAAAGAATTTATGGATTAGAAAAGAAGGATTGTAAGTAAGAGCAAATGCGATTAGAATTACCAGGGTAAATAGGAGTGTCCCTGAGACTAAATATTTATGTGGTTTGGAAAAAGAAGTCATAATGATTAAGCTACTCAAAAGTGCTATTACAATAATAATTACCCCAGTATGAATTATCCCCAGAAGGTTGCCCATGAATATGACCCCAATTGACCCCAAAGCCGCCCCAGCTAAATCAGAGCCATAAATAAATGCACTTCTCTCAGAAAAGATTCTAAATATTCCAGAAAAGAGAGCTCCTATAAATAGAAAAGGGAAAAAAAATACAAAGGCAATTAAGGAAGGTGTATTAATTAAAAATGTTTTGCTTAAAGTAGTAAATAGAAGAGTCGTTAATGGGAGTGAAAGAGTATAGAGAAAAGCAAAACCACCCATTATATAAAAACTCTTATTGTTTCTTACACAGAAGTGGGTAACAAGACCTCCCAGCCCGGTTCCCAGCATTGCTAAAGATATGGCGAAGAAAACAAAATGATAAGTTAAAGTCATGGATAAGATACGAGTGAGGAAAATTTCAAATGAAAGATGGGTAAAAGAAAGAAAGAAAACCGCTATTAAGATCAGAAGATACTGGTTTGCACCATGCTCTTTCAATGAATTAAACTTTATTTAGAAAAAAATTATTTAACTATTTCGTCTCATTTAATTATGGTGAATGAGAAATTAGATTCTCTATTGTTAGTATCTACGCTACACAGAGCGTATAAATATTCTCTGTCTTCAACTCCTCGACGAAAGTAAGTAGTCTTAGAGGGGGGGATTTCAGCGATCAGATCAAGGCTATTTAATTTTACTTCATAAAGACGGTATAAATAAATTCTATCAGGGTTATTATCAGAATTTGGTTTCCAGGAAAAAGTGTGAATTGTTTCTTTCATAAGTAATGATCGATTTTCTACTTTCTCCCCACGGAAATCAACAGGGGGAAGAACTTCAAAAAGATTGTTTGATTTTCCAGGAACCTTTAGGAAACAAACAAGGGGATCTCCGATGATAGTCATTCCGTAGTGCCATCCAATAATAAAATCTCTCTCTTCATCGCTTTTTAAACGATCGGTCATCCAATCAAAAAATGCTCTGCCTATAGGATTATTTTTTCCCAATGATATGTAGAAAGGTTCAAAAGCAAGCATTCCTCCCACTTTTGTTGTACCTATAACTACTAGTGAGGTGGGGCTTGGATTATAGATGTAACCTCCTCCTATAAAATATTGCCCTAGTCCCGCCGCCCAGTCACAGGCGTGACAACCATCGATATTATAGCCTAAAGCTCGGGGAAGGCTTTCATGGATTTCGTATTCATAACAAATGCCACCGGTATGAAAAGAATGACTTTCCCAGGTTGAGTGAACCCAGACTTGAGTGAATCCATAGGCTATGTTAGGAAGTCTTTTTCTTAAATAATCGAATTTTTCGACTAAATTGTTAGAACCTTCAGTCCATTTTAAATTATCATAGTTTTTTTCACCATAAAGATGGCGAAAATAATACGTTGAATAATCTTTCCAATCGTGGTCAATATAA
>QMPV01000110.1 GCA_003648765.1 Candidatus Aminicenantota bacterium
ATAATGGCTAAAGACACTGCGGATAAAACGGCGCTGCCGACCTTCAAAAGCATAATTAAGAAGAGAAGCCAGGATAAAACCGAGGACAATAACTTCCTCTAAAACCACTACTTCCACCCAGAAACCCAGGCTAAATCCGAGCCAGGCCACTCCTGGAGGCAGCGCCAGAAGCACCAGCAGGCTCAACCCCTGGAGCCAAACACGGGTCAGAAGAGAAATAAGCAGGGAAACCAACAAGGAAAAAAAGATCAGCAGAAAAATAATCATAATTTTCGACTGGGGACGAACCCAATCCTGGTGAAGCAGATTATCCAACGCAGCCGCATGAATTTCGACTCCAGGAGCCACCGGGCTGAGAGGCGTGGGTCGCAAATCAAGTAAGCCGGGAGCACTGGCCCCGATGAGGACTATTTTGTCTTTAAATTCAGCCGGTGAAACTTGCGGCTCCTGACCTTCCTGAATTTGGGCCCAGGAATTGATTACGGCTGCTGCTGAATAGGAACGGTAAGTCCCGGCCGGACCATGATAATTAATAATTAAACGCCCTTGCTCATCCAGAGGGAGGCTCTTCTCTGAAAGTTTACCGGAGGGGCTGAGATACTGGGCTAATCTTAATGGAAGAGCCGGGAGAAGCAGCTCTTGATAATAAAAAGCCAGGGGAAGCCGGCGGAAAAGACCATCTTCATCTGGTTTAAAGAAAACGTTTCCTGCCCCCCGACAGGCTTCCAAAAATAAAGGTAAAGGCAAGCTTACTCCCTGGGCGCGGGGATAAGCCCGTGGCGGAAGCTCATTAGAGGAGAGGCTGAGACGTTTTAATGCTTCAAGGGGAATCTCCTGATAAAAGTCCTCCTTGGAACTTAAAGCAATGGGGAGAAAAACATTCCCTGCCTTCTCAATAGCCTGGGCCAAATATTGATCATCGGCCACCCCGTAGGCGGAACCTTCACTGAATATAAAATCAAGAAAAATCGCCCGGGCTCCTCCCTGGTGTAAATAATCAATTAGAGCCGCCTGAAGTTGCCGCGGCCAGGGCCAGCCTAGTCCCTGGTGTTTTTCGAAAATATCCAGGCTGTATTGGTCAATAAGAATCAAAACAATGTTGGGATCGGCTTTTTCGGGTTGAGCCAACCATTTAAGCCGCAAATCCCATGATTTCCATTCCAGTGTTTGTAAAAATCCGCTGTATTGACTGGCCAAGCCAACTAAAATAACGATTCCGCCCAGAAGCAGCCCCCGGATTGCTCTCTGGCGGGGACGAGATTTTCTGCCTTTACTCATTGACTATTCTGAAAATATCATTGAACAGGTCTTGCCTTCAAGAAGAAAATATCCATCGCTCTCAAATAGGCTCAAAAAAAGAGAATATATATTTATTATATTATTGAGCCCCAAGGCTTACTAAATTTTTTCTGAAAAAGACCATAATTATCGATTACTAACTTACATATTTCTACAAAATTTGTCAGTTTGCACTTGACATTTAAGAAACAATGAGGCCAGTCCTTCACCTTTGAGATTAATGTTAAGAAGTGGGAACAAGTCTTCGCCTTTTACCTTGGATATTGTTGGAATCTGTTGAAAACCGGTTGATTAAAGAAACTGTTGGATAGCTGATTTGAAATTTACCCTCATCATTTTTCTATGGGCCTATTATAGTTAATATGGCCACGGACAAGCTGGGGAAAGAATTTTTAGGTTAGCGTGATTAAGGTATGAGAAAAAGTTTTATTATTTAATGTGAAAGGTGAAGCTCTGAACCCGTTTTACCGCTTTAACCGATTTCGATAATAAGGTTAAATTATTAGAAGTAAAAGACGAGACCTATCCCTGAATTGGCCATTCCCCATCTTTTGATTCTTCTGGATGATTCAAGATAATTATCAGATTCAAACCTTCGAAGTGAATATCCAAAACCAACTTCACCGAAGATAGAAAGATGTTTGACCAGCCGACATTGTAAACCAAGAAGTAGATCCAGCTGAACATGCTCACCCGAACTGTCCCATTTTCTGTCCAGCCATGTCTCCGAGCCATTGGTCGTTTCTCTTATATAGCCAAAATCAAGTGCAGAATAAATTGATAGATCCTTGGCAGAATAAAAATAATAGAGAAAACCAAGACCAAAGATGATTCGAGTCGAATCTACCTCCCAGCTTCTCTTGGAAGTTGGAGCGTTACGCAATGGTTTATACTCATCTTCAGCTTTCTCGTTTGTCTGAGAGAATCCGATATAAGGTCTTAAAGAAAAGGCTGGGGTAAAGTGATAAATCATGCCAATTTGAGCCGAAGGATTTATCCGCATTATTAAGCCAATCTTACTTTGTCCTTTGGCCAAAATAAGGGACGAAATGGTAAAAAAGATGAGAGGGAAAATAATTGCCTTTTTCATTCCTTACTCTCCTTTATATTGAATAGGTCTGTTTTTCTGTTAGCTCGATCCTCCAAAAGAAAAAATTGATATTGAATTTGGCCCACTTTGAGTTAAATTTTTTACCACCAGAGCACCTTTTGCCACCAGTGGATGCCAGGAGAAAGAAGTTATCAATACTTCATTTTAACCAAAGACGATTATTTAGATTGTTTTGTCCGAGCACGATTGGCATGATTGCTCAAGAGAAGAAAGTTTTCAGCATTTCTCTCTTAATGGCTATTTTATTCCGAGGAGAATTTCATTCCCTTGTTTTATCAACCAGCCACAGGCTCTCTATATATGCTAGCCATGATAATTAAAGGAACCAGTCTAGTCTATACAATTTATAAATACCAAATTATTCAGCCTATTCAGCCCCGGAAAAAAGATGTTGACGACTCAAATTGATTTATGGTGTAACCAAATATAATTGTATACAATAAAAAACAATCCCCTGAAAATGTTAGATGAAGGGGAGATTAATGGAATTAATTAAAACATTCAGTAAAGTAAAGGCTTATTTAAGCAACTGTCATTATGAAGAGAATAAATCAATTTTTCCAATTATGGATTCTAAGGAGAGCCTTAGTAGTGATTGCCATAGAACGATAGATATTTAAGGTAAATAAGTTAAGAGGAGGGCAACAAAAAGGAGATTTATCATGAAAAAATCAGAAGAACGATATATTACCGATGAAAAAGGTCGAAAGAAAGCCATAATTCTGCCAATAAAGGAATATGAAGAGTTATTAGAAGATCTTCATGACCTGGCAGTTATTGCAGAACGTCGAGAGGAATCAACCCTTTCATTTGAAGAATTAAAGGAAAAATTAAAGAAAGATGGATTCTTATGAAATTCGATGGAAACATTCGGTTGAGAAAGATTTAAAAGAAATTAGCCCGAAAGAAGTCAGAAGAATATTAAAATCCATTAACTCTCTAGCCAATAATCCTTTCCCCCTGCAAGCTAAAAAACTGAGAACTACAGAAAGGTTATATAGAATCCGAGTGGGAGATTATCGAGTCATTTATGAGGTCGATAAAGAGATGAATGTTATAACTATTTATTATGTCCGTCATCAAAAAGACGTTTATCGGAAAATCTAGGTTTAAATATACTTCCCTACTTTTTATTTCAGGCGGGAACAGTACTGGTGGAAGCGTTGGGTGCGGACTTTAGCTACAGCCGGCACCTGCGGTAAAGCTTTTATTTTGGCTGAGACCTTGGCCAGTCGTTTCTCTGGGGCCGGATGAGTTTTGAACCACCCTTTTCCAGAGGAAGCTTGGGCAGAAGAAGCCAGGGCTGCTAGAAAATCACTTAAAGCGGTGGGAGAATAACCCGCCCTGGTCATGAATTTAACCGCCAACTCGTCAGCTTCCGTCTCAAATTTCCGGTCATACCCGCGCTCAATCAGGGTGGCGGTAATGTCTCCCAAAATACTCTCGTAAGTACTCACCAGCTTGGCCAGTTCGGCCGAGCCGGAACGCTGAGCCGCCTCACTGGCTAATAAGCGGAAGGCCTCTATCAAGCGTGATTTTTTAATCGAACGGAGACCATGCTTGGCCGCCACATGACCTACTTCATGAGCCAGCACAGCCGCCAGCATATCTTCATTTCGACAGAGACGCAGCAAGCCCTTGGTAATAAAAATAAAACCGCCCGGAGCAGCCATGGCATTGATCTCATTACTGTCGAGCACCAGAAAATGATAACCGGCGAAAATTTCCGGACGATCCGAATAAAGAACCACCGCCTGACCGACGCGGTTGACATAGCGAGTCAAACGGGAATTATTCAACGCTGGATAAGTGGCCAGGATGGTGGCGGCCACACTCCGGCCGATGTAATATTCCTCTTCTTCAGTAATATCGGCGAAACTGGAGCGCAGCGCTTTGGCCACTCGTAACAAGGAGGCTTTGTCTTTCTGGGAAAGTTTCTCCGGAGAGGTCAAAACACTGACTCCCTTTTCCATGGCTGCACAGGCAATAAGATACGCCAGAACGACCAAGACAACTCCCGCCAGGAAAACTCGGGGAAGAGACTTCGTTTTCCGGTTCATTTTGGCCTCCCCCACTCGCCCAGCTTGCCTTCCCGGAGAAATCTTTTGAGTTCCGACAGGGTGACTTTTATCCGGAGCATTTTCTCCACCTGGGCGTAATTTAGTCCTTTATTCTTTTCCCGGAAAGCCTTTTCCAGGTCCTTGGTGAAGCCCTTGCCCGCCAGAGCCACTTCCTGGGAGCTGGCCTCGGTCTTCAAAGTTTGATTCATGGCCAGAAGCCGAATTTTTTTAGTTTCAACCGCCGAAGAATGAAGCCAGCCCACCAGGCAATCATCTGTCCGCACCTGGACCCAACCGCCTTCTTCAGCCAGTTTGGTCACCTTCTGGCCATAATACAATTTGGCCACAACCGGCGCATAAAATTCAGGGCGTTTCCGAAGGCTGGTGCTCTGGACCTTAATCAATAAGGTTTCCGCCAGGAGAAAAGTAATTAGCCCCACCAGCAGGGCAACCGCCATAACAATAATTTTTTTCCTCATTGAGCCTCCTTCAGGCTGCTTTTTCCCTTCTTCTTTTTCTATCTTAAATCATCTCTCCACTAAGTTCCCAGGGGAAGAAAAAGTTCAGCGGGGAGATGATTTTTTTCTCTTCTGAATCAAATTCATCTCCCCTAATCTAGGTTAAGATAGAGTCATTTTTTACCTTCTATTTCATCGGCCAGGAACCCGGCGTCATAGAGCTTGCGTAAACCTTCAATTATGTAAGCTGTATGCACAGCCACCGCTCGGGCTCGAGTGTCATCATACATGAACCGACCCGAAAGACTCTCGATATTGCCGTCAAAAATCAGCCCGACCACTTCCCCCTGGCGGTTAATCACCGGTGAGCCGGAATTGCCGCCGATAATATCGCAGGTGCTGACAAAATTGACCGGGGTGCTCAAATCAAGCTTATCTTTTCTCTCCCAGAAACGCTGGGGCAGCGCAAATTCTCCCTGATTATCAAAACTTACCGCCCGATCAAATAATCCATAAAGAGTGGTCTTATAAGGTGCTCGAGTGCCGTTGTAGGGATAGCCTTTGACTACTCCAAAAGCCAGGCGAAGGGTGAAAGTGGCATCAGGATAGGCATCTTTACCATAGACAGCAAACCGAGCCTGGGCAATTTTTTCCCGGGCTTTGACCAGGACGCTTTCAATCTCATCCTGACTCTTTTTAATGTTCCGGCGGATCAGGGGGTCAACCCGGCGGGCAAGTTGGATTAAAGGGTCCTGACATTTTTGGACGGCCTCTTCTCCACCCTCAATCAGTTTCTTGCGGAAGGCAGGGTCATTAAGCTTTGTGCCGGCGATAACCTCGCGGGCCACTTCCGCCGGGGTTTTGCCCTGGAGGGCGGCTTGAACAAACTCATCTTCAGGGCCTAAAGCCTCAAGAGAAAGCTGGAGGCCGAAACGAAGCACGGCTTCTTCCAAATCTTTATAGACTGGGGCCGGGGAGAATAACATAAATTTCAGTTCATTTAACTGGGCGTCATGATAACCCGGAAGCCGTTCGCCATCGGGCTTTTTCACCTCGGTGACATATTGAACAATGGTTAAGGCTAAGCTGGGTAAACGATAGCCACGCAGATTTTGATAGAAAGAGCGGCGGGAGAACTCGATATTCTTCCGGACCACCCGGGCCACGACATCCCAGGCATCCCCGTAGGCTTGCTGCCACTCCGGACGACTGGCGATGAGCTGCCGGAATTTCTCTTCGGCTTCCTTGCGTTTGGCCATTAAATCTTTATTCCGAAGGGCCTGATACTCGCCGGTATAGGCTTTCTTGGCGTTTTCCAGGCCGAAAATAATACCTAGGGCCCGGCGTTGCTGTTCTTTCCCTTGGGCGGCGTACTCCCGGAGGGCGGCGATAAACTTATTAATGTAATTGAGCATTAGAGGATAACGGTAATCCCGGAGCATCTCCAGCTCGGCATAAGTATAGAGGCGGTCGGTCGAGCCGGGATTACCCGAGACAAAAACCAGCTCGCCGTCACCGGCGCCTTGGGAGTTCCAGCGGAGATAATGGGGAGTCTCCAGGGGCTTTCCGTTCTCATAAACGCGGAAGAAGGCCACATCAAGGTCATAGCGAGGATAGGTGAAATTGTCTGAGTCGCCGCCGAAATAAGCTGCCTGTCTTTCCGGAGCCATGACCAAACGGATATCGGTGTATTTTTTATAACGATAGAGCCAGTATTCGCCGCCATGATAGAGACTGATGACGTTGGAGCGGAGACCGGTCTTCTGCAGGCTTTCCTTTTCAATCTCGGCAATCACTGCCTGGCGGGCTTTTAAGGCTTCAGCATCGCTCATGCCTGGTTTAACCGCAGCCCGGACCCGGTCGGTAACATTTTCCATCGAGACGAGCACGTTTATTTCTAAATCAGGACATTTAATCTCCTCTTCCCGGGTGCGAGCCAAAAAACCTGTCTCCACATAATTCTTCTCAGGAGTGGAGATTTTCTGAAGCTGTCCCATGGCCACATGATGATTGGTCATGACCAGACCATGGGGACTGACGAAAGAGCCGGAGCCGCCATCCATAAAGCGGACACTGGAGAGTCGGATATGGTCGAGCCACTCTTTGGTGGGAACAAAACCATATTTTTCCTTGAGGATTTTGACCGGCGGATTATCAAAAGTCCACATCCCTTCATCCGGGGCGGAAAATGAATTCCGGGCCACAAAAAGAAGGGCCAGACTTAAAATAGCAACCAGGGAAAATGAAAGCCATCGTTTCGTAAACATGGGATTAACCTCCTTTTTACTCTTGTGAAACATTAACCTACCTACATTTATTAAGCGTTATACCTAATTTATCATAAAACAAAATTTTTATCTTCTTTTAACCATAAATGAGTGGGGGTAGGTGTTGGGGG
>QMPV01000111.1 GCA_003648765.1 Candidatus Aminicenantota bacterium
AGAATCACGAAGAAAAACAGTGATTTTTCCGTGGCGCGGTCTTCTGAACTTGACCGGTTTTACTTCAGTTTTGCTTACTTGAAAGGATTGTTGACTGGTAGCCGGAAACCAATGAATTTCAGCAAAATAGACACCGAAGGGGAGAGGGATCGTCAACCTTTTGGAGCTGGGTTTGAGGAAGCTTCGAAAAAAGATGCGTTTATTAGTGGCTTGATAGATGATTAGTTCAAAAGGATGATTTTGGTCTGTGTCGATAAGGAAGGTGACGGATTTAGTTTTTTTCCTTAAAATACCATATATTTTTTTCAAAAGAGAAGTGGGGTCTTTGTCTATGAGAAGAGAATACTCAATTTTTATCTGACCTCCAGGAGATAAAGTCTGGGGGGCAGGGATTGATTTGGCTACCCAAGCCAAGTAGTAATCCTTCCTGGGTAGGACGGTAAAATTCAAATCTGGATTGTCTTGGGGAGAATAGGGAGAGAAACGATATCTAGTTAAGGGATTGAAATACAGAGAATAAAAAGCCTCTGTCCAAGAAGAAGACCCGGTATTAGTAATGGTGGAAATTATATCTATTTGGTTTTGGTCCAAAAGAATTCGGTATTTAGTCTCAATTTGGCCTTTTTCTCCAGTTGGTTGGTTGAACTGGAGTCGACTTATCACTTGAGGGACAGGGGAGGCAGAAGTAGTAATACTCTGGTAAGCCCAATGGAGGTTTTTTCCTTTGAGGCGAAGGAATGGAGACCCAATGTTAACTTGGCCAGGGTCAGCCAAATCTAAAAAACCTATGGCGATAATACTTCCTTGGGCATTAGAAGTAGGATAATTGGTATAACTGAAAGGAAAACGTTGGGAGGAAGCAAAAAGGACGAAACTATTCGCTCCTTCCAAGTAGATATCATCGGGTTGAGCCAACGATTTCAGAAAAGATGGAATCTTTGAGGAAGAAAAGAGATTATTCGGAGAAAGGAGGAAAAGGGCTAAAACGAGGCTAAAAAGAGAGAAAATTGAAACACCCTTTTTTCTTTTCATGGAGGACCTCCTTTCTCAATTGGTATCAAGGCTCTTAAATTAACTCATCTGAATTATTAATTCAATGATTGATTAAGAGATAACCTCAGGGAGAAGAGAAGTAGTAACCGAAGAGAAGCTGGATTTTAGAAAAGAGAAGCAATTAGTTTGTCTCAAGTCGGAATTAATGAAGAAATTAAGTAGGGGAAATTTGATACTTAGGTTAAAGTAAAGTTTGAAACTTGAGCGGAAGTAAAGTAAATATATAGCAGGGCGAGAATTGGATGAGGCATCTTAGGCTAAATTTTTGAGGAGAATGATAATCTCTTGAGAATGGATCAGGAAAGTAAATTAGGAGAAAGGGTGATGGTCAAGAAAGAAAAGGTTATTGAAAGCAAAGGACGAAAGTTCCTTCTCCGTTTCGAAGATTCAAAGAGAGCCTCTGATTATGCCAAATATGAAGCTTTGCGGATGAGGATTTGGGGTGAACCGACTGATCATCTATGTGGGGTAAGGAATATGGAGGGTGAAAATTATTTTCATGAAGGAAGTAGCATGTTTATCGGGGTTTTTGTCGCCAACGAGAAAGGCGAATTTCCTCTTGACGAAGAGCATTTGATTGGTTTTGCCTACGGCTATGTCGGCGTTTGGGATAAGTCACTCGGATTTAGGCAAACGGAGAATTTGAAGTTTTACTCTCAATACGCTGGAGTCCGTCCCGATTTCCAGGGCTATGGATTGGGAGTAGAGATAAAAAAATTTCAAAAAGAGATCTTATTAGACATTTATGGAGTTAATTGGGCCACCTGTACTTATGATCCCTTAACCGCAGTTAACGCTTATCGAAACATTCATGTCTTTGGCATGGAAGTTGTTGAATACAGAGTTGATTGTTATGGTGGATTTGGCGGTTATCTCAATCGGGGCGATATTCCCACTGATCGTTTTTATCTACGCTGGAATCTTATTCAGACCCCTGAGCGACCAAGGTATTCCTTGGGGGACCTTCTCACTCGGGATTGTCTGGCTACCCAGACAAAATTTCAGGAGATCAGGGGACGTTTTGGTCAAGTTGAGTTGCCGGTGATAACCAAAGTCAACACAATTTTAGATACTCCTTGGCTGGCTATTGAAATACCAGCCGATTTCTATCTGATGCTTCGAGAGACGGATGTCGAGAGAGAAGATGTCCGTCAAATCCCTTTACAATGGCGCCTAAAAACTCGGGAAGTCTTTCTAGAAATGCTAGGAAAAGGTTATCAGATTGTGGATTTTGCTCGCCAATCTGATGGTCAACGCTGGCGGACATTTTACATTCTCCATCATCGGCTAAAATAAGCCTAAGAAATGGTTCTGGTTTAATCTTTTAATCTGACGACGGAGATTGTTTTTTTAGGTAATTTAAAAGTTGTTGGGCTGTTTTGACCCGAGGGTCGTTTGGAGCTAATTCGATAAATTTATTCAGCGAGTCGATAGCTTCTTGAATTTTATTTTGACCTATATAAAGCGTGCCTAATTGATAATAGGCATCTGGGTAGTCAGGTTTGAGTTGGATTGTTTTTTGAAAAGCCGCTAAAGCTTCTTGGGATTTGCCCAGATTGATGAGGACGACTCCGTAATTATAATAGACGTCGGGGTCATCTTGGTTTAATTCCAGGGCTTTTTGATAATGTTTTTCGGCCTCTGGATATTGACCAAGTTTAGCGAGAGCTTCGCCTAGTTCCTTATTAATGACAAAACTGTCAGGATTTAATTCCAAACTTTTCCGGAAGGCCTCCAGAGATTGAGTTGATTGCCCCATTTTCTTGTAACACAAGCCCAGGTTAAAATAGTATCCCCATTGAGTATTATTGAGGGAAATAGCTTTTTGAAAAGTTGAAGCTGCTTCTTCAAATTTATTTTCTGCATATAATTTATTTCCTTTAAGAAAGAGCTGATCAGCTTTAGAGAGCATTTTTTCAAGGGCTTTTTCTGCTTTTTCGAGTTTGACTTCCAATCGAGTTGCCTCCCCTATAGAGACTTTGACTTCCTTAGTTATGGGGAGGTAGCCGTCTTTTTTGAAAATGACCTGGTAATAGCCTGGCCAGAGACCGATCTGAACAAATTTTCCATTTTTATCAGTTTTTCTTTCAAAATGTCGAGTCGCCATTTTAGTGGAAATTATATTGACAGCTACTCCAGCCAGAGGTTGTCCGTTTTTATCGGTGACCCTGCCCTCAATTTTTCCTTGGACTTGAGCCCAACTGCCCAGAGCTAGTGAGAGGATCAACCAGCCACATAAAATAAGATGCTTTTTCATTGAGAGCCTCCTCTAATGGCTTTAATCTGAATTTTATTTTTTCCAATTTAAATTAGTTATTAGCTTTTATTCTAACATAAAAAGAGTTCTTTTTTTTGTTTATTATTCTGGTTATTATTTTTTTAATAAATTTTTTATCTACGTAACTTTTTCTTGGGAAATTTATTTTTTAAGGATTTAATCAATTTTTCTTTAAAGGTTTGGAGCTCTGGTTGGTCTTTTTTTAAGTCCAAAGATTTATTCACATATTCGAGAGCTTTTTGGGGCTGCCCTAGAGCAGCGTAGCCTTGAGCGGCCAGGTTAAGCAGTGGAATTTCAGTGGCCTTGGCTAGGAGTTGTTCAAGATAATTTAAAGCTTGAGTCCAGTTCTTTTGCTTAGCGTGAATAACGGCTAGTATTTTGCCTGCTTCGCGGAGATGATTTTTTTCAAAAAGAGGTTGAGCCAAGATGAGGGCCTCTTTGTAATTTTGACAGGCAAAAAAGGTTTTGGCTAAAAGAAGTTTGGTTGAGGGGTCAGGCCGTAATTTCATGAGCTGCTGGAGAAGTTTTTCGGCTTGATCATAGTTTTCATTGAGGAAATATTCAGAGGCTAGCAAGTAAATATCGTTGGGATTGGGGTAAGGCGGCCTTATTCGGGAAAAAACCCAGGGAATCACCGTATAGGTATGAGTCAGGACGACAAAGGAGGCGGTCTTTTCTGCTAAAAGAAGGCCTTTTTTATCTTGGAGAGATAAGCGGAGACGATAATAACCGGGAGAGAGTGGTTCTGGAGTGATAGAAGGCAAATTCAGGGAAAGTCTGTCCGGGGAGATGACCTCGAGCAAAGGCAATTTTTGTTGAGAAATTATTTCCTCCTGCTCCAGGGAATGGATTTCAAGTTGGAGAAATTTATTTTCAGGTTGAGTCAGATTAAGAATTTGAGTAAAAAGTCCAATGGGTTTTCCAGGTAAAAATTGGGCTTGGCTATTGAAAATATATTGGTAGCCATTAAAAGAGAAAGCTTTGGCTTTATTCTGTTGATTTGAGGGTAGGGGTTCTCGATCTAAATAGAGAAGAAGATCGGCCAAATAGGGTTGTCCTTTAATTAAAGGAACATTAATACTTGCCTGATAAGAGGTAAACTCCCGGGCGGTTTTGTTTTTCAGAAAAATATGAAAAGTGAACTTTCCTGGAATAATGGGTAAGATGTCTTGGAAAGCTAATTTTTGACCCTGACGGGGAGTTAACGAGGTTAAAGAAACTTCAAAGGGAATTTCTTCTTCCTTTTCCAGAATTGTCTGTTGGGCAGAGTTTTCCAGACGGAGTATAAGTTGGAAAGAGGCATAAGATTTATTCTCAGATTGAAAAAGATTTATTCGAGAAGGTTCTAGTGACCAATGAAGATAAGGCTGCTGGTGGTGATAAAAAATTTTAATGGTCGCTTCGCTTTCAATGAAATTGTGGGTATAGTCGGTTTCAATATAATCTTTATAAGCAAGAAAAGATCGGGCGTAGGCATCGGAAAATTCTTTCTCTGCTAGTCCATAAAGGGTAGAGATTAAAGTGTCGGTGGAGAGGGAGGTTAATCCTAGGGTAGTTTCGCCAGGAATGTAGGAGATGGAAGCCGCCGCTAATTCTCCTGAGATTTCTTTAAGGAGTCGGTAAGCTGTCTGACGGTTTAGAACCCGAGCCGACATAGTTGGGACTAAGAGTTTTTCGGGTCCTTCGACAGTCGGTGAATATAATTTATACTCACCCATCCCGTGAGGCTGATAAAAGATTAAATAAAAATAAGGGGGCAAACCGTATTTGGGCTGGCCTTTGTAGTACCAAAGTTCCATTGGCCAGACTTTGGATTGAGTGTCGTAAATCTGGCGTTCTAAAGGAGGACCTAGAAGGAGATAAAAATAGCCTCTTTCCGTTTCGTGGCCCTTTTTGGGGGAGTTATGTCCGAAATGCAAATCAGCGTAGCGGACGCGTTGCATATATTCTCGATAAAATTCATTTTCAAGAGTATCGGGACGTGGGTCACGGCGGGCCCAAAAAAGTTTGATGAATTTGTCCCTTTCTTCAGAAGTTTTTAATTTTAAAAAGACTTCTCTTTCTGTTTTGGTAATAATCGGCCTGACCAAACTTAACCATTCTTTATGCCGGGGAAGAAGTTGATTTGACTCAGGATTTGAGGAGAGGAGAGGAAGAAGCAGGAGAATAAAAAAGCCGAGAAAAAAAAAGTTTTTTTTCATAGTTTCATGTTCATCTATTTATTATAAGATATCAGAGGTAAGTAAAAGTTGCAATTTAGAGAGTCAACCCTTTCTCATTTTTGGAGTGCCTTTAATCTCTTAGCAGAGGAAGGTATGTTTTTTTCCCCAAGTAAATTTCTATCTTGTGTTAGTTTCACCGAATTTTCAAGGAGTCAAGCCATTATTTCTTCATTTCCCGCATAGTTCTAGATTTATTTAAGTTAAAAAAGCTGTTTTTGAGAAAAAAGATGGCTGGCGTTTAGTCATTGTAGAGGGAGGCAATTGTCGCTTTGGAGATTGATTGAGTCCTAGATTAAGAAGGTCCTGGTGGGTTGGCTGGGAGCGGCAACATTATCTGCCTGGGCAGCGAGGGTTGGGAGTAGGATGATCTGGGACTCAGAAAATACATTGGTTTTTAAAGGAGGAATTAAATATTCAAGAGGGAAGAGTTAGGTTTAAAAAAATGGATAAATCCAAAAAATTGGATGTAAAATAATCTTATAAAGAAAACTTCAGGCAGAAGTCCCCTAATTTTACTGGAGTTGTCCTGGCATATTACTTGCAAATTAATTATTAATAGGATATAAAAATTGTTAAATCATCTGAGAGGAGGTGAGAGGTAAAGTAAAATAAAAGAAAAAAGGGAAATAAAATAAAATGTGATAAGCTTAAAAAAAGGAGGAAAGATGAGAAAATTTCTTTCATTTATGGTGATTGCATTGTTTATATTAGCTCCCTTAGCCTTTTCCCAGAGCCGGGAAACAGGGGCTATTGAAGGGAAAATCACTGATGAGGAAGGCAGTCCCTTACCAGGAGTAACTGTCACCATCAGCAGTCCAAGTTTAATGGGAGTCCGCTCAGCCATTACGGATGCCGAAGGGAAATATCGTTTTCCCGCTCTTCCACCTGGTGTCTATACAGTTAAGGCAGAACTGCAAGGTTTCACTACGGTAGTTCAGGAAAATATCCGTGTCTCCACCACTGTCCGACTGACTGTGGATTTAGTAATGAAGCCCGCCAGTTTGGAAGAAGAAGTCACTGTCATCGCCAAGGCACCTACCGTAGACGTCAAGTCAACTGAAACTGCTTCAGTGACCTTAAGCGATGAAATTTTGAGAAATATTCCTTATAGTAATTTTTCCACTGATATTGTTAACCTGGCTCCCGGTGTCAACAATGATGTCGCCTATGGAGCTTCTGACAGTACAGGTATTTCCTACCAGGTAGACGGCGTGGACGTTTCTGACCCTGAAGCTGGTTCAGCCTGGGTCTTTTTAGACCCAAATATTGTCGAAGAAGCCAAAGTCATGGGCGTTGGTTTGCCGGCTGAGTACGGAAATTTCACCGGCGTTATCTTCAATATGGTCACCAAATCAGGTGGTAATGAATTTTCCGGCCATTTTGAAACCATTTTCCAGGGCAAGAAGGATGACTGGCCCAAAGGATTGTGGCAGACGGAAAACAACTCAAAATACCTGGATGATTTTCCTAATTTAACTTCCCCTCTCCAGAAATTAGCTGATTTCGGCGCCCATTTAGGTGGTCCGATTGTCAAAGACAGAGTTTGGTTTTTTATCGGCGCCCAGTATTATCGTTCGATGCGCTATCCCACCGGTTTTCCCGAAGCCGTTGATTACAAACAGCCCCGAGGGTTTATTAAAATAACTTCTCAGGTTACACCCAGGACGAATATTAATACTTTTTTGGAATACGATGTATATAATGGAATTAACAGAGGGGGTAGTGCTACGGTTTCTCC
>QMPV01000112.1 GCA_003648765.1 Candidatus Aminicenantota bacterium
AGAAAATGTTAACCATGTAATATTCACTTTGGATCAAAAAGGCAACTTTACATATATAAATCCAGTTTTGGAAAAACATGGCTCTTTTAAGGTGGATTCCTTATTGGGAAAATCTTTTCTTGATCTTGTTCATCCCGAAGACAAACCTCAAGTAGAAGAAGTTTTCAGACAAATCCTGGGAGGCACTGCTCTTAATTTTGAATTCCGGTTAATGGTAAACGATAAAGATTTCCGTCATTTTCGAGCCTTCTGTCGAGCTATAAAAGATAATGGACAACCCCGCGGATTAATGGGCATTGCCAGCGATATTACGGAAAGGAAAAAAGCCGCCGAAGAACTAAATCATGCTTATAATGAAGTTGAAAGAGTCAAATCTCAACTCAAAGCAATAATTGATAATGCTCCTAACCTGGCCATCCAATGGGTTAACTCTAAAGGAGAAATCACCTTTTGGAATCCTCAATCTGAAACCTTATTTGGTCTCTCGGAAAAAGAGATCATTGGTCAACCATTCTCCCATATTTTCTTTACTCAAGAACAAAAGGAAGAATTTTCTCAACTTCTTCATGATGTCTTTGAACAGAAAAAATCTTTTGTCCAATTGGAAAGGAAGATAAAGAAAAAGTCGGGGAAAATCGCTTATGTTCTTATGTCAATGTTCCCTATTATTCCCGATGATAATGATCCCTTAGCTGTGGTCATGGAAATAGACATAACTTCTCAATACGAAGCTCAAGAAAACCTAATTACCATGAATCAACAATTGGAGAAATTCTCGCTTATTTCAGCTGAGCTGTTGACCATTGAAAACGAAGAAAAGTTTTTCAAAAGCATTGCTGAAGCTATTGTTTCAATCTCGGATTTCAAAAGAGTGTTGATTTCTTACTTTATACCTAATCCTCCTTATAGGCGCATTATTGCCACTTATGGCATCAAAAAAGAAGACATTGAAAAAGTCCAGGCCATCCATATGCCGAAAGAAAAATACCTAAACTATTTTCAGGAGGGGATCAAATTAGGCCATCAATCCTGTTATATTCCCCATGACAAAAAAGCCATCTTAGACCCAGAAGCTATAATCCCAGGCAGCCAAGATTATCCTGAAGGACCTGATAGTTGGCATAAAGAAGACGGTCTATTAGTAGCCATGAAGGACACAAAAGGTGAAATAATCGGAATAATTTCAGTCGACGATTCAAAAAGCGGACGGCGCCCCACTGATGAAACCGTTCGACCTCTGGAAATATTTGCCAACTTTTTGTCAGAAGCCCTCCAAAAAAGAATCTTATCCCAAAAGATCAAATCTTCCGAAGAAAAATTCCGCAGTCTGATTTGTAATCTTAAAACAGGTATTTTAAGGATTTCAGGCAAGGGGGTGATTATCGAAGCAAATCCAGCGGCTCTAGAAATGTTAAAACTCGAACCAAACGAAATTTCAGATTCTTTTCGTTTCAGTGACCTTTTCTTCAGCCTCCAGGAATTCGCTCAATTCATGAAAGAGCTTGAAATTAACAATCAAATTAAAAATAAAGAACTACGTCTCTGCCGAAAAAACCATGAGGTTTTCTGGGCTTCAATAACGGCGACAGCTATCAAAAATAAAACCGGTCAAATTATCTATTTTGATACGGTTATAGATGACATTTCCGAACGAAAGAAACTGGAAGAAGAGATAAAAAGATTTTCCATCATTGATGAACTCACAGGGGTCTATAACCGCCGTTATTTCAACCAGCAACTCCCTGAAGAAATAAAGACAGCAGAAAGGTGGCGGAGTTCTCTTTCTTTGATAATGCTTGATATTGATGACTTCAAATCTTACAACGATACCTACCACCATCTGGAAGGAGACGAAGTAATCAAAGAATTGGCCTGTACAATTTTAGAAAATATCCGCAAAGACTACACATTTTTGGAAGAAAAAGATGAAAAATCGGCCGGGGATTGGGTTTCCCGTTTTGGTGGTGATGAGTTTGCTATTGTTCTCCCCGGGCAAACAACAAAAGAAGCTTTTATTGTGGCTGAAAGAATCAGGAAAAAATTTGAACGGATTACTTTCAATCCAGAAGGACAAAAAGTATCAAAAACAATTAGTCTGGGAATTGCTCAATGCTTTTTCCAAGGAGGGCAATCCAAAGAGACCAAAGCCAAATCCATTCCCAGAGCTTATTTTGAAAAGAAAGCTTCAGAATTAGTCCGCTTGGCCGACAAAGCTCTTTATCAGGCCAAAAATAAGGGAAAAAATAGAACAATTATTGCCCAGGAAAGCGTCGAATTAAGAAGGGCGCATCCTCCCCTTCGGGAGTAAGTCATAAAAGCTAATTAAGCTTATTTTGGTCCTGAACACACCTTGACACAAATTCCACAAATATATTGTCCCACATAACCTTTGCGGCGAAACTCTTTAAGGAGTTCAAAACAGGCCCAATGGTCAAAATCAATCTGATTCTCTTTAATGGCTTTCGCCGGACAAACAGATAAACAGGCATAGCAGTCGGCACAATCTCTTTCCAAGGGAGAGTCGACTGACAACGGCAAATCCGTCAAAATAGTCACTAATCTAAATTGAGCTCCAACTTCTGGATTAATCAGTAAATTATTTCGCCCCAACCATCCGAGTCCGGCTAATTCTCCAATTTTTTTATGAGAAAGATGGGCCTTTTGTCTTTCCCAATCTATGACCTGAGAAGCGGGAATCGGTAAAGCTGAAGCTCCCAAATTATAGATATAATCAGCTAAAGATAAGGCAACTCGATCCAGAAAAAAATTAATCTGCCTGTAATGATGAAAATAAAGTTGGGTGGGGTGGTCTTCAATATCATCCAGAACTGCCGGCAATAACTTTTTGCCCAGACTTATAGCTCTATTAAATTTTTCCTTTAAAGGAGGAGAAAGAATAAAATTTGATTTTATGCCTTGGATATCAGCTACTCCAAAAAAATCGCAACCTATTTCTAAGGCAAATTTTTTAAGTTTTCGATAATTTTCTTCCGGATTCATAATAGAAAGATTATTCTAATTCTTTAAGTTCTAAGGTGTCAAATTAATGAGAAGTTCACTCCAAGCAGGTTTTTAATCCCAATTATAGAGGCGATATCTATTCCTGTTTTCCCTGTGGTCTCTATCAAAATTTTCAATCGAAAATAAAACCAGCGCTTCATAAATAGAATTTTATTAGTAGAAAAGCTTTCTTCATTGACTCAATTCCCTAATTTCTTTAAGATTGAACCTTATTTTTTAAAAGCGCAAATAGGTGGAAAAAGGAGTAGTTCTATGAAAGAAAAAACATTGGCCATCGTAAAACCAGACGCCGTAAAAAAAAGAATCATCGGCAAAATAATCACCCGAATTGAGGAAGAAGGATTTGATATTTTAGAAATGAAAATGCTTCATTTAACCAAAGAAGAAGCTAAAGGTTTTTATATTGTTCACCAAGAAAAACCTTTTTATGAAAGTCTTACTGACTTTATGTCCTCTGGAAAAATTGTGGTCATGGTTCTAGAAAGAGAAGAAGCTATCGCCCACTGGAGAAAAGTAATGGGAGCTACGGATCCAGCCTTAGCAGAACCAGGCACTCTTCGGCACAGCTACGGCTTTTCGATCGAAAGAAACGCCGTTCATGGCTCAGATAGCCCACAAACAGCTGAATGGGAAATAAATTATTTCTTCCCTGATTATAAATAAACTCCCCTCGAATATTAGAGACAAAACCAAAAGATTCTAAATCCAAAAATTTATTTAATGTTCTTTATCTACTTTTTGTCAGTAGATTGACAAATATATCCTTTTCAAACTCACCTGATTTCCTGGATGTTTATTCAAAAAAAACAGTGAAATAATTATATTTCAAAGAGAAATTTTTCTTAAAGAAAGGGGATAAAACCTATAAATTCTTGGATTTTTTTAAAATTTTTTTAAAAAATTTTTCAATTTTTTCTATTTTCAACGACTCAATATATTGAAGGGAGGTGATAGATAGATACAAGATAATGTATATAATAAGCGCTAAGTTATTTTAAATATTAAAGTTAGCGCAAAAATTACTTGACAATTTAAGAAATTTATTTTAGATTACAAGGGACGCCTTGGATGAAGATAAGAGAAAAGTCTCTAGAAAAGAATTTTCCACTTAACCATTAGTCTACACTTTCTATTATCTTCACCCCAGGGCGTCCCTTAAATAAAAACTTTAAGGAGGTTCTTCAATGCGTAAAAACACAATCAAAACAATCGCTATTTTCGCTTGTGTAGCTATTTTATTGGCCACTGTGCCCAGTGCTTTTGCTATTGAAAAGAAAGCCAACAAATTCGATCTGCGAACCATTGTGAAAAAGCCCGTCGCCCTGATTTACTCCATTCTTTCTTTCTTACCTGTCTTCGATAACAGCAAAACCGTCGTCACCCCTGACAACAACAAATACGGCAAAAAGATCAAGATTACTGGTTTAATTAGCACAGGAAGGCCCAGTGACGAAGACTAATAAGTAAAATAAAATAAACTTAAAGTAATCTTTTTCTTAGTTCAGAAAATCGAGTATAAAAAGTTTAGTTAAAATCTAAGTAATACAAATCACCCTGCATTTCCCCTCAAAGGGTGATTGCAATTTCACATTAAATACATCATTATATACGTGTGAAAAAAAGAGTATATATACTTATTCCTATATTAATATTTCTATTTTTCCCAACTCTATCTAATACTCAAACCAATATTTCAAATGATAAAGGAAAAATTTTATATAAAAAAGGAAAATATCAAGAAGCTTTAAAGTATTTTTCAACAAAGATAAAAAATGTCAATTTAACTAAGGAAAATGAAATTAGATTATTAATAGATATCTCCTTGACATATTGGAGTCTTGGAAAAGTAACTTCTTCTTTCGATTATATTTTAAAAGCCAACAAACTAAGCAAAGAAATTCAACACGTTGATTTAATTACTTATACAAAAAAAATTATTCAAATTCATGAATACTACAATTCTGGGAAAAATTATCGAAGAAAAAATGATTATTTAAATTCAAAAAAATCGTTCGAAAAAGCAATAAAATTAGCAGAATCAATTAACAAAAAAGAATTTTTAATAAAATGTCTAAGACAATTAAGTATCACTGAATATGAAGTTGGGAATTTTAAAGATTACTTCTTACTTAACCAGAAAGCACTAAATCTTGCAAAAGAGATAAATCATAAAAAAGAAGAATGCAGGTGCTTAAATAATATAGGACTCTATTACTGGAAAATAGATAATTATTCAAAAGCTCTCCAATGTTTCGAAGACGCTCTAAAAATCTCTATGAATGAAGGATATGAAAGTGAGACCACTAAATGTTTGAATAATATTAGCATTATTTATAAAGAATTAGGAGAATATGATAAATCATTAAATTATATATACCAATCACTTGAGCAAGATACAAAATCAAACAATTTAAAAGGAAAAGCAATTGATTTAAATAACATTGGAGTTACCTTCCATTCAAAAGCGATCTTAAACAATTCAAAGGAAGATTTCGTAAACGCAGAAAAATATTATAAACAATGCTTAAATTTAGCTCGGAAATTAAATGAAAAACGATTAGAAATACATGTATTAAACAATATAGGCGCAATATATACATTTCAAGAAAAATTTGAAATAGCCCTACATTATTTTCATCTTGCATTGAATATATCTAAAGAAATAAATGATATTGAAGATCAAGGATATATCTTAAACAATATTGGAATTGTTCATTACAACTTAGGAAATTTTGAAGAATCTACAAAATATTATCAAAAAGCCATCCAATTAGCTTTAGGAGTTCAAAGAGGTCAGATCTTATGGGAAGCATATTTAGAATTAGCAAAAGCCAATTGGAAACAAAAAAATATTAAAGAAGCTCTCGAAAATTACAAAAAATCTATTGATATCATTGAGAATATTAGATCCCAAATTGAACTAGAAGAATACAAAGCTCGCTATTTAGGATCCGACAAACGAATAGAAGCATATCATAACATTATAGATCTCCTTATTTTTCTAAATAAACAATATCCTTATAAAGATTACAACAAAAGAGCCTTTAATTATTTAGAAAGGGCTAAAGCTAGAGCTTTTTTAGATAGTATTGAACTCTCACGACTACATCTTTCAAAAAGACTCGATATAAAACTACAAAATAAAGAAAAAGAATTGCAAAAAGATATTTCTTATTTATACACAAAACTTCTTGCCGCTTCACTGTCACCGGAGGAAAAAGAACGTATCCAACAAGAACTCCAGAATAGAGAAGAAGAACTCGAATCCGTCAAAAGAGAAATAAGAGATAAAGATCCTGCTTATGCTGGACTTCAATATCCCAAAATTATTTCCTTAAGTGAAGCCCAAAAACTATTAGATAAAAATACTGCTTTTATTGCATATTGCATATCAAAAAATAATGGATGGGGATTTTCTATAACAAAAAGAAATATAAATATATTCCCTCTTCCAAGTCGAGGAGAAATACAAAACCTCGTTAAACAACATTTATTTGATATAACTGACAAGAATAATAAAAACTTTGAATTTTCTAAAAAACTATACTCAATCCTAATTCCCCATGAATTTACAAAAAAAATAAAAAGACTAGTTATAATCCCCGATGATATTCTACATAAACTTCCTTTTGAAACGTTAATACAAAAAAACACACAAAATTGGCTAATTGAAAACTATAGCATCTCTTATGCTCCTTCAATATCTTCATTAAGGGAAATTATTCAAAGATCCAAAGAAAACAAAAACAAACCTCGTAAAGATATCTTAGCACTAGGAGATCCTTACATTTATCCGGTTAGTAAAAAAAATAATAATAGTATAAACACACTTCAAAACTTTTATTCTTTTAACAATGTAATAAATTTATCTCCTTTAAAATATAGTGGAATTGAAATACAAAAGATACAAGCTTTATTTAAGAAAAAAGCTCAGATATATACTCAAAAAAATGCTTCAGAAGAAACTATAAAAAGCAAAAATTTATCAGACTATAAAATTATTCATTTCGCTACTCATAGTTTGATTGATGACAAAGTCCCAGCCCGGTCAGCCATTATCCTTTCCTTAGACGAAGACCCAAATGAAGACGGTTTTCTACAAATGCGTGAAATATACAACCTTCATCT
>QMPV01000113.1 GCA_003648765.1 Candidatus Aminicenantota bacterium
CGGTGAAGGAAGGGCGTTAAAAATCTGAACAGAAGCGGAGACATTTTCCTTCGCCTTAAGGTAGTAACTCCATTTCCGTCACTTGGGGACTAAGCCAGAAATTAAATATTTTTAAAAATGAAAATTAAGACGATAAATTTGGTTCATGGTAATAATGAATACCTGGGATTGGTCCCAGGTCTTTCCCTTTTCACCTTTGGTAGAGAGGAAAGCCCCCTAGGAGAAGAATTTTTATGCTGGCCAATTTAAAATTGCCTCCCCTTTCTATGATTTATTTTATACATTTCATTTAAGCCCTTCCCTAGCTATTATGGAGTCCTGGCCAGGAGAAAGAGTTTTTAAATTAGAATGCCGAAGAAACAACAAAAAATTTAGTTATTCAAAGGTGAAATGTGAAGATCTAACCACCAGCTCAATAATTCAAAATTTTTAACCTCTCTCGCCTGACCGTTAGTATCCTGAACCTAAAATTTGAATTTTCTGGATTAACGAATAACTTTTAACAGACGGGACCACCTAGCTTTGGGGATAAAATTGATTAATTTTTTCAATCTATCTCTGATGCTGGTCTTTAAATAGGCATCTTTTTCAGCTTTATAAGAAAAATAAATTATCCAAGGTCGCCCTTTAATATAATCTAGAGGAAGAAAACCCCAATAACGACTATCAAGACTATTATCCCGATTGTCCCCCATGACAAAACAATGACCTGGAGGCACAACAACAGGACCAAAATTATCTCGAATCACATCTTCATAACTGTAATATTCAGATTTTTGATAAATCTGACTGTCAATATGGACCTTATAATCTTCAACTATAGGTTCATCATTGATATAGACCTGTTTATCCTTTATTTCAACCTTTTCTCCTTCTAAAGCGATGACCCGTTTAACATAATCAACTGAAAGATCTCGGGGATATTTAAAAACCACAATGTCATATCTTCTAATATTCCGCCGGGGAAGGAGCCATTTCTCCACCGGAAAAACTGGGTGAACATAAGCCATCTTATTAACTAGGAGAAAATCACCAACCAATAAAGTTGGTTCCATGGAACCCGTAGGAATTTGAAAGGCCTGCACGACAAAGGTCATGACAAAAAAGACGAAAATAGCTGTTTCGGCCAGCAACTCGAAATATTCTCGAAAAACACTTATTTCCCGCTTATTTTTCGTCTCACCACTCATTTTAGCCTCACAGTCAGTTAGAGAAAATCAAATATAATACAAAAAAAGGTTTAGAGCAAGGCAGAGACCCTCTTCTTCGGGAGTTTTCTCCAGTAAAAAGGAAAATCTTTTTAAGGTTGAGCTGAAACAAACTGATTTTGACTGTTCTACTTCACCTCCCTTCAAATAAATCAACCTTCAATTCGGTTAGAAAAATTATTTTCTCAGAGAAAAAAGAGGTAATTTCTTTTTTTCTCTAAGAAAAGGCTTGAGCTCAAAAATCCCACCAACTATAACTTGGCGAGTCCTTTAAATATAAGGTATACTAATTATGAAAAAAATGAAATTTGCCTTATTTGGTTTCCCCAAGACGGGTAAAACAACTCTTTTCAATCTCCTGACTGGAGCTGAATATGAGGTCGGTTTCCACCCCAAGAAGAAAGACGAGCTTCATTTAAGAACCTGTTTAATTCCAGACGACCGGCTGGATAAGTTAGCTGCGCTTTTTCCCGAGAAAGAAAAAAAGCCAGCCACGATAGATTTCATTGATTTAGTTGGTTTTCAACCCGGAGAGATTAAGACTTCATCTTACTTGGTTCAACTTCGCCTGGTAGATGGACTGGCTCACGTCGTTCGGGGATTCAAAGCTGAAGAAATTCCTCATATACATCCGGAAATTAATCCCCGTCATGACATTTCCCGGATGGAGGAGGAACTTATTCTAGCTGACCTCTTGAGTATTGAAAAGCGTTTGAGCAAATTAGAAAAAGAACTCCGAGGCAAAACATCTTCTCTTGGATTAAGAGAAAAAGAAATTCTGGAAAAAGCCCAGCAGCATTTACTTAAGGGCCAACCTCTGCGGGAAATTGATTTCCTCCGAGAAGAAGAAAAATTCCTCCGGGCTTTCAGCTTCCTCTCCCAGAAACCCATCGTCCAGGCCATCAATTTGGATGAAAGTGAACTGACGAAAATAGAGTCCCCTCAAGAATTCCTGCCTCGCCCGGGACCCAGACAGGCAGTAATGGCTTTTTGTGGCCAAATCGAGTCTGAAATCACTCAATTACCTCCTCAGGAACAGGAACAATTCTTACGGGAATATGGTCTTAAAGAATTCAGTATAGCCAAATTTTTACGGATTAGCTTCCAGGTTTTGAATCTTATTGTGTTTTATACAGTGGGTAAAAAGGAAGTTAAGGCTTGGACCATTCCTGAGAACACCCCTGCCCCCCAAGCAGCCGGAGTTATCCACACCGATATGGAAAAAGGCTTTATTCGAGCCGAAGTAATCCCCGTGAAAGACCTCCTCCAATGTGGCTCCTGGGCTCAAGCTCGAGAAAAAGGTTTGATTCAGCTCCACGGAAAAGATTATTCTATTCAAGATGGAGATGTGGTTTATTTCCGTTTCGCTACTTAATTCTTGTTCTGAGCTCAATTCGAAATAAAAATAAAATAAAAGTAAAATTGATTTAAATATTATTGAATAATTAGAATAATCAAAATAAAACTGAAAAAATTCGGTTGAATGCTGATGGCTTCATTTGAAATTTTGGCCCAGGACAAAGATTCCCAAGCTCGATCCGGAGTCATCTCCACTCCCCATGGAAAAATTCACACTCCTGCTTTTGCCCCTGTTGGCAGCCAAGGTACGGTTAAAGCTCTGACTCATGCTCTAGTCAAAGAAGTTGGCGCTCAACTAATCTTGGTCAACGCTTATCACCTCTTTCTCCGCCCCGGACTGGAAATTATCAGTCAATTAGGTGGAATTCACAAATTCATTTCCTGGCCCAAACCTATTCTCTCTGACTCGGGAGGATTTCAAATATACAGCTTGTCACCTCTGGCTCGAGTCCATGATGAGGGAGTGGCCTTTGCTTCCCATCTCGATGGCACAAAATTTTTTCTGACTCCAGAAGAGGTAATTAATATTCAAATCACTCTTGGCTCTGACATAATCATGCCTCTCGACCATTTCACCCCTTATCCCTCTTCTTATGAACAAACTAAGTCGGCTACTTTCCGGACTTCCTCCTGGGCTGAGAAATCTCGCCACTACTTCCAAACCCATCAAAAAACCAACCAATTGCTTTTTGGCATTTGTCAAGGAGGAACCTATTGGGATCTACGGCAGAAAAGCCTTGAAGATCTTACTAAGCTTGACTTCGATGGTTACGCCCTAGGCGGGCTCGGCCTGGGAGAACCCAAATCGCTTTTTTTTGAAATTGTCGAGAAATCCACTTCTCTCCTCCCTCCGGATAAACCCCGTTATTTAATGGGAATTGGTTACCTCGAAGATATTTTTGAAGCTGTGGCCCGGGGAGTTGATCTTTTCGATTGCGTCTTGCCTACCCGTAATGCCAGAAATGGTACTTTATTTACTTCCACCGGAAAACTCAGCATAAAAAACGCTAAATATATGAAGGATGAACGGCCCATCGATGAAAATTGCTCATGTTATACCTGTCAGCATTTTTCCCGGGCCTATCTACGCCATCTTTTTGAACGAAATGAAATCACTTCAGCCATTCTCAACACAATCCATAACCTCCATTTTTATCTTGACATCTTCCGGAAAATCCGGCAATCTATTCACTCAAATTCCTTCAAAAAACTGAAGGAAGATTTCCTTAAGAGAAGGATTAAGGATAATCAAAATGATGCTAATTAATTTTTTTTATGTGAGCCAAGCCGGCTCATCTCAGCCGTCGGGAGGGAGTCTTTTCTCAGCGCTTATTCCTTTTATTTTAGTTTTTGTCATTTTTTACGTGCTGATCATTTTACCATCTCGAAAAAGACAAAAGAGACACCAGCAAATGGTGGAAAACCTTCAACCCGGCGATAAAGTTCTGACCACCGGGGGCCTATACGGAACTGTCATGGGGGTTCAAAAAGATAAAATCGAATTAAAGATTGCTGCCAATGTTAAAGTGGATGTAGCCAAAAGTGCTGTGGCCGCTGTTTTAACTACCCGAGAAGAGAAGAAAAGTTAACAAGAATATCTTAAAAAATAAGAGCAAGAAAAATGAGAAAAAACTTGCGCTGGAAAATAATTCTGGTTCTGGGGGTCATCGGTCTTTGTCTTTACCTCTCATATCCTCCCAGTGAAAAAATTCATCTCGGTCTGGACCTCAAAGGAGGGATGCATCTAGTTCTCCAGGTAGTCACCGATGACGCTATTAATATTGAAACCGACCAGGCTATACTTCGTCTCCAGGAAAGATTGAAAAAGGATGAGATCAAATTTGAAAATGTGACCAAGGGGAAATTAGGGGAAATAATTCTGAGCGGTTTTGACCAAGATAAAGAAGGCCAACTCCGGCAAATTCTTGATGAATATTTCCGCGATTGGGAATATTCTTTTTCGGGAAGCAAAGTCACCTTAAAAATCAGACCTGGCGTAGCCACTTATTTAAGGGAACAATCAGTCCGACAGGCTCTCGAAACACTCCGGAACAGAATCGATGAACTCGGTTTGACCGAACCGACTATTCAACGTCAGGGAATTGCCGGCGATAGAATTATCGTTGAACTTCCTGGAGTAGATAATCCGGACCGAGTGAAGGAAATCATCAAAACCACTGCTCTCCTTGAGTGGCGCTTAGTGGTTGCCGGACCTGCTCCTGATAAAGAAACTTTACTCAAAGACTATGGAGGCAAACTTCCGCCTGATTTAGAAATTCTCCCGGGCGACCCCCGACGAACACAAGGCGGCTACTATTTGGTTCAACGAGTTGCTCCGGTTGTAGGAAAAGACCTCCGCAATGCCCGTCGGAGTGTTGATGAATGGAATAACCCCGCCGTGGCTTTTACCCTTAGCCCTGATGCTGGGAAAAGATTTTATAAATTTACCAGCGATCACATCGGCGAACCCTTAGCCGTGGTTCTGGATGGAAAAGTTCAACAAGTGGCCACTATCGAGGACCGCATTAGAGACAGTGGCATTATCCGAGGTCGATTCACAGCCGAAGAAGCCGAAGATATCGCTCTTGTCTTGAGAGCTGGCCCTCTGCCCGCGACAATAAAATACTTGGAAGAACGGACTATTGGTCCCTCCCTGGGCGCCGATTCAATCCGGAAGGGACTCCGGGCCACTATTATCGCCCTGCTGCTGGTGATGGCTTTTATGGTTTTTTATTATAAACTAGCCGGGATAAACGCTGTCGTGGCCCTTATTCTCAACATTATTATTCTCATGGGAGCTCTTTCTTATTTTAAAGCTACTCTCACTTTACCGGGCATCGCCGGAATTATCCTGACTATTGGTATGGCCGTTGATGCTAATGTCCTCATTTTTGAAAGAATCAGAGAAGAACTCAGCGCCGGGAAAAACATCATGAGTTCAGTCTCTGGAGGCTTTTCCCGAGCTTTTCGGACTATTCTCGACGCCAATATCACCACTATCATTGCCGCCATTTTCCTCTTCCAGTTTGGAACTGGCCCAGTCAAAGGATTTGCTGTCACCCTGATTATCGGGATAACAGCCTCTATGTTTACTGCTGTCTTTGTTTCCCGATTGATTTTTGATGTTTATCTTTCTAAGAAAAAGAAAATCAAGAGGTTGAGCATTTAAAATGCAGATTTTCAAAAATCCCAACTATGACTTTATGAAACTCAGGTTTTTTGCCTTCGGCTTGTCCTTTCTCGTCATTCTCATTGGTCTTATCAATATGACCGTGGGAAAAGGACTCACCTATGGTATTGACTTTGCCGGAGGCACCCTCATCAGGATTATCTTCAAAGAACCCGTCTCCATTGATAAAGTCCGTTCTTTGCTTAACGCGCAAGACTTGGGAAAAAGTAGAATTCAACAAGTTGGCCATACTCAAAAAGAGTACATTATTCGAACCATGCAACTTACCGGCAAAGATATCCAAGACGAACTGGAAGCCCATGAAATTATCGGCAATAAAGTCATCGAAGCTCTCCAGCCTCAACAAGATAAAGAAAATCTTAATCGGGGCTTACTGGATTTAAATCGCCTCTCAGTTCAAGAAGTCATCGACCTTTTGCCCGCTGATTTGGAGAACAAGGAGGAAATTGCCCAGCAGATCCTCAATTATCGTAAAGAAAAAGGTATTATTCAATCTTATGAGGAACTGGCCACCAATTTAAATCTCCCTCCTGAAGTTCTGAAAATTCTGCAAGAAAAGACATTCCTGGGCAATATAGCTATCCTCAGTCGAGAAACAGTTGGACCTCAGGTTGGCCATGATCTACGCCGCAAAGCCACCCAGGCCACTATCTGGGCCCTTTTTGGAATGCTCATTTACATTGGCCTTAGATTCAAATTCGCCTATGGCATCTCAGCTATCCTCACTCTAGCCCATGACGTGTTGGTCACTGTCGGCATTTTCTCCTTGACCAACCGGGAACTCAATTTGCCGGTGATTGCGGCTATTCTAACTATTGTAGGTTACTCTTTGAATGATACCATTGTTATTTTTGACCGTATCCGAGATAACCTCCGTCTTCTCCGCAAAGAATCTTTTTTGACTATTATAAATAAAAGTATTAATCAGACTCTCAGTCGGACGATTATTACTTCCGGAACAACCCTTTTGACCGTGATCGCTCTTTATCTCTTTGGAGGAGAAGTAATCAATGATTTTGCTTTCACCATGATGATTGGAGTCATCGCTGGTACTTATTCATCTATTTATCAATCTTGCGCTTATCTCTATTTTTGGAATAAGATTTTCAAGCCGAAAAAAGGACTGAGAAAATGATTTTTTTCTCTTGTCAAATAGGAAAAAATTTTTTATACTTTGGGTGATGTATTAGAATGTAATTTATCGAAATAAAATGAGGTAAGGAAAATGGCCGAAAAAACAAAGCCAAAAGAAGAAATTCCAGATATCTTCAAAGACTCTTTCTTTAAAGCTGAGAAAGGAAAGGCACGTCGGGCAATTGCTTTTCCCATAGCTTTCCTTCTCCATGCCACTCTAGTTGC
>QMPV01000114.1 GCA_003648765.1 Candidatus Aminicenantota bacterium
AATTATACTGAGTCAGTGCCTTCGTCAATCATCCATCGAACTTTCCACACTCCTGGGCTGACGGGGCAACTTAATTTTAAGTCAAATCTGGGCAACGTCATCAGCCATTTAAGTCTCGGCCTGGATTATGCTTGGCAGAGCTTAGATGAATATAAACATCCCAATCTGGGCAATGCCGTGGAAGGTCCAGAATTACTAGCCGACCAGGAAATGACTCAGCAAAGTGTGGGCCTTTTCCTAGTGGAAAGACTTGAGCTTAGTCCCCAGTGGGGGGTCTCTGGAGTAATTCGTTTTGACCGAATAATTAATAAACTCCAGGACCAACTCCAGCTTGGGGGGCAAGACCTCTCGGGAGAAGTGGCTTATCAAAAAGTCACAGGAAGATTGGACCTGACTTGGAATCCCAGTCATTACTTTGGTCTTTACGCCAGTTGAGGGACTGGCTTCCTGCCGCCAGGCACAGAGGAACTGGTCAATAATCCCTATGCTTACGGGGGCTACAATACCCATTTGGTGCCGGCCACCTCTTCTGGAGAAGAAATAGGAGCTCGCGGCTCTCTGGGGACAACGCTGAGTTACGACCTGGCCCTTTTCCATATAGACACCAAAAACGACTTCGGGCGCTACCGAATTCCCACTCGGCCCCTCGAAACTTTCTATGGAAATATTGGTTCCACCCGGAAATATGGTTTAGAGACATCATTGGCCTGGTATCCAAGTGAGACTTTCTCCCTTCACTTGGCCTATACCTATTATCATTTCAAATATAAAACAGTCGATACTCTCTCTGGAGAAACTCTTCACAATACGTGGGTTCCCAACATTCCTCAACATCAACTTTATACCGAAGTGGAATACCAAGTTAACCCGAATTTCCGTGTGGGAGCAGCTCTAGAGCATGTGAGTTCTTGGTACATAGATTCCACTAATAGAATTTTAGAAAATGGCTACGGTAAAACTGACCCTTACACTTTAGTTCTTGTCCGGGCCGCTTACAAATTTGAGTTTCATGGGACTCCCCTGGAAATAAGACTTTCCGGCAGAAACATTTTTAATGTCCTCTATTATGGCTTTACTGAACCTGATCCGGATGGTAACTCTTACCAGCCAGCCCCTCCAGCGGAATGGTCGTTGGGTATCCGCCTGGGCTTCTGATATCGTGCATGTTGAATATGGCAGATTTTCCTTTTTTCTTGAAGGGAGAAGGCTTTAATCTATTAGCCCATTAAAATATTTCTGAGAAGAGCTAAAGCTGTTATTAAAGCCTTAGTCACTCAGTACCAGATTGATTCCAATAGATTAAAAGCCCAAGGGGTAGGACCTCTGGCCCCGGTCAGCACTAACCGGACGGAAGAAGGCCAGAAATTAAACCGACGAGTCGAACTCGTCGAAAGATGGTGATAACAGTCCCCCCTATTCCAGCAAGGTCAAGTCTTTTTCCACCGGGCCAGGTGTTGAAAATAGCGAGAGTAGTCAATTTGTTTTCTAATAGGTATGGTCTTATAAAGCTCGAGATAACCAAACTCCGACTTTCTCTTTTCCCGATAAGCAACGATACTTTGGAAAATTTCCTTTTGGGAAGCAAAAGCCTGAATAGCCTCTCTAACTAGGGCCTCCTGGTCTTCCTCCACCAAAATCCCCTTATCGGCTCGCAACTCTTCCTGATCAGCTCCAGGTTCTGGTTCAAAATCTCCCCAGACAGAATAAGCATAGTAACTTTTGGGTGCCCAGGGCGGACCCAGGTCAGCCAAAATGGGATCCCCTGCCTGAGGAGAAGTATAAACTCCCATATAAAAAACAGCCGTGTGGTCCCAGTGTTCGTAAAAACCGCTAGAAAAGATCACTCGACTAACTTGGTGCTGGCGGAATAGCTTCAGTTGTTCTTCAAATAAACCCTCCTTATCTTGGAGGCGCCGATTAATATAAGGGGCCAGGGAAAAATCAGGAATGTTAAAATAAAAAATTTCCTCCTCTCTCACTCCTAATTTTCCATATGCTTCCACTGTCTCTTTCCGTCTTGTAAACACAATGGTCTCTTTTTCTTCTACATGGGAGTAGCCAGCATCTCCCTGACAATAAATCAAGATTAAAGGAACACCTCCCGCCTCTCTCGTCGCCAGAAGAAGATAAGCCGCTCCTAAGAGCACATCATCATCATGAGGAGAAAGAAAAGCCACTTTTTCCCCTTTTTGCCAGCCCGGGAAAAAAAGCTCGACACTCTTAGTCCAGAGTTTTAGGCGGAAATCAACAAATTCCATCAGTATACCCTCACTGGGTTTTTTAACTTCTTCAAAAGACTATCTAACTTCTTGCTCAAATTTTCCTCAAGGTGCAGAATCAAATAAGCATTTTTCTCATAGAACTGGCTGCCGGCCGGCACAAAGGTTAAAAGATCCCGGGTGGGATATTCTGACCAAGTGTAGAGAAGCGGTCTCACCCAATAAACATATTTACCGTTAGCTGGAGCATAGAAATAGGTGCCGGGTTTATTCAGCCAACTGCCGGCCAGCCCCAGTGAAGGATGAGCGTAAGCCAACCTCAAACTGAAAAATCCGAATTTCTGCCGGCTGTTGACCAAGCCCACCCAAGCCACATCATCCGGGGCGACGTGAACCAGACCATCAGCAAAAGTGGGGTCAGGCTGAAGGGGTTGCTTGACCACCCGGCCTTGTTTGTCTTGATAAATGAGAGTATCAAAAAGTTCATGGTAAAAAACCATTTCATCGTTACGGATGGCGCTGACCGCCAGGTCTCTTTTGACGGTTAACATCGTTTCCGAAATGAAATAAGGAGTTTCCGCTCCTAAAATATAACGCACTTCCAGCTTCACCTCCTTGATTCTCTGTAAGGGGCCTCTACGGGTGCTGATGTAAAGATAGCGGCCGACCAGCTCTTCAAAACTCGGCGGCGGGTTCCAGTTGAAGGAATGGTCCCAGGCTATACCCGGTATAAAGACGCCGGGATTCCAATGCAGGACACCGACTTTATTGAAAAGCCTAATGCCCTGCTGGAAATTTTCAATAATATTCAGCTGACCGCTCTGGGGATGGAACTCAAGAGAAAGACACTTGTTTTTAATCGTCTTTCCCACTCCCTCACCGGTAATGATAAAGCTGCTCTCTCCCGCCGGCTGCCCCCCTTCTTGGGAAAGAAGGAGTAACAATTTTTTCTGAAAAGGCTTCATATCGAGAGGAAAAGCCAGTCGGTAAGTTAAAGTCACCGGATGAGTGGCCGCTACTTTTTCAGGAGGCGAAGCTTCCCGACAAGCTAATATCTGGAGAGGAATTTGTTTTTTTCCCTCAAAGAGGGCCAGTTCTCTCCCGGCCAGGAGTTCTTTAGCCGCCGTGACTGTCAACTCACAAATCTTCCCTTTTCGCTCCATGCCCACCGGTTCCTCGGCTCGGAAGACCCGGTAAAAACCTTCCGCCTCTATGGGAATACCTCCCTTATCCGGAGCTTTCAGTGGAATGACCTTTTTCTCCACCTCAGCTGACCCTTCTCTCTGATAAAACAGAGCAAGTTGATACTTTTGACCACTCCGCCAGGCGTAGTCGACTTCCACAGTGTAATTTTCCGGCGGCAAGGGTTTTCTCAAATTTTGCGACTCTCCCGCTTGAAAAACAAAAAAGGTTCCCCAATCTTTTCCGTTTATTTTTATGCCTTTTATAGTCCAGCTGTCTGGCCCCACTTCTAAAGGGAAAACAATCCGATAATAAGGTTTTTCGAAGGTCGGTGACTGAAATGAAGGTTGTTCAGCCGGCAGAAAAGCCGCTAAAAGTAGAAATACTAATAATCCACTAAGTTTTTTCATTAATCACCCCCTGGTAATGGTCTGTAATAAGGATTAATTTTATCCCGAGGAATGGAGACCACCTCCTGTCCCACGAACATTTGAACATTGAGTGGCATTTGATTATAAACTCCTACCTGGTCTCCTATCTTCCAGAAAGAATCTTCGATCACGGCGTATTCAAGAGGAAAAACCAACCGTCCCTGCTCATCAAACCCGGTGAAGGCCACATCGATCATCAAAGCCACGTTCCGGCCCAGAGGTTCTTCTGAATAAGGCGTCACCGCTCCGTAGCCTTCCTGGCATTCAGAACAGCCCGTATTGTGGATAAAAGTATACGGCTCCCGGGGAGAAAGACGTCGGTTATCCAGGGTGAGCAACTTAGTCCGCTCCAAAAACTCTTTTCCCTTCCGGTCAATATATTTGGCCGGCAGATTCTTTTTGGCCGCCTGGATGGTGGCTTTCATGACCGCCTGGTAGAGACCTTCCAGGGCCTTCAGGAAGGCCTGCTCTTCCTGGGTCACGGTGTGACCTATTTTTACCGTCCGCCGCATGATGCCGTGGTAGCCGTTGAAAGTGGGACTAATCCCCAGGGAGACCCACTCGCCTTTTTTAAGGCGACGGTTGGTGGCCGGCCCGAGCACAGTTCTCCCTCGGGTTCCCGAAGAAACTATGGTCGGAAATCCGGTTCGGCGGGCGCCCAATCTTTTCATAATGTAATCGCCCACCGCGGCTACATCCAGCTCGGTTATGCCTGGTTTAAGCACGGCCAGCATCCCCAGAAAAGCGGCATCGGCAATAATGTTGGCTGTCTGGATTATTTGGAGCTCTTTCATCGATTTTTCGTACTTTATCCGGCGCAAGAGATCGACATCAAAGACCACGTTTTCACCGCCAAAGCGGCCTTCAAATAATTTAACATGGTCATAAGGAATAAATTGACTGCTGGAAAGGAGAGCTATTTTCAGAGGCCGCCCTGGTTTAAAAGGCACCAGCCGAAAAATTATATCCTCCAATCGCTCGAAAGCAGCGAAACGATAATCTTCATCCGAGATCTGGAATTCCCGCAGTAAGGCCAGCCGGGCTCCCGAGGCCTTCAAACAGTCTGCTATGACATGGCCTCCTTCAGAGCCAGCCACCACCACCGGTGTGCCTTTAACCGGAACAAGGATGCCGTAGCGCTCGATGATGGGGTCGAAAACACCGGCCAACCAGGCTATATCCGAACGGTCCAGCTCACTGCCGCAGGCATAAGCCAGGTCATATCCTTTGGCCGCCATCGCCTCTTGAACCATCTGCCAGCGCCGGCGGTATTCCGCTTTGGTGATGGCTAAATTTCTATTTATTTTAGGCTGGTAATGATTAATTAAGGCTTCGATGTGTTTCATCTTCATTTTTTCTTTTTTCCTTTTAAAGCTTTTTTGACTCCCTCATCAAAGGGCTCGGTCAAGAGTGGCACCAGCCAGCCCTCCGGACTTTCGGGATAAGTCTCCATAATTTCTTTAATCGCCAGTGGATATTTAAGCATGTGGTAATACTTATTCAGGAAAGAGGTTAGCTGTCTTTTCTTTTTGAAAGAGAACGGAATCCAGGCGGTTTTTTCCAGATAGAGACTGCCTTTTTTCACGGGTAACATCCGCGACTGATTGTTAGAGCCAAAAGAATAGACAAAAGCCCGGGAGAGATAATACCAGGGACCGTGCTGAATATAGATATAGGGCTGCTGGCAGGAAGCTCCGCCTCCATAAATATTGGTGGCGCCAAAATCAAGGAACAGGGAGGCAAAAGCCACCTTCCTGGCCTGGCTGAAAAAAGCAATCCAAGGAGTATCCGGTCGGAGAGTGATGACATGTTCAGGATGCCGGCGGGTCTGGGCAAAGTCAATGGTTCTGGTTTTCCCGCGAATGGTGGCATAAGCGGCCTGATCAAAAACTTTTTTGTTGAAGACAACTTCTCCATTGCGCAGGGCCTTGACAAAGAGGTCCTTCTTTACCAGAAGCGTGGATTCCATAAGAATGAAAGGAGTCTGGGCAAAAAAGAAATAATCAATGCTGACCAGAACATCCTGGAGGTGAGGCAGAGGGGCACACCGGCTGAGAGAATAAAAGACCGGGCCGAGGATTTCAGAAAAAGGCGGCTTTTCCCAGTCAGAAGCATGCGACCAGGGGTGAGGCGGAGAATAGGTGCCGGGATTCCAATGAACAGCTCCGTTGGTCTCCAATTTATGTTCAAGTTTCAGGCCGGTCTGCTTTTCAATTATTTCCGTAATCATGCCGCTTTTTTCATCCAAAACCACTCGGTAAAAAGAATTCTCAATAGTTTTACCTAGGCCCTCACCTTTGACTTGCAAATCAGTGGAAAATCGGGGAGCTTCGGCGGCCGGATTATTATAAAAAACAAGATAGGTGGCTTTTTCATAAGGTTTGAGGGAGGCCAAAAAACAAAGGCTGAAAGTGGTGGTGGGATGATAGCGGGTGATGGGCCGGCCGGTCTTCTCATCCACTTCTTCGGCCCGGAGGAGAGATTGGTCGGCCCACTTAATAATATTATAAACCTGACAGGGTATTTCGGTGTACAGAACATCTTTGCCTTTTCTCTCCACTTTAACCACCCTGATTTCATCCGGGCCGTGGAAATAATGACTGAGGACACCGAGGGTGGCCTGCACGGGATAATTCTCCCGACGGTAGCCATGTTCCTCAGCCACGCTCAGGGCAAGATAATTTTGCCAGGCTGAATTCCAGTAGCCTTTTTGGCCGGCCGGGGCCTGCGCCTCAGCCTTGATGTCCACTGTTTTTTGCGTTTTAGGATTTAAGAGCTTAATTAAGAAATTATACTTTGCCCCGCCAACCCAACTATATCTTACCTTTAAGGTAAAAGGTTTTTGGCCTTCAATAAGATGGTCATAACTTTCCTGACCATTTTGGAAAACCCGCCAATCTCTGATTTTGGTCCCATTCACCTCAACTTGATTGATCTGCCATACTTGCTCACCAAGGGCAGCTTGTTGACGCAGGCTGAGTTTAATGTAATACCAACCTTCTCCAGCGACGGGATAACCGAATTCCTGGGCCAGGAGGGGCGATATCATTAAAGCCAGAAATAAGGACAAAATGATTAGACTTTTAACCCTCATTTTTCCTCCCTTCCTTCTCCAGGTCCATTCACCGATTGCGCTGATTATATCACACCGCTTTAAAGAAGAACAAATCATAAAACGATGGACTAAAGGCGATAAAGAGAAATCAGCTCATCACCTTCCACATGTGCAAATTGACACACTGAAGACTAGAGACTAGGTTATCATCTTTGTAACAGATGTC
>QMPV01000115.1 GCA_003648765.1 Candidatus Aminicenantota bacterium
CGAGGTACATCACTTATATCTTTGCTTTTAACTTAAGTCACTCTGGATAAAATTTCTCTTTTTAAGCTCAGGTATCCATTATTGCGATGAACCATATTTTTTTAATTTATGAATAGACCAGGTTATTATCTTATGGTTATGGCCAACTCTCTTTTAATATCGGAGAGAAGTAGTCACCGGAAAGAGTATTCGGATCAGATTGAGGAATAATGGCAGAAAATTTGGTTCTTCAAAGGTGAAAATGGAAGAACTGAGCCCAATTTTCTCAATTTTCTTGATTGGGGCAAGGGGAAAATCTGATTCCCCCGCACCATGAACCAAAACAAAAAAAGCCCGGGGTGAAACGGAACCCCGGGCTTATTTTTGACTAGAGAATCTACCCTCTCTAGCGAATATTACTTCTTTCTCAACTTAATCTCACCACTGAAGGTTCTTAGCTCCAGTTCAGCGCCTCCCCCATTCACTTTCCCCCTCAACTCTCGGCGGGAGACTTTACCTACCAGAGTGATTTCAAACTCACTGTCTACATCTCCACTAAAAGTCTTGGCTACCAGATCAAATTTAGCCTCAGCCGGCAACCTAACCTCTAGATCACCGCTATGGGTTTTCAACGTATAGATTCCATCGGGATTCAAATCCCCATAATAGCGCACATCGCCACTCAGTGAACTGACTTTGACCCGCCGAGCCTGACTGACATCTTTTAGTTCAATATCCCCACTGACCGATTCCGCCTCCACTGATCCCCGAAGAAAGGCAATAGAGATATCGCCGGAGACTGTTTTCAAGGAAGCTTCGCCCTCAATTCGGCTGATTTTAACATCACCACTAACACTACTTAATTCCACTCCATCGCCTGCTTGCTCCACTACGACATCGCCGCTGACAGCACTTATTTTAAGAAAGCCGCCGATGTGACCACATTCAACATCGCCACTGACTGATTTCACCCGCAGGGCTGCTTTGGTCGGAATGGTCACTTTATAATTGACTGAGACATCCAATCTTTTAAAAGTCGTTTTGGGGTAACGGGTGGCAATCGTCAGGGTATCATCTTCCTTAGTAACTTCAATTTTCACCCGGGCGGCGTTTTCCTTCGCCTTTTCCAGGGAAGATGCCCGGGATATCTTGACGGCCTCAATTTTGACTTCATTCTTTTCCCAGACGAAAACTCTGATATCACCCGAAACATTCCTGATTTCTACTTTGCCCTCCTGAGCCAAGGCCACCGATTTTTGAAATTTCTCTTCGTATTTTTCCTTAGCCCAACCAGGTGAGGTAAGCCAGAAGCCTAAAAGAATCCCCACCCAGCTCAGGGTTAGCATTAACCGGATTAATTTGTGTCGTTTTTGCATTTTCATTCCTCCTTTTATCTTTTTAAAAAAATTGACCCTATTTTCTCCTCACGAAAAATCACTCCCAAAAAGGGGCTTCCCTCGAAAGGGTGGCTTCGAGAAGATCTATTTTTCTCTGATAGGCCATTAACAATTCGGTCTGGGTTTCTATATCCCGAGGATTGGCCCGAACCGCTCGCTCATAGGAAATGATAGTAGCTTCAATCACGGCCAGACTTTTTCTCAACTCGGTCAAAACCTCGGGATCTAAATTGCTCTCTTCAACCTCAACAGCTGCCGTTAAAGCTTCAATGGCTTTTTGATAATGATGTCGGGCTTCAACCAATTTGTTGAGGGCATATTCCGGCCCTCGGGACTTAGAGGCAAAAGGCGGCAGCCCCGTCTCTCTCCACAAAAAGAGCCCGCCGGCCAGAATAACCACAACCAGAAGACAGCTGAGGGCTACCTTCATCACTGCTGGCTGGCGAAGAAAAGCTGGAGGAAAGAAAGAACGAGAGGCGACCCCTTCCCTGGAGGCAGTGCTCTTCTCCTGGTCCTGGAGAGCTGCTTGGATTTTTGACCAGAGAAAAGGCGAAGGTTCCATCTCGGGCAAAGAAGCAGCTGCCCCTACCAGTTGTCGAAGTTCCCGAGAAAACTGGCGACAATCTTTGCATGTGGCCAAATGGTCTTCCACTTGCTTTCTCTCCTTAAGGGAAAGCCTTCTTTCCAGTGATTCATTGATTAATTTTTTTATTTTTTTACATGTCATTGTGGCTCACCCGTTAATTTATTCTCTTTTGCTTAAGAAAATCTCTTATTTTCAATCGCGCTTTAAATAACTGAGACTTGGAAGTACCTACCCTCCAGCCCAAAATTGCGGCTATCTCCTCATGGGTAAAACCTTGAACATCATGAAGTAAAAAAACAGTCTTCAGCTTGGGGGGCAGGGTGCGGAGAGCGGCTTCAATTGCCTGGTGGAGCTGGTCTTCCCGCTGACTCAAGGACTCCACCCCCGGAACATCTTGTACCTCCAATTCGCTCGCTTCCGCAGAGACTTGGGCCTGAAAATGCTTCTTCTGCTGGCGTAAATAGCTCAGAGCGGTGTTAATAGTAACGCGATAGACCCAAGGGATAAACGTCTCGGGGTTATTAATAGTTGACAAATTCGTAAATATTTTTATAAATGTCTCTTGTAATATATCCTCAGCAGTTTCCCGGTTATAGGTATAACGATAAGCCAAAGAAAAAAGACGGTTTTTTAAATAATTATAGATCTGGGCGAAAGCTTCCTGGCTCCCCTGTTGTGTCTCTTTAACCCAGGTGGAAAGAATCTGGCTTTCTTCGGACCAGAGGTTTTCTTGCTCCGCAGAACCCCTTTCTGATATCTTCTGGTTGCCCTTGGTCAATAGCGCACTCCTTTGATTAGCTTCTTTTTTGATTAAAATCTTGGGCCACCCCCAGGGAAAACCAGATATGTTGAGGATGGCTGGTGAAAAATATATTTTTTCTTTCATCTTCCATTTCTTAAGATGCTCCACGAGTTAAAAGGGTTGCTTTTATAATAATTTTTTTTGACAGCGCCGCAAAACTTTTTTTCAGAAACAATCATCCTCTCCTCCCTTAAAGAAGGAAAGCCTTGGCTGCCGCCAGTAAACCAAGATAAGGCAAAAAGATATCTTTGCGGTTCTTGGCCGCAATTTTTTGGACAGAGCCCGAGCCTCAAGCCACTTTAAAATCTCTGCCTCTTCATTGTGATTCCTTTAGATCTAGCCCCTATTTCCCCTTAAACATCATTATTTTTTGTGGTTGAGGGCCTGGGGAGGGTTAACTGAGAGATAAGCCTCAAAAGTAGATATTATGTAAAAAATAAATAAACAAAAAGTAGACCTCAGGTAAGAAATAAATCAATCCAGACTTAGTCCAGCCACTTGGAAGTCAGCCTAAAGACTAATCTTCGTAGAAAACACCACTCCTTCTTTACTCCCCTAGCTTCTATTTTTATTGTTCACCCGAGGTCTACTTTTGTCCTTTACGGACCATAGGAGAAGGGCTAGTTTGACAAACAAACAGTGGTCAAGTATATAGAAAACAGATCCATCCAAGTGAGGGGTGGTTGGTTATTATCTAAAAGGAAGAGAGACCATGAAAGTCAAAATCTCTTCCCGCAAATCTTTTTTTCTTTCTTGGGCCCTAGGACTGGTCCTTTTTTCAGTTTTTCTCTTGGCTCACAGTTCGATTCTCCCTTCCCCTCATCCCTATCTAAAAAAAATAATTTAGTCAAGCTGGCAAACACATTAAAAACCATCGATTTTCAAGATGACGACATCCTAGTCTCCCCTTACTCCGTTTTTGGCCACAACTACCACTTCACTACTGATGGTTACGGCCACCTCTATCTCATCTGGAGATATAACGACAGAAATATTTATTTTACTTTCTCTCATGATAATGGCCAAACCTGGCGGTCAAAGCCACTCAAACTCGGGACTTATGGCACAGCTCCAGTCGTAAGTTGCTCTCCTTCAGGTCAAGTGTACTCCCTCTGGACGAGTGACGACGGCCAGAAGGTGCTTTTCCGTTATTCTTCTAATTATGGTTTAAATTGGTCCTCCTCCGCTCAACTCAACACTCTCCATGACGGCCGCGCCTTGGCTCCTCAGATAGCCAGTGATACCTGGGGTCACATCTATGCTCTCTGGAGTTATGAGACCTGGCCTTCTCCTTTTATTCGAGAAATTGAGGTCTATTTTAATTGCTCCCACGATTACGGTCAAACCTGGTGGCGCCAAGAAATTGATATTGACCTTGAGACTCAAAAAACAGCCCGCAATCCTCATTTAAGTTGTGACAACTCGGGGCACGTCTATATTGCCTGGATAAAAACTTTCGGCCCTAACCCTGGGGTTTATCTTAGTTACTCCTCGGATTACGGCTCCACTTGGCAGCGAAAATTAATCTCAACTCACCATTTCAACTCCTCTACTCAACCACAAATCTGTCACGACTCTAGCGGGCATGTCTATATTGTCTGGAGCGATGGTTTTAATATTCTTTTCAGCTGCTCCTCTGATTTTGGAGTCACCTGGCCCATATCGGAAGTTATTTTAAACAAAAAGGCGGCTGGAAAGTGTACATCTCCCCAGATTACCTGTGATGACTCCGGGCATGTCTACGTGGTTTGGGCAGAAGACCGCACTGGCTTCCAAGATATATACTTTAACTATTCTGAAGATTACGGGATAAACTGGACCCACGAAGAACTAAGAATTGATAGAGATTTTCCCCGGCCGGCCGCTTCTGAATGCCCCCATATCTATTGTAATGATAATGGCTATGTGGCTATCGTTTGGCAAGATTGGCGCTTTGACCAAAATCCAGAAGATAATTATCCCACCAGGGATATCTTCTTCAATTTCTCCGCTGACTATGGCTCAACCTGGCTATCTCAGGACATCAAAGTCAACCATAATAAACCAGGAAAATGTGATTCCTTCTGGCCCCAAATAAGCGGCGATTCAGAGGAACAAATCTATATTATCTGGTCTAGTGATGGAGATCTGCGGTGCCAAAAGTGGGGCATCTATTTTAATTACGTTTCTCTTCTATTCTTTCTTTATCCTCCTCTTAACATCTCGCTACGCCAAGTGACAAATTCCTTTCCCCATTTATCTCTAGAAAGACTCATCGCCCGTCGCCATATTCTCCCCAGAGCCTTTAATCTTATTTCTTGGGAACCTAATCCTGAAAATAAAAATATCTGCGCCTATCGAATTTATCGCAAGCCCGAAAAGTCACCGGATTCTGATTACTCCCTTCTGGCCACCGTGGCCTCAACTGTTTTTCGCTACATCGATCGTCATCTGAAAATAGGGAAAAAATACTTTTACACCGTGACGGCAGTTGATTCGCGGGGCAGAGAAAGCCCTAAATCTGAAGCGGTAAGTAACTAATCTTTAAGTTATTAAGGGAAAAGGTTTTTTTATTTGACATATCCTAAAGCCCGTAATCTTTCTTTCAGGGCCTTATTTAATTCCTCCCGAGAACGGCCGGCTTTCTCCACCTGAACCATTTTCTCTAACAATTTTTCTGCCTGATGGAAAAACTCTCGGGCAAGAGAAACTCTCTCGGTGGCTAAATTCCTTTTTTCTGCTGGATCCTGACAGAAATTAAAAAGAGCCAGCCGCACTTCTTGAGGCGGAGGCTGAAAAAATTCTCTGGCTTCGGGCGAAAAAGGAGCCCGCCAGATAAATTTCATCTCTCCCTTAAATAAAGCAATAGACCGAGGAACAAAAGCAGCAAACTCATCGGGCAGGTAGGCTACAGAACTAAACTCCTCTTCTGGTGGAGAATGAAACAACGCCAGCAAACTTCGCCCGTCAATTTTATCTAAAGGGGGTTCTACTTGGGCGATCTCCAAAAGAGTGGGTAAGACATCCACCAGTCTCACGGGATAATCAATTTGGCGGCCTTGGGCTTGATCGCCAGGGAATTTAATTATCAAGGGGACATGAAGAATCTCATTGTAAAGTTGATGGCCATGGCCCCAAGAGGAATGATCAAAAAACTCTTCACCGTGGTCGGAAGTAATCACCAGAACAGTCGAACGGTCTAACTTAAGTTCTTGAAGAAGGTGGACCAATTGGGCCATTAACTTTTCATCAGTGTAACGAATCTCCCCATCATAAAGAGCTATTAGATTCTGGCGAATTGTCTCTGATAATCTCTGGAAAAGATGGGGATATCCCTCCCCTAGAATTTCTTGTAAACTGGCTTTTTTCAAAGGCTGATTTTTTTGAAGAAAGAGGCTGCCCCATGGCTCGGGAGCATGGTAAGGGTTATGAGGTTGATAGGTATGAATGAAAAGAAAAAAGCGAGCATCACGATGACGGCGAAGCCAAACAGCCGATCTCTCAAAAATATACTCGGCTGAATCCCAACGGATATTACCCCAAACTTCTTCTTCAAAGAAATCAAACCCCTGGGCAAAGCCGAAACGATGACTAACTTGGCCGCCATCCGTGACTGCCCCACAGATATAACCCGCCTCTTTCAAGTAACTAGCTACCGTAGGAATGGAGCTATCAAGGCATTGATTTAAATACAGAACGCGATGTCGGCCAGGATAAAACCCCGTCAATAAACTCATATGAGAGGCAAGGGTATAAGGAGCGTGAGAAAAAGCTCGAGTAAAAATAAGGCCATGGGCAGCTAGGTTATCCATGGTAGGAGAAGTGGGCCGGCTATACCCATAACAGCCCAGATGGTCGGCCCGAAGAGTATCAATAGAAACTAAGATTATATTCGGACGTCCTTCAGTCACGGTGCCTGGCTTTCGGGGAGAGTAAACCAAGGGATTTATCCAAAAAGCCGGAATTAATTCGTGGATTGCTTTGTCTTTATCCTGGCCGACTTTCTCCGTGGCCAGGATAATTGTCACCCTCTTCCCTTGATAAGCAGCCAAATTGAGGCGATGAAAAAAGATCTGATGAGCGGTTGGCTCACGAGGAAGCTCAACCAGCTGGGAGAACAATTCTTTGGGTTCAGAAGAAGGCTCTGTTTTAATCGAGACAGAAAATTTAATCCGCAGATTATTGGAAAGGTTAGTCATCCAAGTATCACGGAATAGACC
>QMPV01000116.1 GCA_003648765.1 Candidatus Aminicenantota bacterium
CCGCTTCTGTCCCTTTACTGACCTGTGCGGTCGGTAGTCAACCGGGTGGCTTTGCCCCTTATTAATTCTCCAAAGAGAAATGAATCAGGGTCAGATACTATGTCCAGCATTTTGATATCACATGCTCACATTTGTGTCGCATAATATTTGGGTGTCTGCAATATTTGGGTGTCTGACACCTAACCTGTGGTGTCTGACACATTGATATTATGGTGTCTGACACCTAAGAATTATGCGACACAGCGTACTTGGAGGTGTCTGACACCAAATTGTTGGACATAGTATCTAACCTTGCCCTTCTTTTCATTCAAGGTGAGTCACTCCAACATTCATCCCGGAAGAAAGATGCTTACAGCTTCCAACTGATGATTGACACAGGCAGATGATTGCGATAATTTAGCCAGGAAAACAAAAAGAAAATATGTCTAGGGAGAGATGGCCGATGGAAAATAAGAAAAAATTCTGGCCTGTGGTTTTAATTGGCCTCTTATTTATTTTATCCCTTAACCTTCTGGCCGCCGAGGTTACCTTTCGGCACCGTCAGATAAAGGATTTTGATGAATTTGTGCTGGCTAATCAGAAAATTACCCTCTCCATTACCTTTCGGAACAAGAAACTCATTAATGAGTATTTAAAAGCCCGCAGCGACTGGCTGGCCTCTTTTAAAGCCCAGGAAGTGGCTGTGGAGACAGACGGTGATTTTGGCCTGGACCTGATGTGGACCGGCTGGCGGGCTCCCCACAAAGTGAATAATGCGGCTAATCCCGTGGTTTTAACCCGGGAAGATTTTACTCTCGGTGATTTTCGGGTTAAAAGGTCGCTTACCGGAGCGGTTGATCTGATCTTCATTTTCAAAATGGAACGGAGTTCTCTGGAGCTGCGGTTGGTCTATCGTCTCCAACCGGATGATTTCTTTGCTCGACGCCGGCTGGAGGTCCGCGACCCGCAGGCCAGAGGTCATTTCCTCCGCTGGTTCTGGCCGCGGTTGGGTCTGGTCAAGGGGGAGATCAAGCCCGTGAAGGCCGGCGGCTTTGGTCAACCCGTGGCTGTTTTGACCGGCCAGGGTGGAGCTTTTTTTGGCCTGGAGTATCCGACAGCGGAAAATCATCTTCTTCGCCTGGGGCAACAACAGGCGGAGTTGAGATGTGGTCAGGAAATGGGTGCCAGGATTGGGCCCAAATGGTTGGCCAGTGAATGGGTGGTAGCCGCGTTGACGCCCACTCCCATTGTCAAGCAATGGTTCTGGAATTATCTGGAGACAATTAAAGTCGCCCCGGCCCGGCCTTACCTTCTTTACAACAGCTGGTATGATTTGCGGGCGCCGGTGATGGTCAAAGACCAGGCCCGGGCGCTGACCGAAGCCAATGTTTTAAAGGCCGTGGCTTCTTTCCGCCAGCGGCTGGTCAAAGAACGGGGCTTGAAGCTGGATGCTTTTGTCCTGGATGACGGTTGGGACGTCTACCGCAGCGACTGGCAGCTCAACAAGGAGCAGTTTCCCAATGGCCTGCAGCCCATCGCCCAGGCCCTGGCCGCCATGGGCACCCGGTTGGGTATTTGGTTCGGTCCCATCGGGGGGTATTCTCACCGGGACTGGCGCCTCAATTGGATGAAGGAACACGGGTATGAAACCGTAGGCAATCAGCTGTGTGTGGCCGGTCAGAAGTATCACGCCCTCCTTAAAAAGAGAGTGACTGATTTTGTCCGTGAGTATCAAGTGGGGTATTACAAATGGGATGGGATTCAGTTTTCCTGTAGTGAGCCCGACCACGGCCATTTGCCGGGCCTTTATTCCCGGCGGGCGGTGATGGAGGCGGTGATTGATCTCTGCCGGGCGGTTCGCCAAGAGAATCCTGAGATTTTCCTCAATATCACTTCCGGAACCTGGTTGAGTCCCTGGTGGTTGAAATACGCCAACACCATCTGGATGCAGGGCTCTGATTACGGTTATGCCAATGTGCCTTCCATCAGTCGGCGGGACCGGGCCATGACCTATCGTGATGATGTGCTCTACGAGGACTTGCAAAAACAAGACTTCTGGTTTCCCATCGCCCATTTGATGACGCACGGCATAATCAAGGGCCATTTGAATCAACTCGGGGGACCGAATGAATCGCTGGAGGAGTTCACCGATAATGCCCTGTTGTATTTCGCCCGGGGCATTTCCATGTGGGAGCTTTATATTTCCCCCGATTTTCTCTCGGATGAACAATGGGATGTCCTGGCGGCGGCCATCCGCTGGGCTAAAGACCGGTTTGCCATCCTGGAAAAAACCGAGATGGTCGGCGGCGACCCGGGAGAGAGGGAACCCTATGCCTATGTCCATTTTCGGGGCCAGCACGGCCTTATCGCCGCCCGGAATCCTTTTATTGAACCCCGGGTCTTGAGAATTCGGCTGGAGCCCTCTCTGGGGATCAGCCCCACCGCCGCCCAGCTGGTGGTGGAAAGGAAATATCCAGCCGGCTGGGTGTATCCTCGATTGGTGAAAACCGGCGAAGACCTTTATCTGCCCCTGGCCGGTTACGAGACGGCTGTTTATGAAATTTACCCGGTGGAAGAGGCGGATAAACCTTTGCTGGCCGGCCGCCTTTTTGAGTGGCGGCCGACCTCGGCCGGAGAAGGCGAGTTGCTCTGTTATCCTGGCCAGAAAGAGGCTTATTTTCTTAATCCTGATCTGGTGGCCAACGTGGAAATTAAAGGGGAATCGTTTGCTCCCCGGAATATCAAATTGCCGCCGGTGGTCGAACCGGTCAAGGTGGAGGCCACTCCTTTTAACCTGGAATCCGGAGTGCTTAATTTTACTTTAACGGTCAAATCTCCAGTGAAAAAAGGCCAACTGGCCTTGCTGCTGGAACCTACAGAGGCTTTCCAGGGCCAACCTTTGCCTGAAGTTGAGCTTAAAATCAATGGGCAGGTGGTCTCTCTGGAAAAGGAGAGCCAAAAAGGACGCTGGGCCTGGCTGAAAGCCACCCTGCCACCCGGTGTTCACCAGATTCAGATACGCTTTTCTCCAGCCGCCTCCGGCAGTGGCGTCAACTGGCAGGGTGATTTAGCCGCCTGGTTTCTCGCTGAAGAAGCCCCTCACCCCTCCCGGCTGGTTTGCCGTCTCCAGGAGAAAGCCGCGGCCGACCGTCCCCAGCCCCCCCGGGTTTGGCCGGCCGGTGTTTTTCATTTCAACTACAAGTTGGGTGAAAGTAAAATAGTTGTCCAATAGGGAATAAATTTGGTTGAAGAAAGTTTTAACCTCAGTTTCGCCGGTCGTCTTTGGCGCCGAGGAAGTTTCCAGTCCGGAGTAATTCATATAGTTGGCCAACGACTGAGAGAAGGGCGCCGGGGCCGGCTGCTGGAGGTGCCTTTTATTATTCCGCCTTTGGCTGACCCCCACCTCCATGGAGGCTGGGGGCTGAGCTTTCAAGAGGGAGAGTTTGCCCCTCTCGAGGAGCGGTTGAAAAGAATCGGAGTCTTGCTGGCTATTCCTACTTTATATAACGACCGTCTGGAGCATGTCCGAGAGATAGCTCAGGCTTTCTCGGCTTATCGTGCTCGGGTCAAGGACTCGATTTTCCCTTATTTACGAATCGAGGGCCCCTTCATCAGCCCGGCAAAAAAAGGAGCTCAGGATAAAAATTTTATTCTGCCGGCTGAACCGGCCCTGGTCGGTGAGTTCCTGAGTATTTCTGAAATAAAGATGTTTACCTTTGCCCCCGAAGTTCCCGGGAGTCCGGATTTAGTAGCCCGGGCGCTGGCCCAGGGAAAGATCCCCTCCATCGGCCATAGTCAGGCAGTTTACGATGATTTCGCCCGTGTCTATCGGCTGGGAGTGCGCCACATGACCCACTATCCCAATGCCTTGAGCAATCTCCATCACCGGGAGATAGGCCTGGTAGGGGCCGGGCTGCTCCATGATGATTTACAACTGGAGGTCATCGGTGATGGCGTTCACACCAGTTATGAGTTTCTGGAGCTTCTCCGGAAACTTAAAGGAGATGGTTTTGCTCTGACTTCGGATTTGATACCCCCGGCCCTGGCGGAGGATAAAGACGAATTTCAGGCGGAATTTATTATTGAAGGGCGGAAAATCACGACGCGGACCGGTGTTCTGGCTGGTGGGGCTACTCCTGTTCCCGAGCAGGTTGTTGGGTTGCGGCAGCGGGGTTGGCCGCCCGAGACACTGGTGAGATTAGCCTGTGAAAATACACGGCGTTTTTTCGGCTGGCCTCTTTATAGCCTTGAAGAGGGAGCCGAAGCCACTTTTCTTCTTTGTGGAGAGAACCTGGAAGTCCGGGCGGTTTTTGAAAAAGGCCTCTGTCTCTGGCGAGCTAAGGAGTGGGCAGAGTTATTTTAAAATGGATTCGAAACATCATCTCAATTATTTCACCAGAACAATGAGAGGGAAAAGGGCCTTTTTTTATTTGGGGCGGCTATTATTGCCTGGGAATCGGGAAGGTGGGCGACCTTGTTCCTTGGTTAAAATTAAGAGAGATAGTTTCCCAAATTTGGCTGATTCTTTTAAGGATGCTCTCTCCTCAAGGAAAATGTTACAATAAGGGTGGTTGATGGAAGGAATAATGACGCCTCGCTTGCGGATTAATATCTCGGGCATCAGGGGAGTAGTGCCCGAGGCTCTGAATGTCGAGGTGGCGGCCCGTTTGGCTGCGGCTTACGCTACTTACCTGGAAAAAGGGGAGATTCTGGTTTGTCGGGATACCCGGGAGACAGGGTTGATGCTCCAGATGGCCATCTGCGCCTCGATTCAAGCCGCCGGGTTGACGGTTATCGATTACGGTCAGTTGCCCACTCCCTTCCTCCAGTTTGAACTGCAACGCCGTCCCCGGGCTGGAGGGATAGTGGTCTCGGCCGGACATAATCCTCTCCCCTGGAACGCCATCATTTTTCTCAATGAACGGGGCCGCTATCTGGAGAGTAATGAAGGAGCCGAGGTTTTTAATATCTATGAGGCGAATCAATTTCAGCTGGTTCCCTGGAATAAAATAGGCCAGCGTCGAAGAGAAGAATTTGATTTCGGAAGATATCTGCAATCTTTGGGTCGGGAAGTCAATCTGGCGGAAATTCGCCGCGCCCGCTTTAAAATCGTGCTCGACGCCTGCAATGGCGCTGCTTCACCCTATCTTGAGAGTTTTTGTGAGTTTTTTGGCTGTGAGTGTGTGCCCTTGAATAATGACCCGGCCAAACCTTTTCCCCATCCCCCCGAACCGGGGCCTGTGGTCAGCGCTCAGGTAGAGGCGGTGGTTAAAGCCACCCGGGCGGACTTGGGGGTGCTCTTCAATTCCGACGCCAGTCGAGCCTCTTTTGTTGATGAGCAGGGGCAGGGCTTAAGTGAAGAAATGACCTTTCCTCTCTGCCTCCTCAGCCGTCAGGGGAAAACGGAAGAGGCGGTGACCACGGTGGTTACCTCCCGCTGGGCTGATTGGGCGGCCCAAGAGGCTGACTTGCGGCTTTTGCGGACTAGAGTGGGGCAGTCGGCCGTCGTCCAGATGATGGCCGCCACCGGCGTTTTACTGGGTGGGGAAGGAAGCGGCAGTGTAGTCTGGCAGCCTTTTTCTCCCGGTTACGACGGCTGGCTGGCTCTGGCTTTTCTGCTGGAGTTAATGAGTCGGACCGGTGAGAAATTGTCTCAGCTTGTGAGTAAATTTCCACCCCTTGTCTTTAAAAAACTCAAAATCGATGTGGCGCCGGAAAAGATGTATCGGCTGATGGACCGCTTGGAGAAAGAATTTGCCGCCGCCAAGCCCGACTTGACCGATGGCCTGACTATTGTCCAGCCCAAGATCTGGTTTAATGTCCGGCCTTCTTCGACGGAGTTTATTTTGCGGGTGTTTGTGGAAGGCGAGGAGGCAAGGGAAGTGGAGGAAACAGCGGCCAAACTCGAGGAGATACTCAGGCAATGAGAATCACTGATTTGAAAATCAGCATTTCGGGTATCCGGGGTATTGTCGGTTCTGGGTTGACACCCCAATTATTGATTAAATTCGCCGAGGCCTTTGCCACTTTTATTGGAGGGGGCCGGGTGGCGGTGGCTTCCGATACCCGACCTACGGCGGAAATGGTCAAAGCCGCTGTTTTTTCCGGCCTGCTCTCTTGCGGCGCTTCGCCGATTGACCTGGGTATTTTACCTATTCCTTCGCTCCAGGTTTATACCCGGGAGAAGGGCTTGGAAGGCGCTCTGGCGGTCACGGCTTCCCACAATCCTGTGGAGTGGAACGCCTTGAAATTAATCCGGGAAGGCGGCCATTTTCTTTACCCTCTGGAAGCCGAGGAACTGCTGGATCTTTATTACCAGGGCCGCTTTGAAAGGGTCGCCCATCCCGGTCATCTGGAGAAAGATGAGCGGGCATTTGAGGTGCATCTTCAGAAACTTCTGGCTTTCGCCGATCGGGAATTGCTGCGCTCCCGGCCGCTGCGGGTGGTGGTTGACCCCTGTGCCGGCGCTGCCGCCCCCTATGTCCGGCGCTTCCTGCAGGAATTGGGGCAGGAGGTGGAGGTTATCCATGAAGATTTCGGTCGGGAGTTTCCCCGCAATCCCGAGCCGGTGGCGGCTAATTTAGGCGCCCTCTCGGAGGCTGTTCGGCGCTGGGGAGCTGATGTGGGCCTGGCCCAGGATGCTGATGCTGATCGCCTGGCCGCCGTAGATGAAACCGGCACTCCCATCGGTGAAGAATATACTCTGGCTTTAGCCATTGAATATTATTTAAAAAGGAAACGCCGCTCACCAGTAGTGGTCAATCTTTCCACCTCGCGGGTAGTCGAAGACATCACCCGCCAGGCCGGGGTTCCCCTGTGGCGGGCCAAGGTGGGTGAAATTAATGTCGCTCAGGAAATGGTTAAGCGGGAAGCCTGGATCGGGGGAGAGGGTAACGGTGGAGTCATGGTGGCCGATGTTCACCGCTGTCG
>QMPV01000117.1 GCA_003648765.1 Candidatus Aminicenantota bacterium
ACTAAAAGGGTCCGGGATATGAAAGATAAAGATCTCCGGGCAACCACTCATATTTGGAGAGTAAGAATTGACGGTAGTGAGCGGCGACAAATGACCTTCGGTCACGAAAGCTGTACTTCTCCCGCTTGGTTTCCTGACGGTCGAAAATTTGCCTTTCTCTCCTCCAGAGCCAGCGACAAATCATCTGGAAACGCCAAAAAGAACAAAACTCAGATTTATTTTATGTATTTTGATGGGGGAGAAGCCTGGGCAGCCACCAATCATAGTGAAAATATAACTTATTTCCAGATTTCGCCTGACGGGCGCAAAATTCTTTTTATCTCTCCTGATCCCTTAACCGAAGAAGAAAAGAAAAAACAAAAGGAAAAAGACGATGCTGAAGTAGTGGATGAAAAATTTAGAATGAGCCATCTCTGGATTTACGATGTCGAAACAAAACGGGAAAGTCGTTTAACTGAAGGCCAATTCACTATCAGTGAGGCCCGGTGGTCACCTGATTCCAGCCTGATAGCCTTTGTTCGACGCCCGAATCCCAAAATAGATGAACGTTGGAATAGTGATGTTTACCTAATAGAAGTTGCGACTAAAAAGACTAGAAAATTATTCTCCAATCCTGGACCGGATTTCAGTCCTCGCTGGTCTCCAGACGGTCGGTTTATCGCCCTAGCCGCCAACCCCCACCCCAAAACAAGCACCTGGTACAACAAACTCTATCTTCTTCCGGTAGAGGGTGGCCAGCCGAAAATATTACTCCAGGATTTCGATCGCGACTTTTCTACCCCGATTTGGTCACCTGATGGCCAAAAAATATATTGGTCCACTGGTGATCAAACCTCGATCAACCTGTTTGCCGTAGAAGTTAGTACCGGCCGAGTTCAAAAACTCAAGGTCCCCAATGGGGCCAATTATTCTTTCTATCTCTCCCGAGATGGTCAGCGCTGGGCCTGGGTACATCGTCCTCCTCTCTGGCCTGGAGAAATCTATACGGCCGACCTTAATTTCCAACATCCTCTCCGACTCAGTGAGGCCAACCCCTGGCTGAAAAAAGAAAAGAAAAAATTTGGCCAAGTCAAAGTCATCCGCTGGAAAAACTCTGATGGTCAATGGATTGAAGGAGTGCTGACTTACCCGGTTGACTACCAACCCGGTAAAAAATACCCCTTGATTCTCAATCCTCATGGCGGACCCAGTGGAGCAGTGTTGGCTTCTTTTAGTGCCATCAACCAATTTTTCGCCAGTAATGGATTTTTTGTCCTCCAGCCAAACTTCCGGGGAAGTTCCAACTACGGACAAGAATTTCTTAATGCCAACCGTGACCAATGGGGGATTGTCGATTATGACGATTGCATGACTGGAGTCGACTATTGTATTAACCAAGGATGGGCTGATCCTGAGAAACTTGTCTGCTATGGCTGGAGCTATGGGGGTTATATGAGTTTCTGGATAGCCACCCAAACAGACCGCTTTAAAGCCATTTCCCCAGGAGCTGGTTTACCCAATTTAATCAGCATGTATTCCACCACTGATATTCCCCATTACTTAGCTTGGTTCTTCGGCACTCCCTGGGATAACGAAAAGAAATATTTTCGCCACTCCCCTTTACATTATGTTAAACAAGTAAAATCCCCGATCTTGATTCTTCATGGAGCCGAAGACCGGCGAGTACCGCCTACTCAAGCCATGGAATTCTATCAAGCTTTGAAAGACTTGGGGAAAGAGGTCACTTTTGTTCGCTATCCTCGGGAAGGCCACGGTCTTCGGGAACCCCGCCACCAACTGGATCGCTTGCGCCGCTATCTGGATTTCTTTTGCCGGCATCTGGGCCTTCAACCAATTACAGAAAAAAAAGGATCTAAGCCTCCAACAACTCAGGAGAAAAAATAAACCAGGAGAAGCTCTTGGTCCTACCAAAGACTTCTCCGCGTCGGCGGTCTCCACCCCCTGACTTTTATCAAATAAGCCGGCAACAACAGATAAAAAGTCTTTTAATTTTTGGGATTATTCTCCTATTCTATTTCATTTCTTTTACGCTGGTGGGGATAACTATTCTCGCTTGTTTCGGTCTCTTCCAGTCCATGCTGATTTCTTTTTCCTCTTCCGCCCTGGTTAAACTATTTCTTACTTCTTCGGCCTTGGCCGTGATTGTGGCTTCTTTCCATTTTCTTGAAGCCCGACGCTTCGGAGCCGCTTATATCCGACATCGCCTGGAGGCTCAACCTCCAGATCCAAAAGACCTCTACCATAAACGACTGATTAACACCCTAGAGGAAATGTCAATTGCGGCTGGGTTACCTTATGTTAAACCTTACGTTATCCCTTCGTCAGCTATTAACTCTCTGGCTTTAGTGAAAACCAATAAGCCGCCGGCTATTATTGTTAGTGAAGGTCTTTTAGCTGATTTTACTCGAGATGAGCTGCAAGCAGTTCTAGCTCATGAATTGGCCCATCTCATTAATGGTGACTCATTTACCCTCACATTGGTCTGTTCTCTGGCTAATATTTTTGAACGGCTGCGAGAAATGAGTGAGCCCGAAAGAACTTCCCAGCTTCCTTTAAGTCAAAGATTACCCCAGCAGGCTGAGACCCGCGGGGGGCATCCTCTTCTTTTTCTGGCCTTTACTCTCACTTCACTGATTATGGCCCTACTTAGTACCCTCATCAGTCGAGAGAAAGAACTCCAAGCTGACGCTCAAGCTGTAGCCATTTGCCGCTCGCCACGGGCTTTGGCTAGGGCTATTTACAAAGCTCATGTAAAGAATTCCTTAATTGGCGATTTTAATCCGACCTATAGTGCTCTTTTTATCGTTCCCCCTTATTCCGGTCAAGAAGGTGAGGGTTTCTTCGCCCGGCTCTTCCGAACGCATCCCCCCTTGATTAAACGTATCCATCAACTCTGCGCCATGGTCCCCATGTCTATCGCCGACCTGCTGGCAGAAATCCAAACCATAGCCGACCAGAGAGAGAAAGCTCGCCAAGAAATTCACTCTCCGGAAGAAAAAGATTCCTCCAGAGATATGCCATTGCTTCTCTCTCCTCCCGAGGAGGCCGCCGAAAAAATCTGGTTGGCCCGTTCTCCGCAGAAAAAATGGGCCGGTCCTTTTACTCTAGAAGAACTTCTCCAACAGCCCTTCTTCTCGCCTAAGTTATGGATTAAGAACTTGCAGGAAGGAGTAGAAGCTTTTGCGGAAGAATTTCCTCATGTTAGAGCTCGTTGGCGATTAAAAGGACAGAAGAAACCTGGGCCAAAAATTACTCAGCCTCGGTGTCCTCGTTGTCAGATTCCTCTGCGCGAGTCGTTCTATGAAGGGCTCCCTCTCTTGATCTGTCCAAAATGCCAGGGAAAACTGATTGACAGTGCCTATGTTAATCGGATTCTAGTTCGCAAGGAAATTTCTTTTTCTCCCTATATCCAAGAAAAGGCGAAAAAATATAGAGATATTTTTATGGCTAATCCCTTCCGGTCTCGCAAGCTCATCCAGAACACCGCTCCTATTACCTGTCCCAATTGCGGCCAGAGAATGCTTCCCCGGCCTTTTACTTACTATTACGTTATCCCGGTGGATAAATGCCTTTTTTGTCATAAAATATGGTTTGATACCGATGAGTTAGAAATCATTCAATATTTAATTGAATCCCGCTTACAAAATAAGTAAAAGCATTTCTTCAAGCCAAGCAAATTGTCGGCGAAAGTTATCTTCTGTTAATCCATTCATGACAAAAATCTTATTTTTTCTCCTGGCTAAATGATTTTCTGTTCTACCAGGATTATTGACAAGATTCATCTCTCAAGATTTATAACCAAAAAATTATTGCTTTTTAACTCTAATTCGGTAACTTCTTCGCAAGTCTAAAAATATACAATCCACTTGGTCTTTTCTTTAATACCTAGATCAACTTTACTTCTCTTTAGCTTGCCTTTCCGGTTACATTTTAATTAAGATAATTATCCTGATTATTCTCGGCCAAAAGAATGAGGTTCCCTCAGATGAGTGGGTTAAGTAGACAACCAATCATATTTTTAAATAGAAACAAAACCAACAACGAGGGAAATTAAGATCATGAAAAGACGGACTTTTGTTAAACAATCAACCCTATGCTTGGCCGGCCTGGCCCTCGCCCCTGGCTGTCTTTTAAAAGAAAAACCCTCAGGGGTTACTCATCCTAATCTCGTCTTGGTCTTCCCCGATCAAATGAGAGGTCAGGCATTAGGCTTTCTTCATGAAGAAATAGTTTTCACTCCCAATTTGGATCGCTTTGCTCGAGAAAGTGTGGTTTTCAGTCAAACCGTCTCTAACTATCCAGTTTGTAGTCCCTTCCGAGCCTCTTTGATGTCGGGAAAATATCCTCCAAGCCATGGGGTCCTGGGTAATTGTAATTCCAAAAGCGCCGAGTACGGTTATGAGCTTAAGACCAACGAACGATGCTGGTCTGATATTTTAAAAGAAAAGGGCTATTCTTTGGGATATATTGGTAAGTGGCATCTGGATAATCCCCACAAACCTTATGTGAAATGTTACAACAACACAGAAAAGTTCGCCTGGAATGAATGGTGCCCTCCGAAACGCCGCCATGGATTCGACTTCTGGTATGCCTATGGCACCTATGACCGGCATCTCAATCCCATGTACTGGACAACCACTGCTAAACGGGATGAACCTATCTGGGTCAATGAGTGGGGGCCGAAGCACGAAGCCGACCTAGCTATCCGGTATATCAAAAATGAAGGTGGCCAATTCCGCCAACCCGATCGACCCTTTGCCTTGGTCGTAGCTATGAATCCTCCTCACATGCCTTATGACCAAGTTCCCCGAAAATATCAGGAACTCTATCGAGATATTCCTCTGGAAAAATTATGCAAGCGACCCAATATACCCCCCGCGGGAACCAAATGGGGAGATTACTATCGCCGGCATATCAAAAATTATTTAGCCATGATCTCGGGCGTAGATGAACAATTTGGTCGCATTCTTCAAGCTCTAGAAGAGGCTAATCTGGCTGATCAGACTATTGTAATCTTCACCTCAGACCACGGTAACTGTCTGGGCATCCATGATAAAATCTCCAAAAGCAATCCCTATGAAGAATCAATGCGAGTGCCTTTTCTCATCCGCTGGCCCGGAAAAATTGCTCCCCGTCAAGATGACTTATTGCTTTCTTCTCCAGATATCTATCCCACCATTTTAGACCTGATGGGTTTCTCAGAAGATATTCCCCCTGAAGTAGAAGGGGTCAGCCACGCCCAACTTCTTCTCCAAGGCGAAAGACCCCGTCCCACCTCTCAACTTTACTATCAGATTCCCTATGGACTGCCCGCAGGAGGATCCCGGGGAGTCAGAACTCATCGCTATACTCTGGTTATCACCCGAAGGCCAGACAAGAAAGACGAAGAGATCATTCTCTTTGACCGTCAAACCGATCCCTTTCAAATGACCAATATCGCTTCCAAGAGACCAGATTTAGTAAAAAGATTAATCAATGATGAACTGATGCCTTGGTTGAAAAAAACTAAAGACCCTTGGTTGGAACAAGGTTAAATAATTTTCTTTATTCCCGGCTTCGAACAATAAAAGCTCTCTCAAAAGAAGCTACATTCTAGAATTTAGAAAATATTACTCAACACCGCCAGCGGTTTAGCCAATACTAAATCATTTCTATTGGACTCACTTTGTTTTGAGAACCCAGGTAAAAGCTAACCTTGGGCGGACCCTCCTTCCTCCTTCACCTGAATAATCTCAATGGCTCCAAAGGGACATTCTTTCCAACAAACCAAACAGCCGGTGCATTTTCCGGGTAGACCCCGAGGATAAGCCTGGTGTCTAGGCAGTAAAATTGCTTCCTCTGGACAGACATCAACGCAAATACCACAGCCCGTGCATTGATCCTCAATCAATTGCCAGAGATAACTCAATTCTCAGGCTCCTTTTGAGTCGAAGACGACTTTATTTGGCTAAGGGCCCGAACAAATCCCCAGAAAAAAACCAGCAATAATAAAGGGAAACAGACATAAAAAGTAACCTGAGCTAACTCTAAACCGTGAGGACTGGCATTTGATCTTAAATGGGTCTTAATAAAGGTCCAGAAAGAACTAGGGTGAATCTCCAAATATTCCCCACTGGGAGCTTCCATTATCAGCGAAAAACCAATGATGTTAATTATATTGGCCACAAACATCAGCCACAACGCTCGGATATAATTGGGATTTGATTTTTTGTGGCCTCCATAAAACAGACGTAAAACTAGGGCTATGGCCATCAAAATGGTAGCCACTGGGACAAAGGGAATGGCAATTTTAATATCAGCCATAATATCCGGATTAAGCACCAAGAAACCTACGATAACAATAATCACTAGAAGTAGGTCAACTAAAACGACGGTGGTGGCTTCCCATAATTCAATTGAGACCCGTAAGCTTAAATACTGTTTTATCCCCTCAATATACTTCACCACCAGAGCTAGACCGAAGGCAATAAAACCTAGCATAATGGCCAAATTCAACAAATTTTGGAGAGTCCAAACTTCCAGTGCTTTGGAAATAATCCCTGGATTCATGAATCTGTTCCTCCTCTCTAATAAAATAGACGACTTTTTTGTTTGTTTATATTAATAGATAAAATTATTAAACAAAAATTAAAATTTATAAATAAGGTTCATCGCAATAATGGATACCTGAGCTTAGAAAGAGAAACTTTATCCAGAGTGACTTAAGTTAAAAGCAAAGATATAAGTGATGTACCTCGTAATCTTGTCTCATGCGTTTGCCCTGGAGC
>QMPV01000118.1 GCA_003648765.1 Candidatus Aminicenantota bacterium
CCATTAAATCTTTTATGTTTAGTCCTTAGGGGAAAAGTATCTTTAAACGTCCCTTTATGTCAAGAAAAACCTACCTGGCCTCATTCTATTTTGCCTCTTCTTCTAAAATCTCTGGAATAAGCCTGTTTTCTTGATTGTCTAACCTAGAAAAAGGTAAATAATCTTCCGGGGGAAAGGAGGCAGAAGAGCTTCCCACTCCTGGTATGTTTCTCTTTAATTTTTCTCCCCATCTCGCTCAAGGCCTTCCCTCCTCTTGAAGAGCCTGAAAATGTCAACGGCCTCTGGCAATTATGGGTTGAGTATATTCGAAGAGAAGTCGTCTGGGATGTTGTCTTTTTTCAACGCAGCGAGAAACTCTACGTCACCATGAAAAGGAGAGATACAAGACCGAGGTTACTTAAAGGTCAGGGGCAGATAAGGGGAAACGAAATCGAAGGATCAATTACCAGCATCTGGCCATCAGCCTTTCCTCTTCAAACCTCTCTCGGGGTATCTAGGCGATAATCTCAGAGAATCTGGGGAACTCGGTCAGGAATCTCGGAGTCGGGCCCCAGCATCTCTAATAATATCAATTTTTAACTCCATTTTACCCCGAAAAATTGCCCTTAACGCGATTTTGCCTCTCCCCTAAAACTAGTGTTAAGGTAAAATGTGAACACCCCTTAGAAGGCCATTGTCAAGAGGACAGAGAAATAAACTCACATTTTAATTAATTCACTTTACAATCAAAGCAACATGGCAACGCTGGGATTCTGAAGCGACGATTATTTCGTGGGATAAGGATGCAGAGTTATCTGCACCAGTCAAGCCTTCATATTTTACCTAGTGTTTTAAAGTCAGTGACACGTGGGATGCATGTTTCCTCTTAAAAAAGGAGTATGGGAACATTAAAGGCCAACAAAAATTTATTGGAGATAAAGCTAAAAATTATTAATTGTGAAAGGTGAAGATCTCGTACGTTGAAAACAGATGAGAATATAAGGGCCAGAGACCTAGCACAGTATCCGACACCAAGTACAATTTGCAATTATACGGTGTCCTTTCACCCAGTGCCTGACACTCCCCCCATGGGCAACTTTAACGTGCGGCGGCGGGGGCAGGGTGTCACGGCTGTAGAGTGTCCGACACCCATACTTTAGGCGACACAACACATATTGGCGGTGTCCATATTTAGGGTGTCTGGCACCCAAAATTTAGGCGACATACTTGGGGGTGTCTGACACCAAAATGCTAGGCACAGTATCTGACCCTGCTAAGTGAGTCCGAGGAAGGCCCCTCAATCTCTTTCCAAGGCTAGTTTTAAAGCCTGATAAGCATTGACCATCCCTTCAGACTTCACCTTCCCCTTGAGTGAAGACAGTTTGGTAACACTCGTCATCAGGATTTCTTTCAACTCTTCAGCCTTCAGCTCTGGTCTTAACGATAAAACCAGGGCGGCCACTCCCGAGACCACCGGTGTACTATTAGAGGTTCCTCCGCTAAGCCAGTAAACGCTGCGTCCGTATTTGACGCCTGTGGAATAATTAGTCCCTATTGCCGCAATGTCTACATTCTTTACTCCATAATTTGAACCAAATACCCGCTCTCCAACTTTATAACGGAAAAGATCGCCTTTAAAATCTATCTCGGCCACGGTAATAATATTGGGCTGATCAAAACAGGCAGGATAGAGCGCATTTTCCTCAAGGTCAATATTTTTAGCTGAATTTCCCGCTCCCGTAACCATTAAGACTCCTTTCTTGTCTGCATAGACGATAGCCTCCCTGAGCTGGTTTAATTTTTCAGGTCTTAAATCAGAGACAAAACCACTCCAATTGATAATTCGGGCCCCTTTATCGACCGCATAATAAATAGCGGCTACGGTTCGGTCAATTCTTTCTGTATCGATTTCGCCCCTCTTAATACCTTGAGCGCCGATTTTAAGAAGCATCAAGGAAACATCCCAATTGATACCCGCCACCCCAAGCTTATTGTTCCCTTTGGCTCCAATAATCCCCAGAGCTGATATGGAATGCCAATAAGGCTGAATCCGCGTCGCATCCATTCCATCAAAGATATAGCAATCCGGGTCCGGATCATTAAAAACAAAATCCCAGCCGACGACATCGTCCACGTAACCATTGTGGTCATCGTCCTGGCCATTAGTCTCTCTTGGGAAGCCATTCTTATCCCAGCCGACCTCTCCCGGATTCTGCCAGATGTTGTTCCGGAGATCCTCGTGTTGATAAAAAAAGCCATCATCAAGAAGAGCCACTATCACCTCCTTTTTTCCGGTAGTTATTGTCCAGGCCCGCGTGATATCAAGGTCAATTCCCTTTGTTGCTTCGAACTTTTTCAGCGAAGGACGATATGAACGGGTATTTATTTGAATTTCTCCCCCTGGATTTAAAAAACTGATCTGATATTTAAAATATGGATCATTGGGAAGAACTTGATGCTGGGAACAAGCTAAACCCAAGGAAACGAGGAAAGCTAAAAAACCCAATATTTTCAATGAACTTTTCATGGCCAGCTCCTTTCTTTATTATATTTTACGGACCCAAATGGAAAAAGGTGACAAAATAACAGGAGGAATCCTTATTTATAAAAGAAAAATCATTTTATTATTGACACTCCATCTTTAAAACGCCACAAGCTGGAATACTTGCCTCAGTAAGCATTTTTTCCCGGGAAAAATGAAGAAAATTGAGGGTTCAGGTCTTTGTATTTCAAATTTGATAAGGATTAACCATAATGACTGGTTTCTCGATCTTGTAAAATTCTACTCAATCTTTTTAATTCCCCACAGTTGGAGTTGCTATTCAGCAACTAAGGGGAAATTTGCCTCTAGTGATGATTAATTAACAAAATAAATAAATCATCTCTTAGCTTAAATGAAGCGTCTTCTCCTCTCCTCCCTCTACTTCTGTTTTTCGGAATTTATTTATGGCAGATTTTAAAAACCACTGACAGCCAGAGGTTGTACGTCTTTGCGGTCGGGTTTGTATTTCCATTCGGTGGGGTCAAAGGTTTTCAGCTCGGGACAATTGGGGCGCTCTTTCTTATCCAGGTCTGCCTGGTGGAGATCAAGATTGAACTCTTCAAAACTGTCGATGACCTCTTGCATCTCCGAGTTTCCCTTATGCAACTTCCTTAAAATATCCAGCCCGTTTTGAAATGATTTTTCCTCGGCATAATCCTGGACTCCCTCTAAGCCCTCTTCGTTATAACGGTCGAGTATTTCGGCCGCTTCCCGGGTTTTATTAGAAAAATCTTCAATCCGCTCTTTATTGTCGCTCCACCAATCCAGGCCTCGCTGCAATCGACCTCTACTTTGCCAGGCAACGGTTAATTCTGCTTCCTCCGATAAGGCCGGACCGCGAGCGGCGGGCTGGAGAGAGGCCGGCGTGAAATAAAAAATGCCCTGGCCCCCCATTAAACCTGAAGGCCTGCCTTCTACCCTGAACCTGCCTGAGACATCGGCCCTTACCTCTGGAGCACCTCCCTCATTGCGGGGATGCCCCACAATTAAAGTAAGCGATTGGAAACTGCCGGTGGATTTAACTTTAACCAGCAGGCCGTTTTCCAGGCGAAAAACGTCATGTTTAGGGAGAATCAATTTCAGCTTAGATCTGCGATTCTCAATTTCAGCCGCTAAATTCTCGACATCGTAGATTACGGGAACCGCCTTTTTTACTTTTTTCAAGGCTTTTTTCCGGAGAGAACCGAAAAGAGATTTGGCCTTTTTTTGAAGCGGTGATATGCCGTAACGCTCTCTGGCCTCGGGAACAACCTGGAGAAGCAGTTCTTGTTGCTCCCGGGGTAAATCATCAAAAGCCACCCCATTGAGCATGTTCCAGATAAAACCTTGCCCCAGGAATTTTTTCTTCGGATGCCGTCCCAGATAATCCAAAAGGGGCCTGATCCACTCCGCATCCTTTTCAGGAAAGGTCGTTAATGAATAAAACTCTTTTGTAGAAGGCCGGGAACCTTTGGAATTTAAACAATATGAAGACAGAGTGACTTCCACCCCCTCGCCGGGCAAAAGACTTATCTCCTGATTCTCGACAATTTGGTAAAGACACCACTCCAGGACAGTGGTCTGCCGGCGGACCTGCAGCACGTAAGACTTCATTCTCTCCACTTCAGCCAGGGTGGTCGGAAATTGTTCCTCCATTATTTCTTTCATTCTTTCCTTGAAGGCCACTAAACGACGGTAGGTCTCTTCCGCCTCTTCTCTGGTGGGAAATCGAGCAATAAAATCGACCTGGTCTTCAATCTTACCCTTGAAAATCTTAACCGACTTTTCCTGTAATTCCCCAAGGGGGGCTGCCGGGGTGCTTGAAAGAGGAGCTGAAGAAAGAAGCAAGGCCACCGGTGTTTTACCCGGCAGGCTAGGGATTAAAGCTCCTAAAATGAAGATTATTGATAAAATCATTATCTTCTCTGTAAGGCGAAAACGTTGCGATTTTTTTCTGGCATGGATACTCCTTTCAGAAAAATCCAGAGATCTTCCCTCCCCAGGATTTGAAGCAAATTAAAGTTTCTACGGAAATTCTCCTATAATCAGATAATTTATATTTATATAACCTATCAATTTTGTCAAAAATAAATCCAAAATTGTTCTCTAAAGATCAGATGAAGATTAATCATGGTCTCTAAGAATGGTGTCAGACACCATTTATCTTCTGGAGCTCCCCCCAAAGGGGAAATTTCTATATTTAAAAAACAGGGAGAAACTTATAGATATAATGAGACTCTTTACCCAGAGCATAAATTATGTTCTTGGATGAAATGGCGATTCGAGAGATATTATCTTTAACTCCTAAAATTTCTCTTTGAATTCACCCTGGTCGGAATATACATAAATGATCATCTGGGAAGGCTCATTCAATAAAATAAAAAGATTCCCTTCCCCATCCACCGCCAGATCATTGACATAATAAAGCGGATAAAAGGCAGCGGGCCTGTTTTCAATCTCTTTATTCTTTCTAAGGAACTCTCGGTATACTTTTTGATACTCCTCAGCCCTGACTTCTACTGTCTCCAGTAGTTTTCCTGAAGTCGAGTATATCCTAATTTTTCTCAGGGCTCGATGGACAGCAAAGACATGGTCTCTGCTATCGGTAACCAGTAACACATCGTTTTTAAAACTATCGGGAAGACTACCTTTCCTGATTTTCCTTTTTATCAGCGCAAAATCATAGTATTGAAACGACTTACCTTCCAAATCTCCGAATTTTCTAACAGATCGACCGCGGTTATCATAAACAGAAATGAGGCGATCATCTCTAAATCCCTGTGAATTTAAATAAAGGTTACCGCTGGAATCGAAATCCATACCGAACCCAAATTCAAGGGGAAGACGGTAACTCTTCAAATACTTTCCGTCTAAATCCAGAACCTGAATTCTTCTGTTGCCTGTATCTGCGATATAAATTTTATCCTTAATTAATCTCATGATCCAGGGACGATTCAACTCTCCGGGACCACTTCCACCCTGAGCAATCGTTCTGATGAAGTTCCCATTACTTTTAAAGATCTTAATATTACAATCCCGCGCATCAAGGACATATATTCGACCTTCCTGATCCAGAGCAATATCAACCGGCCAGTCAAACATCTGCTCCTCCGGAACATTCAGGCCACCGAACCTTGCCTGGAGCCTCAGGTGTAAAACATTTGCTTCCGGAAATGACATGCTGGAAAATCCGTCGAGTTTCTGAACAAATTCCTTTATTACAGGCCAACCCGGGTTGCTTCTGGCATTAATCGACGGAGAATTGATTAGACATAAGGTTGATATAAAGCCAAATATCATGGATATAACCTTGATCCCCTTCCTTATAATTGATGGCCTCTCTCCTACCATTTTTTATCCTAACCGTGGGCGGAAGCTAATGGCCTTCACCCCTTTATATTAAAATATTATTTTTAATAATCCCAATATTAGAGAGTCTCCTTCCGGTCTATGCTTGGCTTTTTTCGCCATGAAGGCTGGTATCTTTCCAGCCACCTGGAATTCTATCCCTTTAACAGCCACTCGGATCGAGCCTCCGCATTTCCTTTTATCTTACTACTTATTTGAAATTTAGAACCCTAAAAATTTATACTGAAGCGTGCATTCGTTTCTGGTTGGACTGTAAATATTTTTCAATTTGCATTTAAGTATTCTCTAAAATTTAATTTCAGGCCAGTTTTCAACCCTATATCGAATAATCTTAATCTCGCCTGTTTCCTCGTTTTTGAAAACGGTGTAAATATATCCTTTCTTTACGAGATCAATTTTGAAAGCCAACGACAATCTATACAAATATTTCACCTCTCTGTTAAATATATCATAAATAAAGGATGTTCCTTTCTCTGTTACAGGTTTAAATCTTTCCACATATATCCTCCCTTTTTCATCTGATAGCAAATTTGAGGAGAAAGGTCTTGTCTTAGAGAAGGTTGCATATTTCTGTAATTCCTTAGGGATGCCGGTTCGTTCCTTTGAAAGGGCAATCTCTTTTTTCTTTTGGGTCACTTTGGAACTCTTTTCCTTTTTTAAAATCCTCAATAAAATATCACCCTGTTTCGAAAATAAGATAATCTCATACTTCATAGAGTTCATTAAGACAAAATTATTTTCGGTAAAATTGGTGAAGTATACATAATTTTAAGGTGTCTGAAACCACACGTTATTTATTTCCACATTCCAATCATAAGGGCTATTCTTCTTCCAGATAAAAGACTTCTTCCACCGGTACACCAAAGACACGG
>QMPV01000119.1 GCA_003648765.1 Candidatus Aminicenantota bacterium
AAAAAAACCCGTCCCCTCCTTAAGGGAAAATGGCGGATTTCCCAATACCTTTGGCACCCTGCAGGTAATCGCTTGGTTATCGCCGCCACTGACCACCCCCATCGAGAACTCTTCACCACTAAAATCTACACTCTTGACCTTAACTCCCCCCAACCTACCTTGCTCTTTAGCCCCTCAGGGCCCTTCCATAGTTTAAAGTTTTCGCCCGATGGGCGATATCTTTCCTACATCGGTTCCCGAGAAGACGGCCCCACGGCTCACGATTTATTCCTGCTCTCTCTCCAATCCAAGCAGCTCCGAAATTTAACCGCAGAGACCATTGACCGGCCCGTAGAAGCTTATGGGTGGCGCTCCAATCACTCCCTATTGGCTCTCGTCCAAACAGGTTTTACGGCCTGTTTTTATGAAGTTGATCTGGCTGGGACAATAAAAAGGCTTCCTACTAATTCTCTAACCCCTTCGCGTTCCCTGGCCCTTTCCCGCTCGGGCCAATTGGCCTTTGTCGGAGGTTCAGCCACTCAATTGCCCGAAATCTGGCTTTCTCTTCGTCCCGGACAAGCAGAGCGGCTCACATCTTTTCAGGCCGATTGGTCCAACTTCCAGCTTCTTCAGCCTGAAATAATTCAATATACCAGTTTTGATGGCCAGAAAATTGAAGCCGCCCTCTTTAAGCCGGCTGATTACCAGTCAAACCGTAAATATCCGGCTGTTATTTTAGTCCACGGTGGCCCCTCTGGTGCCTGGACCGATCGCTTTAACGCCTGGGCTCAGCTTCTGGCCAATCGGGGTTTCATCGTCCTCTGCCCCAACATTCGGGGTTCAACGGGCTATGGATATTCTTTCCTGATTGCCAATCGTTATGACTGGGGTGGGGGAGACTTCAAAGACGTCTTAGCTGGAGCTAAGTTCTTGATTCAACGTGGTCTGGCTGATCCCGAACGTCTGGGTATCGGCGGCTGGTCTTATGGAGGTTATATGTCGGCTTGGGCCGTCACTCAGACTGACCTCTTCCGGGCGGCCCTCTCCGGAGCTCCCATGACTGACCTAGCCAGTGAATACGGCACTGAATCAGCTTCGATTAATTCTTACGATACCTGGTACTTAGGTAACCCTTATGAAAACCTTAGTCTCTTTAGCCAGCGTTCTCCCGTAACCCACGTCAAAAAAGTCAAAACACCCGTCTTACTTCTTTGTGGTGAACAAGACACCACCGATCCCCTCGGTCAATGTCAACAATTCTATCGAGGCCTGAAAAGGTTTGGAGTGCCCACTGAATTTGTGGTTTATCCTCGGGAAGGACATGGAATTCGAGAATGGAAGCATCGTCTGGACCTCCTCAACCGCCTCATCGCCTGGTTTGAAAAATACTTAAAAAAAACAAAATCACCCTGAAATTCACCTCAGTGGGTGATTTACAACCTCTTCTGAACCGATATACTAATAATTGAGAAAAAACACTTTACCTGCAGGGCAGTAAAGCGCTACTCTCAAGAGAGTGGGAATGAACCATGAGAAGAGAGAGGTCGGATTGGTTAGGGCTAAAAGCAGTGACTGCTCTGAGTCAAGAGCCCAAGTAAAAGGCTAGAGTCGGTGAAGAAAAATCAAATCTCTCTCTTCTGGAGATATGAGGGGGAAGGATATCATGACTAAGAGCGGACCTAAAAAAGAAGTGCCAGAGACCGTCAATCTGGAAGAAGACCCCCGTTATAAAAACGTCATCAAAATAATCGACCAAGTTAATGACGGGGTGGTCATTATTCAAGATGAAAAAATTAAATTCGCCAATAAAACACTAGAAAATCTTCTAGGCTATAAAAGAGAAAAAATAAAGGAAACACCTTACTATCACTTCCTCCACCCAGAAGAGAAAGAACGGGTTCAAACAATCTACCGCCAGCGATTGGCTGGTCAAAACGTTCCTCAGCGCTATGAGTCCGCTCTTTGTGACCACCAAGGTCGGAAGATACCGGTTGAATTCAGCGCTAGTTTCATCACTTTTCAGGGAAGACCGGCTATTCTGGGCATTATCCACGATATCACTGATCGCAAGAAACTCGAGGCCCAACTCCAGGAGAAAGCACTGTTTCTAGAAAATCTCTTTGAAAATGCTCCTGAAGCAGTGGCTCTTGTCGATCCTTCCGGAGTTGTCTTACGCATAAATAAAGAATTCCAGAGAGTCTTCGGTTACTCTTCCTCAGAAATTGTCGGGCATAAAATTGACAATTTTCTAGCTAAAGGACCGACCTATCAAGAAGCCCAAACTCTCACTCAGGAAACCAAACGAGGCGAGAAAGTCTTTTTGGACACGGTGCGCCTCAAAAAAGACGGTACCCCAGTCGAGGTTGAAATCTTAGGCTCACCCATCAAAAAAGATGGTCAGGTGGTAGCTAAATATACGGTCTACCGCGATATTACCCAAATAAAACAAGCCAGCCGGGCGATTAGAGCCAGCGAAGAACGATTTCGGGCCATTTTTGAAGGCTCACGGGATGGAATTTTTATTGTTGACCAGACGGGGCATTTTCTAGAAGTTAATCAGGCCGCTTGTGATTTAACTGGCTACTCTCGGGAAGAATTGAAGCAACTAACTTTCTGTGACCTCTGGGAAAAACCAAACAAAGAAGTCTATCAAAACCTCTTCCGTCGCATTCAGCAGGGCGCCTCAATTTTGACCGAAGAAAAAATCGTCCGTAAAGATGGAGTTAAAATTGACGTTGAATTCAGTAATAAACGGATTAATCTCAATGGACAAATCTACATGCATTCCGTGGCCCGCGATATCAGCGAATGGAAACGGGATAAAGAAAAAATTAAAACCGCTTTAAAAGAAAAAGAAATTATGCTCCGGGAAATTCATCATCGGGTGAAAAACAATATGCAAATTATTATTAGTTTGATGCGCCTCCATTCCCGGCTGATTAAAGACCCCCTCTCCTTAGAATACTGTCAAGCCATTCAAAACAGAATTTACTCCATGTCCTTGATTCATGATCATTTTTACCAACAACCTCAGCTAGAAAAAATTAACCTAGCTTCCTATCTGAAAAAACTCACCGACCATCTCTTTTTTATCTTTAATAAAAATGAAAAACAAATAAAATTAACCCTCGAGGTTGAAGAAATCCATCTCGACTTAAACCGGGCGATTCCCTTTGGCTTACTGGCTTACGAAATTATTTCTAACGCTCTTAAACACGCCTTCCCCGGGAATAAACAAGGTCAACTTTCTATTCGGATGTTCCGGGACGGGAATAAGAAAATCCATTTGGTTATTCAAGACACTGGCATTGGCCTCCCCTCCGAGATTGACCTGGAGCATCCTGAGACCATGGGACTCCAGCTCATTCAGGACCTAACCAAACAACTTGATGGCACTCTCCAAGTGAAAACCAATGGGGGGACCACAATCAAGGTAATTGTTTAAGGTTGAGATTTACCAGGAAAACGAGGGGCTCGAGCATCAGGATTTCTGCCTTTACATTTATTTCCATATTACATATATTAACACTTTGTTAATTTCTTAGATTTAATCTTTTCAATTATGACTCCAAATCTCAGTCAATTCCTTCCTCTCATTTTAAATAGGGGCAGTCAGCTTGTTTCTCCTTGCGCCTTATTCTTTAAGACTTTGTCTAGTTCTAAATCTCCATTGACCATAAGCCTTTTTTCTATAAATTTAAATTAACTAAAAGGAGGGTTATGTTGAAAAAACATAAGACGATTATCCTCTTAGCATTACTCTTAACTTTGAGTCTCATTTTCTCCCCTAATTCCCTCATCAGCTCGCCTCAGCCCGAAAATCAACCTCGACCTCTGGAAAGCATCCAGGACATCATGGCCTGGAAGAATATTCGTTCGCCGGTAATTTCCGATAACGGAGAATGGTTCGCCTACTATCTAACTCCCAACGAAGGGGACGGCGAAGTTATCATCCGGCAGACTCGGGGTGATAAAGTCTATCGTTTTCCTATAGGCCAATCTTCTCGCTATCAAAGGCCAGGCCGACTGGCTTTCTCTTGTGATGCCAAGTGGTTAGCTTACACCATTTCTCCCAGCCAAAAAGAAGCCAAGAAACTCCGTCAGCAGAAAAAGAAAATTTATCGACGGGTGGGACTGGTCAACTTAACCACGGGCAAAAAGATTGAATTTGACCAGGTTAAACAATTCGCTTTCTCTCCCAAAAACCCCCGCTGGTTAGCTCTTCATAAATATCCACCCGAAAGTCAGAAAAAAGAAAAGGAAAAATGGTCGGGTTCTGACTTGATCCTCTATGACCTCGCCAACGCCACTAAATTGAATATTGGTAATGTCTCTGAATTTGCCTTCGACGACCAGGGCAACTGGCTTGCCTGGATAATTGATGCCAAAGATAAAACGGGCAATGGAATTCAGCTTAGGTCTTTAAAAACAGGCAAGGTCATCGTTTTAGACAATGATCAGGCTGTTTATAAAAAGCTCACTTGGGCCGAAGATAAAGAAGCGTTAGCGGTATTAAAAGGCAAAGAAGACAAAAAATTCAAAGAACCCCTTTATTCTCTTTTGGGTTTCAGCCACTTGTCCCAGCCTTCATACCAAAAAATTATCTATGATCCGGGTCAAGACAAATCTTTTCCGGAAAATATGACTCTCTCTCCTTTCCGGACCCCTGAATGGAATGATGACCTCACGGCTCTTTTCGTCGGCTATCATGAAGTTGAGCCTAAGGAAGATGCCGAGACTACCCCAAAAGAAGAAGCTTCTGGGCAAGAAAAAGCTCCCGCTAAAGGAAAAGCCCCAGCCAAGTCAGCCCCGCCTACTGACAAAATCGCAGAAGAAGACCTCCCCGGACTGGTCATTTGGCATTGGCGGGATAAACGACTCCAATCAATGCAACAGGTTCAAGCCAAACGCGACAAAGAATTCAGTTATCTGGGTGTCTACTGGATAAAAGAGAAAAAATTTGTTCGTCTGGCCGATGAAAAACTGCGACGGGTTGAGCCCACTCCCAAATACCGCTGGGCACTTGGATTTGACAATAGTCCTTATGAATTAATGGGCAATCTGGATGGCCGACACTACCAAGATATCTATGTCATCGACCTAAAAACCGGCCAACGACGGTTGGCTTTGAAGAAATGCCGTTGGTATTTCGGGGCTTCCCCAGAAGGTACCCACATTTTATATTACCAGGATGGTCATTTCTACACTTATGACCTTAAATCCGGCGAGAGTCGAAACATCACCCAGCAAGTCCCAACTTCCTTTATCAACACGGAAGATGACCACAATGTGGTTAAACCTCCAATTCGGCCTTTTGGTTGGGTCAAAGGAGGCCAAGCGGTGTTGCTTTCTGATAATTGGGATGTCTGGTTAGTGCCTATTTCTTCTGGAAAAGCCACCAACCTGACGGTCAATGGTCGCGATAAAGGTATCCGTTACCGCCGGCGCTTTCGTCTTGACCCCAAAGAAAAAGGTATCGACCTCAGTCAACCTCAATATTTCACCGCCTACGGCGAATGGACCAAAAAGGGCGGTCTTGTTCGCCTAGATCGAGGCCGGCCGCCGGCTAAAACTCTTTTATGGGATGATGCTCTTTTCAGCCGACTGATAAAAGCCAAAAATAAAGAGGTTTATCTCTATACCCGAGAAACTTACAAAGATTACCCCGACTTCTATGTGGCCGGCCCTGACCTTAAAAATGGCCGCCGACTGACAGAGGCCAATCCTCAGCAAAAAGAGTTTCTCTGGTCACCGGGTTCCATTCTGGTCAACTACCAGAGCGCCAAGGGAGACAAACTCCAAGCGGCCCTCTTCCTGCCCGCCAATTACGAAAAAGGTAAAACTTATCCCACCATCGTTTATATTTATGAAAAACTCTCCCAGAGCTTCCACCGTTACTTCACTCCCTACGCCAATGGATTTAATAAATCTGTTTACACCAGTCGAGGCTACGCTGTCCTCATGCCCGACATTGTTTATAAGGTCAATGACCCAGGCATGTCAGCCGTCTGGTGTGTGCTACCGGCGATTAAGGCGGCCATAGCTACCGGCGTGGTCGATGAAAATCGTATTGGTCTTCACGGACACTCCTGGGGTGGCTATCAGACGGCTTTTCTTGTTACTCAAACTGATCTTTTTAAAGCAGCTGTGGCCGGGGCTCCTCTAACCAATATGATCAGCATGTATAGCTCTATCTACTGGAATACTGGGTCAGCCAATCAACCTATCTTTGAAAGCAGTCAGGGGCGTTTTAAAGGCGGCTACTGGGATTACCTGGAAGCCTATCTGCGCAATTCACCTGTTATTCACGCGAAAAAGGTGAAAACTCCCCTGCTGATACTTCATAATGACAAAGACGGAGCCGTGGATTGGAATCAGGGTATTGAGTACTATAACACTCTCCGGCGCCTCCAAAAACCAGTGATTATGCTTCAATATAAAGGCGAAAATCATGGTCTGCGAAAATTACCCAATCAAAAAGACTACACCGTTCGGATGATGGAATTTTTCGACCATTATCTCAAAGGTAAACCAGCGCCGATGTGGCTCAAAGAAGGGATTCCCCATCTCCAGCTCAAAAAACATCTTCGAGAACGAACTAAAAAACTTTTAATGAAGGCCAAAAAAGACAAAGAACAAACTCGAGCAGAAAAAAATAAAGATAAATAAATTCCTCCCCGTCGATCTTCGGGGACGGGTTTTCACAATTCACTTTTGAATATCTAAAGAAACAAATTACTTGTTTTTT
>QMPV01000120.1 GCA_003648765.1 Candidatus Aminicenantota bacterium
GATGCTCAAAGAGAAAGAGCTGCGATTGCAGAAATGGTTCAAGCTTTGCAGATAAAAATTCAATCTCTGGAGCAGGAAGTCCAGACACTTTCTGGGGGTAATCAACAGAAAGTAATTTTAGCCAAATGGATGATGATCTCTCCTAAGGTGTTACTCTTGGATGAGCCCACGGCGGGTATTGATGTCGGAGCTAAATATGAGATTTACAATTTAATGAATCGCTGGACCGCTGAAGGTAAGTCAATACTTTTAATTACTTCAGAGTTGCCCGAGCTTCTAGCTATGGCTGATCGAATTTTAGTCCTGCATCGCGGTCAAGTAATGCAAGAATTTAGTCGAGAAGAAGCTTCTCAAGAAAATATTTTGCAAGCAGCTATGGGCAGGAGATAATAAAGAAGTGGAAAAGCCAAGAAAAAAAGCTTTCTTTCCTTCGTGGCGAGCTGTCTTCCAATCTCCCACTACCCGAGCTCTGGCCGCCTTGGCTTTTGTTATTCTGCTCGGCGTGATTTTTAATGCAGACCAAGCTTTTTTCAAGTGGGATACCCATCGGGATATGCTTCGTCAGATTTCCGTCTTTGGTATCCTGGCCTGCGGCATGACCCTCGTCATTATCACTGCTGGGATTGATCTTTCAGTGGGGAGTATTCTTGGCCTTACAGCTGTTCTTTTTGCTTTGTTTTCTTTGCAGCTACATTGGTCACCTTTTCTGGCAGTTGGGGTAACCTTATTGGCCGGGCTTGTCTGTGGAGTAGCTTCGGGAGGGTTGGTAGCTTATTTTCGAATTCAGCCTTTTATCGCCACCTTAGCTATGATGGTTTTTGCCCGAGGTATGGCTAAGTGGGTTTCTGGGGGCCAAAAAATCTCCACCGCTGTGCTTCAGCCTGACGGAACTTATGTTTATCAGGAAGTGCCGGCTTTTTTTAATTTTTTAAATTCAAAAATTTTGGGGGGCAATATAGCGGTTGTAACCTTAATCTTTTTTTTCTGTATCGCCCTCAGCTGGCTTATTTTGGCCAAACTCCGTTGGGGACGCTACATTTATGCTATTGGCGGCAATGAAGAGGCCGCTCGCCTTTCGGGAATTCCAGTGGTAGCCACCAAATTGTTGACCTACGGTTTAAGCGGTCTTTTCTGTGCAGTAGCTGGTATCTGTCAGGCAGCTCAGGAACTCCAGGGAGACCCTGAGGCTGGTTTGACTTATGAGTTAACCGCTATTGCTATTGTCGTTATCGGCGGGACCAACTTAATGGGTGGCCGGGGCGGCATTGGTTTAACTTTTATCGGAGCAATTACCATCGGTTATCTGGAAAAAGTCTTAAGCATTAACGCCGTGGGTGAAGCTAGCCGTTTGATGTTGACGGGAATTATAATCATCGGTGCTGTTTTGTTTCAGAAATTTCGACAATGAAAGGAGAAGAAATGAAAAAGCTAATTTTATTAGCTGTGGTTATATCGAGCTTTTTAGTGGTTTTTATGGGCTGCCGAAAAGAGGAAGCTATTGAAAAGAGGCAGCCCGAGGCAACTAGGAGTCAACCCCGGTGGATAATTGGCATGAGTCAATGCAACCTAGGAGAGCCATGGCGGGTTCAAATGAATCTAGATATAAAAAATGAGGCCGCTAAACATCCGGAAATAAAAGTTATTTTTAAGGATGCCCAGAATGACTCCTTGAGACAGCGGGCTCAAATCGAAGAATTTATCAATATGGGGGTAGATTTATTGATTGTTTCCCCCAAAGAAGCAGCTCCTCTAACTCCTCCTATAGCCGCTGCGTATGATCGGGGGATTCCGGTAATCGTCTTGGATCGCCGGATTTTAGGAGACAAATATACTTGTTTCATCGGGGCCGACAATAAAAAGATCGGCCGGGCGGTTGGAGAATGGGTGGTGAAGCGCTTAGGAGGCAAGGGGAAAGTGGTCGAATTAAAAGGCTTAATGACTTCTACGCCTGGACAGGATAGACATTCTGGTTTTCGGGAAGGTATCAAGGGCAGTGGGATTGAAGTCATTTTTGAGGCTGACATGAAATGGTTGGAACCCGAGGCCCGGAGGGAAATGGAATCTGCTCTGGCCCGTTTTCCTCAGATAGATTTGGTTTACGCCCATAATGACCCTGGGGCCCACGGAGCTTATTTAGCGGCCAAAGCCGCCGGCCGGGAAAAAGAAATAATTTTTGTAGGCATTGATGGCTTGCCCCATGAGGGACAAGTCTATGTCCGGCAAGGCATTCTAGAAGCCAGTTTTGAATATCCCACGGGAGGTAAAGAAGCCATTCAAGTGGCTTTGGATATTCTTAATGGCCGTTCAGTCCCCAAAGAAATTAAGTTGCCCTCGCGAGTATTTACCCGAGAAAATATAGAGCAAGGAGGAGAGTGGCTGGAAGAAGGAAAAGAAGAGAGGGAAAAATAGAATTATTATAGAATTATTATTTTTAGCTAAGAAGGAGGTTTGAAGTGAATAATATAGTTGATATTTATCTGCCACTGGATGCCCGGCAAGAGGCCAATGCTGTGGTTTGGCCGGTGGCCACCCAGCAATTACAGCTTTTAATGGAAGTTATTCGAAAATGCGGTTGGGAGCCTCATGTGCTTAACCCGGATAAGCCAGTGGCTAGTGTAGCGGAAGGTATGTCAGTTATTCAGAGAGCCAAAGGAGAAAGATTTATTAATTTCATCGCCGGTTGGGCTTATCCCGACTTTTCGGTAAGTCCCATGTGGCAATTACCGGCGGAAGTACCAAAATTAATGATCGGCAGTGCTATTCCGGATTATCCAGGAGCAGTAGGTTTGCTGGCGGCTGCTTCTGGCACTGAACATGTTGGTATTCAGACGAGTCGGCTTTTTATTGAGCATTTTGAGGACCAGGCCGCTTATCAGGAAGCAATCGAATGCTTTCTGCGGGAGGGGAAATACCAGCCTGAATTACCCCAACCAATTGAGGTCGAGGTTACTCCAGCCGATCGACAAAAGGCTAGAGAAGTTATTAGCCAGCTTCGTGGTTCAATCTATGGCGCTATTGGTCCCCGGTCCATGGAGATGTGGAATAAAATTTCTGAAGCAGATTTCTTGGAGTATTTTGGTATCGCTCGAGAAGGATTTGACGGTCTGCGGCTTTTGAAAATGGCTGAAAAGGTTCCTGATGACCGAGCCGCCAAAACCCTGGATTTTTTAATTGAGAAAGGAATGGATTTACGCTTAGGCTCGGACCCCAAAAAGGACCTCACCCGGGAAATGGTTCTTTTCCAGATGAAAGTTTACTTTGCTCTATTGGAACTCCGTCAACAGTTTGGATTGGATTTTATTGGAGTGCAGGACCAGCTCGATTGGATTGAGCATTATCCTACCACTGATTTAACCCTGGGTCTTTTGAATAATAAGCTTCGTCCGGAATCCGATGGCCAGACAATAGTGGCGGCTACTGAGGTGGACGATGGGGCAGCTGTTACTATGCAAGTTCTGAAACTCCTTAATCAGGGAGAACCGGTAGGCTTTAATGATCTCCGTTATTGGGATCTGGAGAAAGGTCTTTACTGGTTTGTGAATTCAGGAGCTCTGGCTCCTTATTTTGCCTTTGGCCGGCATGACTCACTGGAGGGAGCGTGGTCGGAACGGCAGCCATATATGTATTTCAAACAGGGAGGTGGTACTTGTTCAGTAGTGGTTCGGACTCCAGGCGTGGTCACTTGGGCTCGCTTCTCCTACCGCCACAACCAACTTTATTTGGCGGCCGGCCGGGGAGTAACCGATATCCCCACGGAGGAGGAATGGAGGCAGCGTTCAGCCAAGTGTAACCCTGAATGGCCCCATTGGTACTTGCGGCTCTGTGGTCGAATTGAAATGATGATTAACTCCAACCATCCCATGACCGTTCTGGGAGATCACCTGGGCGCCTTGAAAGCCTTGGCTGAAGAGCTGAATATTCCTTTCGAGTGCTGCGATCATCTTACTCCAGAAGAAGTCGCGGCGGAATGATTTAGAGCTGAACTCGTTCTAATTAGAAAAGCGTTTTTCCCAGGAAAGTTGAGGGAAACGCTGTCTGTGTTCAAAGAAAGTAAGGGCTTAATTTTGTTCTTTTCTTTATTAGAGTCAAATTGAAAATTGAATTATTTCCAATTCTGGGCCTCAAGGAAAAGCGACTTTCTTAGTTTATTTTAGAAATTTCAGAGGTTGATTTAAGCTTGACTTTCCTGATCTGCCGGCATCTCTGTCTTGTTTTTCTGACAAGATGGTCAAATAAATTAATAAATTAGAGTGAGAAGAGAGACGAGATTTCTTCTTCATCATAGGGGTGAGTGAGGATAGAGCTTGTCGAGTTAAGGGAGAAGTAATTTTTCTTTTAAAACCTAGAATTATTTTTAGAAAGTAAGGAGCTTGTTGCAGATTTTTTGTTTTCGGTTTTATTACCTGAGGAGAAACTGTTTTAGATTATCTCCAGCTCATCTTTACTGGGGAGAGGTGGAAATTTGGCGTGGGGCTCCTGCTGATACCAAAAAGCTACTGAGGAGATGTCGTCCTGAAGAGGTAGATACCTGCCTCCCGAGCGCCAACCCAGGGCTTGAATAGTCACCCGTAAATCTTTTTCGAAACGAATCGGGTCCATGATGTGCCACCGGTAGAGGCCGAAACGTTGTTGGGATTGCCATAATCCGTCAGGAATAATTACTTGGGGCATTCCCGAATAGGGCGTGGTGAAGGGCCGGTATTTTCCTTCAACAGTGAAGCAATAGGAGCCGCAGAAATAATCTTCAGTGCCTGTGCCGCAAATAGTGGGGAAATCTTTGTCGCCATCAATATAGAATTTTATTTCTCCTTCGCCCCACCAACCATTATTGTTGGATTGCCAGCACATATAAGTGCCCACATAATGTCCCCAGCCTTTAATGCCATCAACAATGGTGTAGACTGATTTATAGGGCAGGGGATTGGTGCGGCGGAATTGGGCGTGAAAGTAAGCGGCGTCGTCGGGGATTTCAGTTAGGGTGTAATTAATCTGATAGTAGAGGGTCATTCTCTTTTCATCGAGGTTTTCCATAGTAATTTTACAGGATTTGCGGAAGGGCATTACCCAGTAACAGTTAAGACCACTTCCAGGATTGACACAAACCGCTAGTGAGGAAACCTGGGCATATTTCCCCCAGCCACAGGCAAAAAAGTCACCCACCGGAACTTCTACAGAAGGTTCTTTTTCTCCATCCCAATAAAATCTTAGAATGGCGAAGCGCCAATTACCTGAGGGAGTCATCCAGATTTGCTGAATGGCTCCTGGGCCTTTAATATCGGCTAAGACAAAAGTTTCGCCTGGTTCAATATGAATATAAGGCGAGACTTTCCAGCCTTGACCTAAATCCCGGGCGGCTTTTTTGGCCGGACCATCAATCGACATCCCCCCCTTGCCTTTTTCCCCCGTGAAATTTTCCGGGCTGATCGAGCGCGTAACCGCGTGAGAGAGCCGGTAAAGATTGCCTAGATTAAGATAGACTCCATTGAAATTTTTCTCTTTGGTGGCCGATAGAAAAAAGATGCTCAGACAGGCCACTAGGAAAACTGGAATAAAACTTTTTTTCATGGATACCTCCTTAAACATGGTTTTATTTTATAAAAGAATTTTGCCAAATCTAGTCTGAATTCCATATCAGGGAAAAGGAAAAGAGGGCTAAGTTTTATCCATTTGAGTATCTTAAGGTTTAAATTTACTCTTTAGATTTAAATTTACTCCGAGACAACTGTCAACCCCACTGAAGGTATGGAGAAGAAAAAATAAATTCCCTTTTTCTTTTTCTGGAGATTTAATACAACAAAAAACAAAAAGGAGGTTTTTATGAAACACAAATGTTTAGTTTTTGTAGCAGTGTGTTTACTGTTAAGCCCTGTTTTTGGGGATAACAGTCAACAGGTATTTGAGGGTTATGTGGCTAAGCCAATGGAAATTGCTCCGCAGCCTGATTTCTATTCGCAAGTGATGAAAGGGGAAAAGCCAGGAGTCATTGTCACCAATGCTTTTACTATAAGTGATGGTGAACCTGAAGACTATTACGATGTCAATATGATCCATTACGCTACAACCAAAGAGATATATTTCTTTGCTACTTTTACGGTTATGTGGAAAACCAATATGAGACTCCATTTTATTATTACTGGCCCCGAATATTACACTTATACCACTGAAGTACTTAAGCCGAAGTACAATTATCGTTACTATTTATTATGTTTATGGAAATAAGAGTGTTTTCTTCAGTAAAAAGGGAATTTATAAACTAATTGTGTATGCTGAACAAATCGCCCCATTTGGAGGAGAAACAGTTGTAGCCACTAGTACTTTTCGCGTTTATTAATTTGATTTAGGAAAAATATTTAGACTTTTTTGGAAGGGGAAGAAGGAAAATAATAATTTCATAATATTTTGGAGGGAAGGGAACTCTTCTTTCAAGAGGGTGGTCAGATAATCGGCTTATCTTTTTTGGCCTGATTTGCGCCAGGTTTCAGGATTGAAAAAGCGGGGTTGGACTCCTTCTAGAGATAGCAGGTAAAGAGTAACATCTTCCATTTTATCTTTGATTTGGATCTTCCGCCAATTTGACTGATAACCAGGAGCCGAGACTTTTATGGTATATTCCCCTGGTTCTAGAAGGCGAATAAAAGTACCAGTTTGGGGATGACTTCGTCGAGGA
>QMPV01000121.1 GCA_003648765.1 Candidatus Aminicenantota bacterium
CCCGAGGCGGTTGGGTTCCCTTGAAGGAGGGTTCCGGAAGGCTAAATCTTCAAGGTTGCTCCGACATTCTCCTTCGCCTTTCGTTCGATTTTGTTTCCCGTCACTTGGAGACAAAGCCAAAAAATATTTCTTAAAGCCAGCTTTTCCTAACGCATCAGGCCAGTCTCAAGTTAGATCTAGATATAGGCTAGATATAGGAAAGAGATATAAATAAATAATTAAATGTGGTCAGAGAAGGGGCAGGACGATTTTGAACCAGCTAGCCGATGACTTCTTCCTCAAGAAGTTTTTTCTTTAAGTCAAAAGAAGTCAAAGGTGAGCAGCGAAGACCCAACCTCGAGCTCTTCATTATTACCATAAACCTGAATAATATTGACATTTATTTCGTAAGATTATTTACTAGATAAGAAATTCAGACTTAAGCAGGAGAAAATAATGGGTTTTTTAGTGGTCATCTTGATTATTATTGGCCTGGTTCTGGTAGTAGGAATTGGGCTTTACAATCGACTTATCACCCTGAGGAACCGGTGCGATAATGCTTGGGCTCAGGTAGATGTTCAGCTCCGGAGGCGCTATGATTTAATTCCCAATCTGGTGGAGACAGTCAAAGGTTATGCCCAACATGAACGGGAAGTTTTCGAAAAGGTGACAGAGGCGCGAGCTAAAGCTATTAATGCTCAGACAGTTAAGGAGCAAGGAGAAGCAGAGAATCTTTTAAGCGGCGCCTTAAAATCTTTATTTGCGGTCGTAGAAAATTATCCTGAACTAAAAGCTAATCAGAATTTCTTAATGTTGCAAGAAGAGTTGGCGGGCACGGAGAGTAAAATTGCTTATGCCCGACAATTCTATAATGATATGGTCATGAAATTTAATACTAAACTTCAAGTATTTCCTTCAAATCTTATTGCCCGGATATTTAATTTTGCCGAAAAAGATTACTTTGAAATTGAAGAATCAGCTGCCCGGGAACCAGTCAAAGTTTCATTTTAATTCGTTGGAGAGATTACTCTTTTTATTGATTTTCCATCTTTGCTCCGATTGGTCGGGGAAAGAAGCAGCATGTATGAACAGATAGCTGCCAATAAGAGAAAATCTTTTTTCCTGGTCTTGATTTTTCTGTTATTAATTTTTGCCTTGACTTGGATTTTGGGCCGCCAGATTGGCTGGGGAATAGAGGCTTTAATTGTGGCGGCCGTTATTTCCGGTGGGATGGCTTGGGGAAGTTATTACTCCAGTGATAAAATTGTCCTGGCTTTAAGCCGGGCGAGGCCGTTACGGCGCGAGGAATATCCCTATTTATTTCATACAGTCGAGGGATTAGCCTTAGCCGCAGGATTACCGCCACCTCGCTGTTACTTGATTGAAGATACTGCTCCTAATGCTTTCGCCACTGGCAGAAATCCTGAGAAAGCGGTCATCGTGGTTACCCGAGGATTAGTGGAGAAGTTAAACCGGTTGGAACTGGAAGGGGTGATTGCCCACGAAATGGCTCACATAAAAAATTATGATATCCTTTTACAGACTCTGGCTGTGGTCATGGTGGGAGTAGTTGTTCTCTTGAGCGATTGGCTCTTAAGGAGTTTTTTCTGGGGACGTTTTGGCGACCGTCGGCGAGCCAAAAGAGGTAAAGGTGATCTAGGAATAATTCTAGCTTTAGTCGCTCTTCTTTTGGCCGTCCTTTCTCCACTCATCGCTCAGCTCCTGCGCTTGGCCCTTTCCCGAAGACGGGAATTTTTGGCTGATGCCCAAGGAGTGATGCTTACTCGGTATCCCCCTGGCTTAGCTTCTGCTTTGAAAAAGATTGCCCAGGATAAAGAGCCACTTGAAGTGGCTAATAAGGCCACGGCTCATCTTTATATTGTTAATCCCCTTGAGAATATTCAGGGAAAGGTGAATCGTCTTTTTCGGACCCATCCCCCAATTGAAGAGAGGATAGCCGCTTTAGAGAGAATGTCTAGCCCGGGGGGCCAGGTAGGTCCAATTACTCTTGACAAAAAAAGGGAAAGAATCTAATATTTTTCCATCCTCCCCGCGGTGGGGCCGTAGTTCAGCCTGGTTAGAACGCCGGCCTGTCACGCCGGAGGTCGCGAGTTCAAGTCTCGTCGGCCCCGCCATAATTACCTTCCTCATAAATCAGCCAGATTTCTTAATAAGGTAACAGGAGAATCAAACAGCCACCGCGGTCTCAATTTTTGATTTCGAAAATAGGATTCAAGGTAATAATGGATATTGAGGAGTGATTGAGTTAGTCCTCATTATGGCCCAGAAGCGAAATTAGAAATTAACCATAGACTTTTTTAGCTTCCAATATTTTTCCTGAAGAAAGAGAGACGCTCAGGAATAATTACCAATTGATTTGTAGATTGAGGCGGAGGGAACGGGGTATCTGAAGTTCAAGAGCATATCTTTTTCCTCCGGAAAAAACATATTCCGATAGTTCACTCCCGAAATCAAAGGCGTTAAACAAGGAAAGGGAGAGATCAATCCGAGGCTGTTTTAAAGGCAATAAATAGGTTAATTTTAGACTGATATCCGAAAGATAATCCTCGCGGGGTCCTCCTTTTATCCCTTTTTTGTTTTCAGCTTGAATCGTCTGAAAAACGAAAAGGCGTTCTTCACCTATCTGGTAGGTGTCGATGAAGGCAAAAGGATGACCGTCCCTGTATTTTAAACTGGCACTGAGGAATAAACGAGGGTGGAGGTAGAAGCCGAAGAACATTTTGCCGACAAAGGCGCGATCACCATCCACCCGACCATATCCATTAATCCAGGAATTGGGAAAGGCCTGGGATTCGTCGATGAGACCGATGTCATTAGCTGTGGGTCCATTGCCAAAGCTAGTGTATCCCATGCCTATATGAGCCATAAAGGAAAAAGAAAAATACCACTTTTCTGGCCGCTCACCGAAGAGATGGAGAGTCAGTTCAGCATAAAAGGGTTTATCAGGGAAAGAGTAATTGCTAAGGAGGAAACAGGTGGCTGGTCGGTCAAGATGAAAAAGAGATTTATCTTTGAGAGTCATGTAATGACCATAATTGTTTTTGAATTTCACCCAAAAGTTGTTCTTGACCTCTTTAATAGTGCTGGTCAATTGAAGATGGAAAGTGGAGGAGAGAGGACTATGAAATACAAACAGAAGACGCCGATTGACCGGTGACTTAAGCTCTGAGGCGGGAGAATGGGCCGGTCCCCCGGTTAATCGGTAGAGTGAAGTTTCCTCGCCTGGCTGAAACAATCCATCCTGGTTGTTGTCAGACCAGAAATAGATTTTTCCTTTGGGGCTTTGTTTTTCGAGGAAAAAATTTAGATTTTCTCTTATTTCCCAGGGAAGCTGGCCGTAAGCGAGGAGAAATTGGAGGGATTGATAGGGAGAAAAAGTTATACCTAGATCAAAACCGGGTTGGATGAAATTGAGATTAGCTGCTTTGTGACTAAAGCGGAGACAAGCGGTTTGGAGAAAAAGTTTGAACCGGAAGGAGAGATTTTTACTAGCTGACCAATCGCCGAGCAGCCCTCCTCGGAAAGAACTGTTAGTATTTTGATAAGACTGGCCTGGCTGCCAAAGAATTACTTGATAAGGTTGGCCTTTAAAATAAATAGGGTTGTTTTGATGGATTGATTCCCGAGCCGCCAGCAGACTGTATTTAAAATCAAGATAGCCTTGGAGAGAAAAAGAGTGAGAAGTTGGCTTGAAAAAAGGTCCAGAGAATTTTCCTCGCCAGGTGGTAGCGGTAAAACTTCCCCAGCGAGTAAAAGGCCAAAAGCCTTCACCGTCATGGTCCACTAGATCTTTGGAAAAATTAATCATCTGCGGGGTGAGATGATTAGTTTCCACCAGAAAAGAGAGATCAGCTTGCCACCCCGAAGAGGCCAAGTTGATTCCAGAAAAAAAGGAAGTTCGCTTCAAAGAGAGCGTTTCCAGCGGGAGGCGGCCGAGTTCAGCATTAAAATTATGGCGGGTTAGATGGTTAAAAAGGGCTAGCCAATTTAGTTTGACTTGAGAAAAATTTTTGGTTACTCCTGTCCCCAGAAGAATAAGTTTGGCCGGCTCTTCGAAGGTGGCCTCGGCCTGCTGAAAATCGTTGAAGCGCCGGTTAGCCTGAAAATATGTTCCTCCCAGGATGGCCGACCAGGACTCACTGAGATGAGAACAAACAAAATCGAGGAAGTAGTTCCGAGTGAATTGGCGACGGGAATTATATAAAAGAAGATTTCTTTCCGAGGTAGTGGCATGAGGTTGGAGCATAAAGCGAGCCCCAGGGATCTGGCCTTTCATGTTAGGCCAGACATGGGAGAGAGTGATCCGGACAGGAGGCGAGGCTTGGGGAGATTGGAGAGAGAAATTCAGGCCTTGCTGCCAGTTGAGAGGACTTGTCCGAATAAGATTAAAGGAATCGATAATCCCCAAAGGAGGCATTACTCCAGGAGTACCTGGCATAAGAGCCGAGTTTATGGGCAGCTGATTGAGTGACCAGGAGAATTGCTGCCAGGACTCGCCGTCGAAATAAACTCGGGGGGGATCAACCAAAGCAAAGCCGTTGTTTTCTTCAGTTAAAAAAGTGGTATAAGGAGCCAGATTTTCAAAGAAGGTAGGGAAAAACTTTCCTCCTGGGATTTGGTCTAATTGCCACTGGCGAAGAGAAAAGGTGGTCAGAAGAGGCCACTTTTCAGGATAAAAATGGTCGGCAGAAGAAAGGTTAATTGAAGTCAGGGAAAGAAAAACGATGAGAAAAAAATGAACCATACGGGTGATCTCTTCTTCTTTGTCTACACGAACAGTTGAGCCTCATTTATACCAAAGGTGAGGGAGGAAGTAAAGGTTGGCTTTTCTTAGGCCCTAACCTGGGTGTAATAACTATTTGCCTTTTTCTACTATTGAATAAAACCAAACAACAATTATTGAAAGCAAATAAAATTATTTTTATTGATGTTATTTTTATTAATGAGTTTTGGAAGGCAAAAATGGCCACTTCTATGGCTTCTAAATTCTTTTTAACTTGAGTCTTGGCTATACTAGAAAAAGTTTGATTTTATTAAAATCTCTGTGTTGGGCTCTAAAGAAGAGGCGGTTGTTGGAGATAAGCTTAGTTTGACAAATTTTGCTCTTCTTCCTTATAATTTAATTGACATTTAATTTAATTGATGGACCCTCGGGCAGAAAGAGTTGGGGGCGAAATGGGTTCGACGGAGGCAATGAGATAGAGGCTGCATGCCGAGGTCCCACCAACCTCGTTAAACAGGTGGACCAAAAGAAGTGCAGAAACTCTGCCTGTTGCTGCCTAATTGAAGGCAGGCCGTCTCTCTTGGGTTTTCCTGCGGCCCTTGAGAGGCGTCGGTGAGCAGGATAGCAACTCGGGTTGGCCTTGAGCCCGGGAAGCGAAATTAGATCAAGGCTAGCGGCAGAGTGCCCTTCCTCTTCGGGAGCTTGGCCGCGAAGGTTAAAGAAGAGGATAAGCATGTAGAGGCCTCGAGTCGAAGGCCTTCGGACGCGGGTTCGATTCCCGCCGCCTCCAAGATATTTAATTTAGCCAATATGGATAAAAAATTGGCAGGACTAAAGGATAGAGTTGAGTAAAGAGAAGAGAACTGGATTTATTGGCTTGTTCCTTCTCTTGTTTTTTTCTCTTTTGGCTTATTTCACTTCCCCTTTTTTGAAAGCCAGTTCTTCTTTTTTGCGAGTGGCGATTAAAGATGAACAAAATTTTACTCGAGTGATTTTTTATTCGGATCAGCCATTAAGTAGTTCCATCGAGCGCTCAGCTTCACTTTTATTGGTTCGCCTTCGTTTACCAGAAGAAACTCGTCTTAAGAAGGATCCTTTCAAGAGTCAAGTAGTGAAGTCTATCGGGTGGGCAAAAAATGCCGAAACTTTTTTAGTCTCCATCCAGGTCCGACCGGCTGAATTTACTTATGAGTCTTTTACTTTCAATGAGCCCCCCCGGTTGATCATTGATATTTATCCTTCTAAAAAATCAGCTACTGTCCAGCCTGATGAATCTTCTCCTTCCTCACCTCAGCCTAAATCACCCCTCCCGCCAGTGGGGCCGGCAGAGGGTCAAAAATATCTTTCTTCAGCCATTAAAACTATAGTTATCGACCCTGGCCACGGGGGTACTGAAAGCGGCGCCCGAGGCAAGTTAGGTTCTCTAGAGAAGGACATCACCTTAGATATCGCTCTTAAGTTAAAAGAAATTATCAGTCGGAATATGGCTTATCGAGTGATATTGACCCGAGAAGAGGATATCGATGTTCCTTTGGACACCCGAGCGGCGATTGCTAATAACAATCGAGCTGATTTATTTGTTAGTATTCACGTTAATAGTTCTTATCGTCCGAATGCCCACGGATCGGAAGTGTTTTTTTTAAGTTTGAATGCCACTGATGAAGAAGCCCGGCGCTTGGCCTACCTGGAGAATAATTCATCAGAATTGGAGAGAAAGATTGCTGATCCTGAAAATGAGGAAGATATTAAAATGATTCTCTGGGATATGGCCCAGACTGCTTATCTTAAACAAAGTAGTCTGTTGGCCGAACGAATTCAGCAAGAACTTAATACTCTCCTTAATACAGCGAATCGAGGCATTAAGCAAGCTCCTTTTAAAGTCCTCACCGGAGTGGCCTGTCC
>QMPV01000122.1 GCA_003648765.1 Candidatus Aminicenantota bacterium
CTAGAACTCAAAGGTGAAAGGTGTGTAAAAGTGTCAGACACCCAAAATTAAGGTGTCAGACACCCAAATATTATGCGACACAATACAAATACATATTGCACATATTGGCGGTGTCTGACACCAAAATGTTGGACGCAGTATCTGAGCCATGTTTTTCTATTATATAGAGTTTAACTATAATTTAATTTTAAATTAAGCTTTAAAATGAGGGGTTTTCACTATTGTCTCATTGGATTGGATTTGGCCGGAAAATCTTCTCGGCCATCGGGAATATGTCTTTGGTGGGGGAAGGAGGTCAGGACTTTTGTTCTTTATACCGATAATGAAATAATTCGTTTGGTTAAGATATTTCAACCTGATATTGTGGCGATTGATGCCCCCTTAAGTTATCCCCGTGACTATCAGAACTCTGGAGTTCAAGCAGTTCCCGCCTGGCGGGAATGTGATCTGGCCTTACGGCGAAAAAATATTAGACTTTTCCCTTTAAATTTCAATTCCATGAGGGAGTTAACTAAGCGAGGAGTGGCTTTAAAAACAATAATGGAAAAGCAAGGCTTTAAAGTGATAGAAGTCTATCCCGGAGGAGCTCAAGATATTTTAGGCTTACCTCGAGCCAGAAAAAACCGAAAAGCTCTTTATGAAGGTTTAAGAAAATTAGGCTTAGAGGGGCTTTCCTCTGATTGTTCAGTTCATGAATTAGACGCAGCTACAGCCGCGCTTGTGGGGATGTTTTATTTAAAAGGAGAAGCTAAAGTTTATGGAGATCCGACGGAGGGCACTATAATTATGCCTCCCGAAGCGACAAATTTAAATTAGTCTTTGAAGTCTTCGAGACGGGGATATTTTTTAAAGAAAGAGGAAGTAGTTTGAGCGACGATACCACTTAGAAGAGTTAAGGCGATTAGATTCGGCAAGGCCATAAAGGCATTGGCAATATCCCCAATGAAGAACACTAATTGAATTGAGATCAGAGAGCCGACGAAGACTAAAACTACATAGATTATTCTGTAAGGATAAGTAATTTTAATGCCGAAGAGGTATTTCATACATTGCTCACCATAGTAATACCAGCCGAGGAGAGTGGAATAGCCAAAGAGGAACGAAGATAAAGCTACCACCAGCCCCCCGGCAATAGGAATTGTTTTGGAAAAGGAAGCAGCGGTCATGGCTGTTCCATCCAGACCGCTTTGCCACATGCCGGTCGAAAGATTAATAAGAGCGGTTATGCTGCAGACAACGATGGTATCAATAAAGACTTCTCCGATGCCAATCAAGCCCTGGTGAACAGGAGAGGGGGTTTGGGCAGCGGCATGAGCAATTGGGGCACTACCCAGACCGGCTTCATTAGTTAATAACCCGCGGCGGAAGCCCATAGAAAGTGCTTGCTTAACAGTGGCCCCCATAAAGCCCCCTAGAGCTGCTGAGGGAGTAAAAGCGTGTTTAAAAATAAGGAGAAATGCCTGAGGTATTTCTGTAATATGAGCAAAAATAACAATAAACCCGAAGACAAAATACAAGATCACCATAGTCGGGACTAATCTTTCTGCTACTGCTCCAATTCTTTTGATGCCTCCAATGATAACCAGGGCCACTAAGGCGGTGACAATTATTCCGGTTATCATTTTGGGGACACCAAATTCGCTGTTAAAAGCTAAAGCCATTTGATTGGCCTGCATCATGTTCCCTGTACCGAAAAGGGCAGCAAAAGCGCCGCAGATGGCAAAGGTTGGGGCTAAAACACGGGCTAATTTCTTATATTTGATTCCATTTTTAATATAATACATAGGGCCGCCAGCAATAGTGCCGTCGGGATACTTCTCCCGGAACTTGACTCCTAAGAGAGCTTCCGAGTACTTAGTGGCCATACCTACAAAGCCACAAATCCACATCCAAAAAATAGCCCCCGGCCCTCCAGTAAAAAGAGCCGTGGCTACCCCCCCTATGTTGCCATTGCCCACCGTGGCGGCTAAAGCAGTGGAAAGAGCGGCAAAGGGGGAAACGTCACCTTCTCTTTTTTTGCCCTTTTGCTTGCCTAGAAAGCCAGCAAAGATGAGTTTCATTCCGTCCTTAAGACGGAAAAATTGGATAAAACGAGTTTTGATTGTCATCCAGGCACCCACAGCAAAAAGGACGAAGAGCATATATGACCAAATATGATCGGCAGTTGAAGTGACCCATTGGGTTAAAGCGATGTAGAATTGCTCCATAGATTTACTCCCTTACGGCAAGTTTTGGAGAAGGCAGGGTAGTGAAATATAGATGATTCTTAGGCTTGATTATTCTTGTTTTAGCCATATCTTCAGATTAAGATTTATTTTTATAACATAAAACTCCACCGCCACTCAACTAATTTTCGTAGCTTTTATTCGCTCCAGGCGCTGCTTAAGCGTCATTTTTTCTCCTCTTTCATCAACCACAAATATTCCACCATCAATTAACCGGGTCGTCCAGTTGACGGCCAAGGGAAATTCTTGTCTTTTTCCCCAGAGATAGGGTACAGGAAAATAGCCTTGACGGAAGGCTTGAAAAAGTCCTTCAGGAGTATAGAGATCAGGAATTGATTTTTCTATTTCTTGAATAAAGAGACGAGCTTCCTGGAAAAAGGCCTCGGTCTCCTCTTGGAGATTAGGACTGAGAATGATTTCCACCAGGCCTTCTTTATCTTTGAATTCTGGGTAATATTGGAGCGCCGCCCGGGTAATTTGGATGCTTTCATTGATTATTTCAGGAGTGGCTAGGAATTGAGCTTCAGAGTAACTGACAACATGAATAATTTCAGGACTGGTGGGGTTGTCTGGTTCCATATCTTGCATCAAGGCGGTCACCGCGGCTAGTTGAGCCCGGGCTTTATCCAGATCCGGAGAAAAGTAGTCAAGACCTGCCCGAGGTTGGTAGATAATTCTAAAATCAGGTTCAGCTAGTGATCTAACGAGACGAAGGAGGGTTCGGCCTTTGATTAAGTCCCTGATTCCCCAGGTTGAGCGAGGTGTATTGAGCATATTCTGAAGAACCAAATACTTAATGCCAAGGAGTTTTGCGGTTTTAGCGGCCAAATAGGCTGTAGCCACGTAAGTCAGGTCGTCACTTCCTCGGAAAGCAAAATGATGAGGCGTATTGGGTTCAAAAGGTTTATTTACGGAGGCAATATATTTAATTGTTTCGTAATGCTGGGCAAGTCCTTCCTTTAGCGAAAGAGGGCCCCGCCCGTCCAGTTGGTTGAACCACCATAGAGAAAGGGCATGCCAGGCCATGTTTAAGTTTTCTTCCAAGATGCGGGCCACCTGAGGTATCCGATTAGTGGCTGAGTAAGCCCTAACGAGCATGGGGCGAGCATCTTCTTGAATGGCTCGTAACTCAAACTCATTGTTGTAAGGAACACCTCCTCCGTTAGGTAAGTTGTCCCAGGGAAGCCCAAAGTGGGATTGACTCAATTGCGAAGAACCAACCGAGACAATATCCAAAAACCTGGACTGAGATAACTTCTTTAACCAAGTGGAAAATAAGGACAAGGCTCTTTCTCGATCTGGATGGTATGGTCCAACATGGGCCCGAAAAAGAGGTAATCGACCAACTAAATAGGCAGCTTTCAGACGTTTTATTAAATGATCATGACGTAGGCCATAATCAGGATAATTCAGATGAGGAAAGGGTTTGATGGCTAAGTGTTTTTCTTCCCGAATTAGTTTTTGACCAAAACTCAACCTGATTTCGTCATATTGGGAACCTTCTTTGATGGAACGAGGAATAATATTTTCAGGCACACCCAGTTTGGTTAAGGTTTCGCGAGGAGACTCGTCTCCCTGGAAAGTAATAACGTCTTGACCGAATTTCTGTTTGACCAATTCACAAGTTGGGGGCAAGCCGGCAAAAAAAAGTTGTTTGATTTGTCCTCCTTGAGCGGGAGAAAGAAGGGGATCTTGATTGAGCCGCCAGATCAATCGTTCAAATAAATTGAGCCCCTGATGGGGATCAAGACGATAGCTAAAGCCTAAATGAGTGATTTTATTTCTGTGGAGCCAATTTTTAAGGTGGACAAAAGAAGAATCTTGCTCTAGATAATCCACGGCCCGGGCCTCTTCCATAGATGCCACAAAGGTAGGGTAACCACACTGTTGAAGAAGCTGACTGACATGGTTAAGACCAAGAGTGTGGGCGTCATGAGCGCTTTTTAGGAACCCAAAAATCATAATTTCTCCTCGACAAAAATTTGGAATTATATAATGGCATAGCAAAAAAGGAGGGTCAAATATTAACTATTTAAAAGGATAAAAACGTTTGGTTTCTCTTTTTAGAAAGACTCCTTTAATGTTGAGGGCCTTTATTTTTTCTGTTTCTTCCCGGTCTATCTTTCTTTTTAACCGGGTAGGGGAATACTGAGCTGTTCCTAGCCGAGATTGAGATGAAGCCGACTTAGCAGAGATGGCTTAGCTTGGAGAAAATTAGACTGTTTGTTTTTCTTTGTTCAGAGAAATAAGCCCGGTCCGCGAGGTAGTGCTTACTTCAGGGGAGGAATTTTTTATTAAACCCCCCACCAAAAAAGATGAATTTAGAGGTAATAACTTTTATTTACCTGGATACTTCATAAAAAAGATCTTTTCCTTCATAACGTATTGATATATAATATGTTAAAAAAATCAGAGAGATTTGACAACCAGAAAAGATTGGACCAATCACCCGCTAAGATTTTTGGCTGTTCTTGGCTCAAATTTTTTAATTTATGAATAAATCAGGATTTAAAAGGCATGAATTTATTTTAAAGAATTATTAAATTAAATCCAAAAAGTAACTTCAAAAAGCTGTTAAAGATGCAGAAAAAATGTTTTAAAAATAACTACAAGACCACTGGCGGTCGAGACAATAAGAATAGCCAAACGAATAAAGCCCCGGTCAAGGGTATCAGCTGTCTTTCTGGATAAGAGAAATCCCAGCAAGACACCAGGGAGGAGCTGTAAAGTTAGAATGAGTTCTGTTATTCCTAGCCGACCGATGAAAAAGAGGCTCACCAAAGAGAGAATGGTTCCAAAAATAAAAATTACTGAGAGACTGGCTCTAATCCGAGGGCCCTGTTCGTGTTGAAAGACAATGGCTAAAGGAGCACCACCAATAGAAGAAGTAGTTCCCATTATTCCCGATGCTGTGCCCGCAATAAGAATATTAGTGGAGTTCCGTGGTATTTTAAGTTTAATAGCCGTCAGTAGGACAGCCATGATTACCATTGTTCCGAAAAGCAAATTTAAGTAATTGCCGGGAATTATTTTAAGGATGAGCCCTCCGATGACAGCTCCCACTAAGCGGCCAGAAACAGCCCAGCCAACTGTTTTAAATTCAGCATGAGGTAATTCTCGATTAAAAATAAGCAAGTTGAGAATTAAAGCGGCTAGAAGAAGAGGAGCAGGAATGAATCGGGGATTGATTAGAGTTAAAAGGGGGACACTAATTAATCCCAGGCCGAAGCCAACCGAGCCCTGAAGGAGAGCTCCTAGGGTAGTAATAGTATTAACCGCTAGGAGATAAAGAAGAGATTCTTCCATTTTGTGAGTTGAAGGTTTCCAGAGAAAACTTGTTTTTCGTAAAAGAGGATGATAGAAATGTATACATGGTTTTGTCAAGTAGTAATCTTGGAGAAAGGAAGAAAGGGGATAAAAATGAAAGAAAAGTTTTTTAATTGGAGAGAGTGGTTAATTGTTATGGGGATAATTGGCTGGCTAGTGGCTTGCCAGACTTCCCCAGAGGTCACTTCTTGGAAACCAGCTAGCTCACCCTTAACTACTCATTGGGGAAAGAAAGTCTCTCCTCAGAATGTCTGGAAAGTCTATCCTCGGCCTCAGTTAAAAAGAAAAGATTGGCTGGATCTTAATGGACTGTGGGATTTCGCGATATTGCCTGTGAATGAAGGCCCTCCCCAGGAGTATCAAAGGCAGATTTTAGTACCTTTTCCTGTGGAGGCTTCTCTGTCAGGAGTGGGCCAGAAAGTCACGGAGAAAGAGAAGGTCTGGTACCGCCGGTTTTTTAGCCTGCCTTCTGCCTGGAGAGGCAAAAAGATCTATCTCCATTTTGAAGCTTCTGATTGGGAAACAACTGTTTGGGTTAACGGTCAACGGATAGGCACCCATCGAGGAGGATATGACCCTTTTAAATTTGATATTTCCTCAGCTTTGAAGGGCCAGGGAGATCAAGAACTGGTAGTAGCCGTCTGGGATCCTACAGACAAGGGTTATCAACCCCGAGGCAAGCAAGTGCTGGAACCTCATGGAATCTGGTATACTGCCGTTACGGGGTTATGGGGAACAGTCTGGATGGAGCCAGTCGAAGAGACACACATTGAGCAGGTGCGGATTTTCCCTGATATAGACAATGAAATGGTCCAAGTTAAGGTAAATCTCGCTTCCCCTCAAGCGGATCTTAACCTAAAAGCTAAGGTTCTAGAAAAGGACAAGGTAATAGCGGAAAAGATAGTCTCGCCAGAGGAAGAATTAATTTTGCCGGTGGTCAAACCTCATTTGTGGAGCCCTGAAGACCCCTATCTTTATGATTTGGAGATTGAAGTTATCAAAGGAGACCAA
>QMPV01000123.1 GCA_003648765.1 Candidatus Aminicenantota bacterium
AATTTGAACAGACCCAACCAATTGTTACCCCCTCAAAAATGATGAAAGCAATATATTAGTCCTCGATTTGTTGCTAGCCACATAATTTTAGGACCCAATTACTCCACGTTTCTTCTGGTAAAGAGGGAATTATCTCGGCGTTTAAGCACCAATTAATTTTGATCAACATAAATTTTTTCCTTCTAATATTCTTATCTCCATCTCACCTCTTTTTGTTTACTATTGCGATAATTCTGGCTCACCCTTAATTTTTCTACCCTTTACTCCTGAGCCTACCATAAAACTCGCCTTAGTTTCGGGTCAAAATACATCCGGTAAGATTCTAGATGGCCAAATTCGTAGAAAGGCTTAAAATCATCACGTTGGGAAGCTTGTTCCTGATCCTTATATTTGAAAATAGTCGGTCTGTCGGTCGGAACTAACCAATCATTAAGTTCTTCGTTAGTTTGGGGGAGGGCAATCATATGTTTATGGACAACCTGTTGAGCGTAGACCACCGGTCCACGACGAATAGCTACTCTTTGAGGATGCCACTTATCGATGGCCACCCGTCGGAAAAAGAGCGGAATTATAACTTCTATTCTATCCCCTGGAGACCACATACGCTCGATGGTTGTCCAATGACCCGGCTTGGTTTTTGCCTCCACCAGCAAACCATTAATTCTAATCTGCATGTTCTTCGACCACGAAGGAACTCGAAAATGGAGCTTAAATTTCATCGGTATTTCGGGCTGAATCGATAAATTGATTTTTTCTTCCTCCGGGTAATTGGTGGTCATTTTAATGATTGCTTTTCCAGCTCTAGCTGGCCATTGAAGTTGGGAAGGAAGATAAAGGTTTACATAAACGCCGTCCCGGTCATAGAAATAAATTAAGTTATGGTACTCGACTACATTTTGAAAGTAAGTGCCTGAGCAGCAAGTGTAAGTGCTTCGAGAATAAATTTTACGCCCCCCACCTAAATTATAATTGGCATAATAAAAATGTTGTCCATTTCCAAAAATCGGGAGAGCAGCTCCGATAGCATTATATAAAAGCAATTCAATCCAGTCTCCGTAGCGTGCTTCTCCGGTGAACGTCATCAAATATTTAGCTAATTTAAAAGATGCCCAGGTACAGCAGGGGGCTTCAAAGCTATCGATTCTCGTTTCGAGGGAATCGCCTAAGGCACCATCGTTGATAACGTATCGTTCGGCAGGGCCAAAACCGCCGCTGGCATAACATTGAGAGTTTTGCAGAAAATCATAGAAATTCTGCATCATTTGAAGGAGCCGCTCTTCTCCCTCAAGAAGATAAGCCATTCCCGCTCCACTAAAAGAATTACAATGACTGTAAGCATGAACTCCATAGGCATCAGGAGGATTATTCGTCAGGGCAAACTTATTCCAGTAATGATCATACCTCCAGACATCGCCAAATTCCTTGTATTTCTCTTTTCCGGTGACTAAATAAGCCCGATAAAGATTCTCGCTTAACGTATACCACTCTAAAGGTTTACCTGAGTGAAGCTCCCATGGTGTTCTCGCAGCCGGTGTTCGTGTCCGATCCAGATGGACGATACCCCAATCAACGATTTTTTCCAGCCACCGGGCAGCTTCATCATAATCAGCATATTGAACCATATCACTGAGCCCCCCAACCATCTTCTCCCACGGATAATGACCCATCCGAGGATTTCCGTCGGGACCTAAAGTCTTAGCCCATCCTTCAACCAATTTCACTGCTTTAGCCCGAAGTTCTTCATCACCGGTAGCCGATGAAGCCCGAGCCATGGCTTGAAGCCATTGGCCGAAGATAACCGAAGAATCTCGACTCGCCCATCCTCCTAATGGCTTTCCGGGCGCTGGCAATCCTGCAGCTCGTCTAAAACCACAAAGTATATCATCATCGGAAACATTAAAATAAAACTCGCGAGCTGATGCATACTGTTTTTGCCACCGACTGGGAAGAAGAGTTACTCCTTGGTAGTCAAAAGGAAGAAGGACCATTTTTCCTTTGGTTTCAACAACTCTTTTTTCGGCTGGGTAATCATTTCGAAATAAACCTCTAACCTTTTTTGATGGATAAAAAAGAGACGATGAAGAGAAAGCTAAAACTCCCATCCTCTTTAAAAAATCCCGCCGATTCAGGGGATTCTTTCTCCCTTGCTGATCCATAAAAACATTTTTCATTCTCATCTCTCCTTAAAACAATTTCCTAAAAAATAATAAGCACCCCATAACTCTTTTTCTATTTAGCTCAAGCTTATTAGTCACTCATTTCTGCCCATTCGCTTTTAAGTTGATTGAATTCCCTGAGGATATCATCAAGATATCCTTCAAATTTAGCCATCCACTCCAATTGAGCCCTGGTCGGCCTTCCAGTGTAATTTCTGACTTGCTTCAAAAGCCAGCCAGTCTTTCCTCTTAGATTAAGATGATCAGGATCATTCCGATGGGGTTGAAGGTCAAAGCGAAGGGCACTAAGTTGGCCTAAAATGGTGATTAGTCTTTGTTTTTCTTCCTTTTTACATTTTGTAAGCCGAGTTTCGAGAGAATGGGTTATTTCATCAATCTCAAAAAGGGCTTGATTTATTTTATACTCCATCTTAACCAGACGAGTAACAGCATCATAATAAATCTCTAAATCATCTCCCTTGGCCTTAATTCTCGGATCAAGTCTGACCACCAAAGATTGCTTTTGGGAGTAACCTTTATAGGTGAGGCGAACCCAGTATTTTCCCGGAAGAACACGAGGGCCGTGACGAAGGGGTTGATACCATTTCTCATCCCCAGCAACTCTTTCCCCTCTCATAATATCTTCTCTCAAATTCCACACCACTCGATTTATTCCTGCTTGAGCAGGTCCAAGGAAACGGGCAATTACTTCACCTTTAGAGTTAATAACCTCGACAGTTACCTTCTTCTCTGAACATTCAGGTTTTCCGACCCAATAGGAGATAAGAGCACCATAAGGCTGATTTTTACCCACAAAAACATGATCGCCAACCGTACTGGTGTCGCTAACCGGAGTGTAACGAATGGCAGGAAGAGGAAGAAAAAGAAAGAAGTCTTTTTCGTAGACATTGGCCAGCTCTTGAAGAGGAGTAATGTCATCAAGAATATAAAATCCACGGGCATGAGTGGCGATAACCAGGTCATTGTCACGGGGATGAACCACCAAGTCCCTGACAGCCAAGGGAGGTAGACCAAGACGAAGATCTGACCAAGATTGACCGCGATCAAAAGAAACAAAAATTCCCAATTCTGTCCCGGCAAAAAGGAGATTTGGCGACCGGGGATCCTCGGACACGACATGAACATAACCTCTCAATCCCGAAGATATGTTCTTCCAAGTTTGGCCATAATCGGTAGTTATAAAGGCATAAGGTTGAAAATCATCAAGCCGATGTTGATCAACCGCCAGATAGGCCGTGCCGGCCTCTTTCCAGGAGGTTTTTATCGAGGCCATCCAGGCATTAGAAGGAAGTCCGGGTATATTTTTCGAGACATTTGTCCAGGTTTTTCCTCCGTCTCGGGTAAGCTGAAGATTGCCGTCATCGGTGCCAGCCCAAATCACTTGAGAGTCAACAGGGCTTTCTGCGATAGTTAAGATGGTACAGTGGAATTCAGCCCTGGTGTTATCAAGCGTAATAGGGCCACCACTTAGCTTCATTTTTTCGGGATCAGCAGTTGTCAAATCAGGACTGATAATGGACCAGGTTTCTCCGCCGTCGGTAGTTTTAAAAATAACGTTTCCTCCATAATAAATCACATCGGGATTAGTGGGAGACATATGAATAGGCGAGTTCCAATTGAACCGAAAAAGCTCCAAAGCTGCGCTACAACCCGTAGGTCCAACGGGGTAAGGTTGAATAAAACGCTCTTCCCCAGTTTTTAAATCAACTCGGGTTATATCTCCAAAATGGCCATTGTAATAAATAATATTTGGGTCCCGCGGGTCAGCTAAAGCATACATCCCATCAGCCATGTCTCTGAGCCTCACCCAATCACCTTGAGTGACTCCAATTTCGTTCCATTTTTCGTTGGGTCCCCACCAGATTTCATGATCCTGAAAGCCTCCCATGACGTGATATGGCTCAGCCATATCCACTCCCACATGGTAGGCTTGAGCAAAAGGCATGTTATTTACGAACCGCCAGCTTTGACCTCGGTCATTAGAAATAAAGAAACCTCCATCATTACCAAGAAGAAGCCGAAATGGATTTTTAGGATCTATCCAGAGGGCATGATTGTCTCCGAAACGCCCCCAATAGTCTCCGAGTCGAGAAAAATTACGCCCGCCATCATGGGAGACCCAGAGCTCGCCAGCCAAGGCGTAGACTGTATTTTCATCGGTGGGATCAACTCTTATATCAGAATAATAAAAGGGGCGGTTATTGATTCGCTGATCAGCACAGACCATTTTCCAAGTCTCTCCTCTATCGTCTGAGCGCCAAAGAACCCCTGGCTCTTGAGACTCGATGATGGCATAGACCACCTCCGGATTGCTCTGGCTCCCAGCTATTCCGATACGCCCCAGCAACTTGCCGCCTGGCAGGCCATTATGAAGCTCGGGGTTAGTTAGTTTAGTCCAGGTCTCCCCTCCATCTGAGGAGCGATACAAACCACTTCCTGGTCCTCCGCTTCGGAAGTGCCACGGTTGGCGAAGATAATCATACATACCGGCATAAATGATATTCGGATTTTCAGGGTCAAAGCAGACGTCACTACACCCCGTTGTCGAATTGACATAAAGAATCTTTTCCCAAGTTTTTCCTCCATCCAAAGAACGGAAAAGCCCTCTTGTTTCATTAGGACCCCATGCATGGCCCATGGCCGCGGCAAAAATTATGTTTTCATTTTGAGGATGAAGGATTATTTTTGAAAATCGCTCAGCATCTTCAAGGCCAAGATGGACCCATGTCTGCCCTCCATCTTCTGTCTTGTAAATGCCATCTCCGAATGAGGCGCTGTTACGGGGGTCTCCTTCACCTGTTCCGACATAGATAATTTCAGGATGAGAAGGGGAAATGGCGATGGCGCCGATGGACAGAGTATTCCCTTGATTGAAAATAGAAGTAAAAGTAGTCCCTCCATTATGAGAAACGAATAGCCCTGCCGAAGAATGGGCGACAAAAAGATGTCGGGGATCGCCGGGGATGCCAGCCACATCAGCCACCCGGCCACCAAAATGAGCCGGCCCAATAGACCGCCAGGATAATCCCTGAAGCAATTCAGGTTTAATAAAAAGCTCCTTAATCTTCTCTTGGGCCGGTAAAAACTTAAAAACAACAGAAAAAAAAGTGAAAAGTAAAATAAAAGACATGACTCTTTTCATTTCTGCAATTTTTGATTTAAGAAATGTTTATTAAGTTCATTTTCCTTAATTCAAATTCTTTCCATCATGTAGAATCTCAGGCTAAAACATCTAATTTTCCACTACCCTGCCAACTCCTCAAAGCTTAGAAATACTTCTTTTAAATTTTTTTTGAGACTCCCAGAAACGAAATGTTTTCTCTCTTGATAATCATCAGGGAGTTGCCCGATATAAAGTTGACCACAAGGAACAACATCTGGATGACCTGGCTGGACGGGAAGGACTCCGGGAGCTTTGCCCTGACCCACCACTCGATGGTTCAGACGGATGACTATCGTTCCATCTTCTTCTAAAATACATTCGAAAACCGTCTTTCCCGGCAATAACCTTACTGATGATACAGCCACAAAAACTTTCCCCCAGATAAGAACACTCATAATTGGTCGGTCATCCTCAACATAAAATACATAGCCGTTAGTTTCCTGACTTCGGACTTGATGAACGAGGATGCCATTTAAAGGACTTCGGCCAATTTTGTTGATAGTCGTTTTAATTCTGATCTTTTTTCCCTGGAAATTAGGGGCTGGCTTGGGATTAAAACCTGCTCCTGATTTCCAATATATTTGTCGGGGAGGGGGCATTCTTTGGGTAGGACCTTTTACTAATTCTTCTTCCAAATGGAGATTGACTGCCTTCATCTCGTTTAACAAAGTGTTCTTGATCTTTTCGTGCTCAGGAGAATAAAAAAGATTATGAAGTTCATAAGGGTCTTTGGCTAAGTCATAGAGGTCCCCATCTCCATCTCGGGGATAAATGCTCATTTTCCAGCGGTTAGTGATTATGGCTGTCCCCCACCGAATCTCGATAATCACTCGATCTTGAACAGAAGAAGCCTTCTTCAAGATAAGAGGAGACAAATCTTTGCCTTCTACTTCAGGTGGAATTGGCCTTTCTACCAGAGATAAGATCGTGGGAAGAAAGTCGACATGACCAGCAAAACCAGACACAACTCTTGGTCTCCGGATGAGCCTTGGGTTCCAGACAACAAAAGGCACCCGGGTTGAAGTATCATAGTGAGTTCCTTTATGGATTAAGTCATGGTCACCGAGGTGGCTGCCATGGTCACTAGAGAAGATGATGATGGTTCGATCCAATTCGCCTTTCTTTTCCAAGGCGGAGAGAATCTTTCCTACCTGTTCATCAATAAAACTTAAATTCCCATAATG
>QMPV01000124.1 GCA_003648765.1 Candidatus Aminicenantota bacterium
ATGGCAGAGGCCCTTGCCGAAAGCCAACTTCCTCCGGCCACTGTCCAGTTCATTTATCATTTCCAACCCGAAGACGGCTCAAAGGCAATTGCCCATCCAGCTACAGCCGCCGTAGCTTTTACCGGCAGCCGAGCCACTGGGCTGGCCATCAAAGAAGCGGCCGAAAAGGCGGGTAAACTCGCCTATCTAGAGATGTCCTCGATTAATCCTGTTTTCCTGCTCCCGGGAGCTCTCCAGGAAAGAGCCTCCAAAATTGCTGAAGAGTTTACTGCCTCCTGTCTTTTAGGCAGCGGCCAGTTCTGTACCAATCCTGGCCTGGTTGTCCTTAGTGAAGGAGCAGGGTCCAAAGACTTCATTCAGCGGGCTATTGATTTATTTAATAACTCCTCCCCCGGTTACCTTCTCAGTCGAGAAATCGGTCTCAATCTCGAGAAAAAGATTCAAGCCCTCCTTCAGAGAGGTGCCCAGCTCCTTTGTGGTGGACATTCTCTGCCCGAACCAGGATATCGCTTCGCCCCCACCCTGCTTCAAGTGAAAGCTCAGGCTTTCCATGAACAACCCACGGCCTTTCAACAGGAAATGTTCGGCCCAGCTTCCCTCTTGGTGGTTTGTCCAAAGGCCGAAGATATGCTGATGATAGCTGCTTCTCTTGAAGGAAATCTGACCGCCTCTCTGTACGCCCATACTCAGGGGAAGGATGAGTCTCTTTATCAACAATTAGAACCTATTTTAAGGTTAAAAGTTGGTCGCCTGCTCAATGATAAAATGCCGACCGGAGTGGCTGTTTCTCCGGCTATGATGCACGGCGGCCCTTTCCCGGCCACTGGACATCCGGGGTTTAGTTCGGTCGGGGTTCCGGCTACTATTCTCCGCTTTGCCGCCCGGCATGGCTACGATAATGTCCCCCAGCATCGATTGCCACCTGAATTGATGGACAAAAATCCCACCGGACGACTCTGGCGTTTTATCGATGGAGCATGGACTCAGGCTTCTGTCAATGAGAAATAATTAAGAGAGCCTTCTCCTTCAAAGTAATTCGTAGTCCTCTCGAAGAAGCTCAAATATAAAGGGTCTAGCTTTTGAGATGATGGAATTTCATTCAAATTTGGGTCACGTAAAGGGGCCATCAAACTTCTCCCCATTTTTTCTTCAGCACTCGCCTAGAAAATTATCTATTATTTCTGCCGCAACAAGAAGTGAATAAATAAGTGAAATGAATTAGATATGGATGGGAGTCCACGATTATCATGAATACCTTGGATCGAGTTAAGATATTGGAGCGAGGTCTTCCCCTCTGAAGAACAAAATTTTTTATCATTTCTCAGTAAGACTAATTAAAAACTCTTCCCCAGAACCAGTTCTCTGTAAGAGCCAAGGAAGGTCTCAAATGAGAGAAAATAAAAGGGAGGATAATTTTAAACCAGCAAACTAATAACTTTTTCCTGAGGAGACTTTTCCTGAAGCCAAAGGCGAAAGTTCAAGATCTAACTTCAAGGCAATTACCATGAACCTGAATTCCATGAGCCTTCCTTGGTTGAAAGGGAAGAAAAAGATTTCCCTCTTTTCTTAGAACTTTTGCCGCTCGTTAACTTCTTCTAAGCTAAACCCAACTCCTTATCGATAGACTGCATAGCCTCTAAACAAATAGAAATAAATTCATCCAGATCAAGTCCCAAGTTCTTGGATTGTTCGATATCTTCCCTCTTCGCCCCCCGGGCAAAACTCTTTTCTTTATATCTTCTTTTAACAAAACCCAAATCTACTTCCTTTAATTTCTTGCTGGGATGCATTAAAGTAGCGGCAATAATTAATCCAGTTAAGGGGTCAACAGAAAAAATGGCCCATTCCATTTTAGTTTCACAAGGGACACGCCCAGCATGAGCCTGAATAGCCCGAAGGATTTCAGCCGAAAGACCATACTCCTGAAGGATTTTAACTGTTTCCTGAGTGTGTCGTTGGGGGTCCTTTTGGGTGATTTCATAGTCTAGATCATGGAGAAGACCGGCCATCCCCCATACTTCTTCATCCTCTCCTAAGCGGCGGGCCAAGGCTTTCATACAGGCTTCCACAGCTAGGGAATGCTTAACCAGATTTTTATTTTTTAAGTATTTCTTAACTAAGCCAAGAGCTTCTTCACGGGTCATCCCTACCTCCTTTGGGTAAATTTTCTTTTAAAGTCTCCAATTATATTTAAAATTCATCCTCTCTTTATGTAGAAAGAATGAGTTACTCAAGAATATTACTTTTCTCATTAGAGTATTATTTTTATCACTCTCCTTTGTCTTTCTGCAACCTCTTTCCCCAGCAACTCTCTCTTTCTAGGTAGGATTTGAATTACTTACACTATCAATTTCTTTTATATTCCTCAATAATTTTTTTCTTGTTTGTGGCTTCTTTTGACTTTTCCTCCTGAATAATATACTCCAGCTCGGCCTGGGCTTCTTCTTTAAGATCTTTTACCTTAACTCGGATGAGATATTTTCCAGGCTTCTCCGGGTACCAAATCCAGGTGTTTTCAGTAGAAAAAGGTTTTTGGACTTTCAGTTCGGCCGGCCCTTCCTCGGATTTTTGTCCGAGGTAAAACTCAAACTCAGGTTGATAAAAACCAGTTACTTCTGCCCTGAATTTAATCTCCTCTCCCGGGGCCCGGGGAGCTGGTGGCTCGGCCAGGAGAATAACCTTAACCTCCTTGGTCATTTCTAAAAGAAAGAATTCTCCTGTCTGTTTTTCCGAGGCTAGAAGATAAATAAATGGATTCACCCAAACTGGATTGGAGCGCAACGTGTAATCCTTAAGATCTGATGTACCTTTCAATTGTCCATCTTTCAGGCGAAAAGAAACTAAAGATGAAGAAAGTGAAGCTACCAATATCTGGTCTTCTGCTACCCCTGGTTGAAAATCGGAGCGACCTGGTAAGGGTTGCCACCATATTATTTCGCCGGATTTCTTCTTCAAGCAGAATAAGACCCCACTCCAGAGAGGAATAATTAACTTTTTTTCCCACAAGAGGGGCCCAGTTAATGATTCTCCTCCCAAGGTGATTTTCCAAGCAATTTTCCCGCGAAGCAGGTCAAAGGCGTAATAATCATTATCTTTTGTAGAAAAATAACAGCGATTTTGCTCAAGTAATATTCCAGGATTGATCTGCTTGCCAAGAGGAAAAGAAAGGCGGGGGCGGCCAGCTAAATCCAGAACAAATAAAGTGCCCTGCTCACCCCCAAAAACCAGCTGTTTTTCCCCACAAGCAGGACCAGAAATTATTTTCTCCGGCGATTTATACTGCCAGAGAAGCTGGCCATTTTTCCTATTAAGAGCAAAAAGTTGATACTCATCCACTACGCCACCTACATACTGGTCAGAAACGAATAAACAAGAGGTTATTTTTTTTCCCAACTTATTTAGCCAAATTTGTTCACCCTGCTGAGAATAACACCTTACCTGACCTTTTCCATCACCCCAATAAAGATAATTCTTAAAGAGGGAGACTTGCCCAAAAGGAGAAGGGGGGAAACTAGCTCGCCAAACTATTTTCTTTTGGGAAAGACTATAGGCCAGCAGTTCGCCTTTAAGCGTAGTCCAAAAAAGATAATCTCCGGCCCGAGCTAAATATTTCAAAGGAGGGCCAGAAAAATTCACCCGGTTTTTTATCTGTAAAGGGAAAAAAGGGCCTGAAGGATAAAGAAGGGGTTTCTTGGCCCACCAACAGGCCAGGCCACCAAAAAGCCCCCACAAAATGAGCGGCCAGGCCAGTTTTTTTAAGATTAATCGTGGCATGGAAAAGCCTATCTTATCACTTTTTTTCTGGCTCTCTCAATCTTTACACAAAATTTCAATACTGCTATTATTTTAAGAGAGAAATGGTTAATTATATTCTACTTTATAAAATTAGAAAAAAAGTCAAAAAAATTTTAAAAGAAAAAATTGCCGACGAAGAAATTGCTACCACGCCGCGTTCTTGCCTGGGTTGTTTAGCTGATGAAATAAGCTGGGAAATATACTATCTCCTCAAAGAAAATAAAGATTAATTTATGGCCCTCAAGAAAACCCCAACGGCCTACACTCCCCTGGCCGAAAGGATGCGGCCTCAGGATCTTGAGCATTTTTATGGACAAGAACATCTGATCGGTCCCGGCAAGATTTTGAGCCAACTCATTCAGAGTGGGCATCTGGTTTCAATTATCTTTTGGGGCCCTCCAGGCTCTGGAAAAACTACTTTGGGAACTATTCTAGCTAAACATTTTCAGTTGCCTTGTGTTTTCTTTAGTGCTGTTTTATCAGGCATCAAAGAAATAAAAGAAGTAATGGCTCAGGCTGAAAATCATCGACGCCTTTACCATCAACCAACGATTATTTTCATTGATGAAATACACCGCTTCAACAAAGCCCAGCAAGGAGCCTTCCTTCCCTATGTGGAAAAAGGGGACATTATTCTTTTCGGATCAACCACCGAAAATCCTTCCTTTGAAGTTATCGCCCCCCTCCTCTCTCGAACAAAAATACTCCAGCTAAAGCCTTTGAACGACCAGGTTCTCCGTCGCATCATCCAAGAAGCTCTAGAAGATCCTGAAAGAGGACTGGGCCAGTTAAAAATCACAATTGATGACCAAGCTTTGCAGACGATTATCGACTATGCTAACGGCGATGCGCGGCGGGCTCTTAACACTCTAGAAATAGCGGCTCAGATTGCTCCCGACAAGCATATTAAACCCGCTCATATTCGAGAAGCCTTGCAGCAGAGAGTGCTTCTTTATGATAAAAAGGGTGAAGAACATTTCAACTTAATTTCTGCTCTTCACAAAAGTATTCGTAACTCCGACGTAGACGCTGCTCTCTACTGGCTGGCCCGCATGCTTCATGCGGGCGAGGACAGACTCTATATTGCTCGACGACTCGTCCGTATGGCTCTCGAGGATATCGGTTTGGCTGATCCCCAGGCCTTGGCCTTGGCCTTAGCAGCTAAAGAAGCCTTTGACTTCTTAGGAACCCCGGAAGGAGAATTGGCTCTGGCCATGACTGCTATCTACCTGGCCTCAGCTCCCAAGAGTAATCGGGCCTACGCTGCTTATCAAAAGGTCATGGCTGAAGTGGAAGAAGCTCCTTTCGAACCTGTGCCCCTTCACCTCAGGAACCCTGTCACCCCTTTAATGAAATTTATGGGTTACGGTCAGGAATATCAATACGCCCACGATTTGCCCGAAGCCACTACAGCGATGGAAACTCTTCCTGATAAAATAAAAGGAAAAACATTCTACCAACCTGGACCCCACGGACTAGAAAAAGAGATCAAAAAACGAATTGAGTGGTGGACAGCGGTTAAAGAAAAACTCCGCCGCCAGGAGCAGGAAAAGAATAAAGCCAACTAAACCTCTTTTTCTCGTCTAGAAAGGACAGTTTTTCTTGCCTGCCCTACCCCTTGAGAGAACTGTCCGGACTAAAATTTTGAAGATTTGCTCTTCACCCATCTCCTTGCCTTCAGGCCTATCTTGACGCTAGATGTTTTTCCGTGTTAAGGTTAAATCAATCCATGAGTTCAGAAAAAAAAGTGATTTTCATCACCCCTAAAATAAAAACCAGGAAAAAGTCAGCTTCTTCTAATCCTTCATCGAAGACCAATAATAAGGAAAAATTATTCTATCGCCTGGAAGAAGTCTGTTTGCTCACTCAGCTCTCACCCGAAACCATAGAAACTTGGGAAGAAGAATTGCCCTTTCTTCACTCCGGTCGCACTAGAACTGGCCGGAAAATTTTCCGCTCAAAGGACGTGACTATCATCCAAAGAATGAAAGATCTTCTAGAAAAAGAGGGCATGACTTTTGCCGGCGCCAAACGGCGAATTGAAGAAGAATTCGGTTTAACCACCACCCGACAGTTAAATCCCGAAAAACTCCAAAAAACCATCTATGAAATTCGGGAACAACTCCTTGAGATTCAGCGCCTGCTCCGTCCCCGGAAAAAATAAATCCCTAAGTGATATAGCCCATTCTAAATTTTCTAATTAAGCACTAACCACAAGGCAATAATTTTCTGCCTAACTGGACTTAATATCCAACAAATTACTTACTTTACCAGGAAATTCCTGGTTTGTTCCCGGAAAGAATTGCTCATAAAAGACCTTCCATCTAAAAAAATCCGTTAAACGAATCAAATATCTTTAAGAAAGAAGGATCTCAAGCTTCAGCCAACTTGATAAACAAAAGCGAAAGCTTTAAATTCTAAAAAACAGTTTTATCAAAAGAGACCTAGATGCTTTTCTCCTCAAATTTCCTGAGAGCCTCTGCTTGTGATTCTAGTGGTTTTTGGTATAATATTCCTCCGTCGGGACGTGGCGCAGCCTGGTAGCGCACACGCTTGGGGTGCGTGGGGTCGGCGGTTCAAATCCGCCCGTCCCGACCAGATTTATTTTTATTTCTCGAGGAAATTTCCCTGAAAGAAAGCGAAAGAGAAGGTATCTCTTAACAAATTTCCTTCCTAATTGAGGCTAAATTAGAGTCAA
>QMPV01000125.1 GCA_003648765.1 Candidatus Aminicenantota bacterium
AAAAAACCAATTGTGGTTAACCGCTACTCCATTTATGTGACTGATATCGAACCCAAAGGCTTTGAAGTAATCGCCTTTGAAGGATTCGCCACCCGGAAAATCATCGCCCAAATAAAAAGAGTGCTTACCGACCCGCTTTATCGCCTCAAAATGACTCAAAAAAATTTTGATTTAGGGAAGAAATTTTTCTCTTATGACACTTTAAGGAAAAAATTATTTTCTCTGATCAGCATTTTTCACCAATAAATTAGGATAAGTTAATATGGCTTATATCGGCTTGCTTCATTATTCCTGTCCGCCGGTAGTGGGTGGAGTTGAAGAAATCATCCACCAGCAGGCTCTTCTCTTTCACCGTTATCGTCATCACGTGAAGATTCTAGCCGGCAAAGGAAAACAATTCACAGAAATTTTTGAAGTGGAAATCAACCCTTTGCTCGATTCCCGACACCCTCAAATCTCCCAACTTCAACTCAATCCCGGAAAAAACCTGGCTGCCCTCCACCAATACGAGAAAGAAATCCTGGCTTATCTTCACACTTCCCTCCACCAATACGATATTCTTATCGCCCATAATGTGCTGACCATGCACTATAATCTTCCCCTGACCCGGGCTATCCACCGCCTGGCTTCTTCCTCTTCGATAAAAGTTATCTCCTGGAACCATGACTCTCCCTATTTTTACACCAACTATCCCCGCCGCCTGGATGACCCGGCCTGGGAAATATTAAAGAAACTTAACCCCAAGATTACTTATGTAGTTATCTCCGAGGCTCGGGCTAAAGAATTCAAGTCTCTTTACCACACCAGGAAAAAATTCATCGTCATCCCCAACGGGATTGACCCTTACCGTTTCTTTCGTTTAGATGTGAATACCATCCGCCTCATCAGAGAGGAGCGCTTATTCGAATCAGACCTGTTGCTGGTTCAGCCCTCCCGTCTTCACCCCAGAAAAAACATTGAACTATCAATTCAAGTGATAAAAGCCTTCCATGACCTGGGGATTAAGGCCAAATTACTTCTGACCGGGGTCTACGACCCTCACGAGAAAAAAGCTTCTTATTACTTCCGTAAGCTTAAAGATTTAAGTGAACGACTGGGAGTCAGTGAAGATATCATTTTTATTGCGGAACATGTTTTTAAGTCCGGTCAAAAACTAACTCCCGACCGGGTGACTATGCGCGACCTCTATCTTATATCCGACTGCCTTTTTCTCCCCAGCAAACAGGAAGGTTTCGGCCTGCCCCTCCTGGAAGCGGGTATGATAAAGTTACCCATCGCCTGCTCTGACATTCCTCCCTTCCGGAGCATTGCCCACAACAATGTCTTCTATTTTTCTCTCACCGACTCTCCCCAGCAAATCGCCCAAAGGCTGGCTGAATACCTGAACAATCTCAACCCTCATCTGATGTATAACCGGGTTATCCGCAATTACACCTGGGATTATATCTATCTCAAGAAAATACAACCCTTTCTGGAAGCATTGTAAAACAGTCTTGACCTTAATCAGGACACTTTTGCTCTCAGCTCCAGGCCCACTCGCAAACTCAACCCTTTCTCTAGAAATAATTCCCTAATCAGGCCATAAACTCAGGCTACTTTTCCGTCTTACTTTTTTATCTCAATCGGCTGATAAGATTTCAGCAGAGAAAATCCTGCTTCCTGGAGTTTTTTCTGGTAATTGGTGACTTCAGTGCTGAAAAAGTCATTCAATTCCTGGATAAATTTTTCCAATTTCACTTTGGCTTTTTCATATCTCACTCGAGCCGGTTCATTGACTGGTTCGATTCCCGCTCGAACAATCCCCATGACAGCTCTCATCACCTGACTTTGTAAGCCGGCCGACCGATCGGCAATGCCCTGCTTCGGAGGTGTGGGATTTAATCTTTCCGAAAAGTCTTTCAACCGGCCCTCTAACTTCCTTGTCGCCTGCATTAACTCTTTCATCTGGGGTGAACGCTGTTGGCGAAGAGCGGTGGCGATTGTTTTCAATGCCTCTTGGGTCTCTTTAATCCGCTGACGAGCCTTGTTCAAAGCCAGGGACAACTTCTGAGCCTCTTTGGCCATCTTGTAATTTTCCTGGAGAACCTTTAAATCTATGGTGAAGCGAGGATCCGTCTTGACTTGAAAAGTCTGGCTTACTTCCTGGCCCTCATATTTTATTCTGACCGTGTATTCTCCAGGCAAAACAGTCACTCCTCCTCGACCAAAGCGTCCTCTGGTTGACTGTTCGTCTTGAGCCGGTAACTGCTCCTGGAAATTCCAGTAAACTCGATTGATACCTTTTTCCTCTGGCCCATTCAACTGAGCTATAACTTGACCTTCCTTGTTCTCAATTATTATTTTGACCCGCGAGGAGGTGCTTCTCATGGCCATCATTCTAGCCGCTCGCTGCCCCATCATTCCCGCTTGCCTCATTCTCTCCATTAAAGCTCGCCGGTTGGCAGCCTGAGGGTCCTTCTTTTCCTGGCCTTTTTTCTTCGAAGGAAGCAAATAATAAGTAAAGCAAGCACCAAATCGTTTGTTTTCCCCTGTAAAGGCCGTATCGCCGGGGGAGAGATAAGAAGACAAGCCGCCCCGGATAAATTGATAGGCCTCAGGCACTTTAAAGAGATGCAATTTTTTCTTGAGGAGGGCTGCTGATAATTCCCTTAAAGGAGAAATATCGTCGATAATAAAAAGGGAGCGGCCATGAGTGGCGATTATCAAATCATTCTCTCGGGGATGGACGGCGAGATCCCGAACAGGCACGGTGGGCACGCCTTGAGTCCATTTCATCCAGCTTTGACCGCCGTTAAAACTCACATATAAACCGAACTCTGTGCCCAGGAAAAGGAGGTTGGGATTAACTGTATCTTCTTCAATAACATGAACAAAACCATCTATTTCCGGTGTCACCAAACTCTGCCAGGTCCGGCCGAAATCGTGGGTCACATACACATAAGGAGTCCAGTTGGCCCGCCGGTGGTCGTCAAAGCACACATAGGCCGTGGCCGCATCAAACTTGGAAGCCTCAACATGAGACACCCAGGTCTCAGGAGGAACTTTCCCCTTGCCTCCCACGGTTAATTTCTTGGAGACCAACTCCCAGGTTTGACCGCCATCCCGGGTTAACTGGACATTCCCGTCATCTGTACCCACCCAGATCACTCCTTTCTGAACCGGACTGGGAGCAATACAGATGATAGTGCAATGATTCTCAGCATTGGTTACATCGAGGGTCAAGCCACCGCTTTCTGCCTGACGCTGTTTTTCCGGATTGTTGGTGGTTAAATCAGGACTGATTATTTCCCAGGTTCTGCCTTTATCCCGACTCCGATGGACAAACTGACTGCCCAGATAAATGGTGGCTGGTTCAAACGGATCCACAGCAAATCCCGCATTCCAGTTGTAACGATGTTTCACCTCCGACTCGGTGGGCACTATATTAATACTCGTGCCGGTGGTCATATCAAAATAATATAGATTCCCCCCCTGGGACATTCCGTAGCCGGCCCCGGGTTTTTCCGGGTCAGGCTCGACGTCAAAACCATCACCGCCGCCCACGGTTTTCCAGAAATAATTATAAAGGCCCCTCTCTTTGAGCACATAGGCGGGACCGACCCACGAACCATTATCCTGAAGTCCTCCATAAACATTATAAGGAATCTGGTTGTCGAAACTGACGTGGTAATACTGCCCTAAAGGCAGATTGGCGACATAACGCCAGGTCTGACCACCATTATAACTGATCACCACACCCCCATCATTTCCGACAACCAGATACTCTCCGTCAGGATGAATCCAGAGGGCGTGATAATCCGAATGCGCCTGCCGAAAAGAGGCTAAAGGCCGAAATGTTCGGCCGCCATCCTCACTCACCCGGAGTTGGCTTTGAACTAGATAAACTATATTTTCATTTTTCGGATTAACCTTAATACCGCTGTAATAAAAGGGTCGACTATGAATATTCTCTTCATTATTAACCATCCTCCAGGTAAAGCCACCATCATCGGAGCGGAAAAGAGCGCTTTTACTGGCCTCAACTATAGCATAGACCACGCGGGGATTACTCGGAGCAAAGGCAATGCCAATTCGGCCCAATTCACCGGCCGGCAATCCATCCTCGGCCGTTAATTTGCGCCAGGTCTTTCCCCCATCTTCGGTGATGTAGAGCCCACTTCCGGGGCCACCTGATTTAAAAAACCAGGGCCACCGACGGAACTGCCACATGGCCACAATTATTTTGAGTGGATTATCAGGCGCCATGGCCATATCAGCTGCACCTGTTTTTTCATCTACATAAAGAATTTTCTTCCAGGTTTTGCCTCTGTCTTCTGTCTTAAAAACACCTCTTTCTTTATTCTCGCCCCAGGCTGTTCCCAAGGCCGCCACATAAGCCACATCCGGATTATTGGGGTCAAGCAAGATTCGAGATATATGCTCGGTCTTCTCCAAACCTACCCACTGCCAATTCTGACCGCCGTTAAGCGAGAGAAACACTCCCCGGCCCACTCCGGCTGTATTTCTAACCCCTGACTCGCCTGTCCCCACCCAGACAATATTGGGATTTTGGGGATGAACAGCAATCGCCCCAATGGAAGAAGTGGGCTGATCGTCAAAAATCGGACGCCAGGTTAAGCCTCCGTCTTCCGATTTCCAGACGCCGCCGGTAGCAGCCCCAACATAAATAATTTTCGGGTTGGTTGGGTCGACTTCCACCGCGGCTATCCGACCGCTCATATTAGCCGGTCCTATATTCCTGGCTTTTAAACCGTGAAAAATTCCGGGATCAAATTGAGCCCAACTGAAAAGACTTAAAACTAAAAAAATGCCAATCACTAAACTAAAAACTCTTAATTTAGCCCTGAACACTTCTCCCTCCTTTAATTTAAATATTTCCTTTTTTTGACGACAATAAATAACAAATCCTTCCCTTTCAATTCTATGACTACCTCGTATTCAAGTAAATAATTATTTTATTCTTCCCTGCCCTTATTTTCATCTTCATTATTGGAGAACCTCCTGGCGGAATGAAGTTCCATATCTCATCAGCTAACTGAAATTTATTTTCGACTTTTCCCCATCCTATGGTCAAGACTTTCAAAACCTTTTCTTGGACAGAGCTCAAAAAACCTCAGACTAGCCCCTGATTCCTCTTCTCCAAGGGAAAATTTAGAGCTTTCCATTCGCCTTTTTTCAACCTCAGTAATTAATTTTAACTCCTTATTTAATTTCTTTTTTTGACAATTTATTACTGCTATGTTAATAGAAAACTTAACTTCATGGTTGAATTTTATAAAAGAGCTGGCCAACCATTAACCACTTATAATTTTTTTAATTTTTTATTAAAGAAAGGAGGACGAAGATGAAAAATTTTTTATTAAAGAAAGGAGGACGAGGGTGAAAATCAAGCCGCTCTCAGGACTATTTTTAAGTATTAGCTTACTAATCAGCCTGATTCTCTCCACTGCTTGCGCACCCAAACCCTTCGAACATGAAGACTGGAAAATTACAGTTGACTCTCATCAGGAAACGTTAAAAATCGAACATACGCGGGTTGGCGTTGTTTTAAAAGACGTTTCTCTTTTCTCGGCGGAAAATCAGAAACTAACCGGCTGGGAAATTAATCCGGCTGCTTCTAAATTAACTATCTCCACTACATCTCCTCAAAAATCAACCTGGACCTTTTTAGCAAAAGAAAACGAACTTCAAATAAATACCTCTTTTGCGGGAAGTTATCTGCAAGGACTTGCTCCCGCTGACGAAGCCAGGATACCCGCCCGGACCGAAGAGGAGGATAACGGGATTATGTTCACTTCCCTGGGATTTGTCTCCGCCAAAAACATCCATTCTCTTTTTGATATCCCGACAGATACCATGATCAAGTTCTCGGACAAAGCCGACTTAACCCGAAACCAGGAGAACCTCCGGGAAATGAACGTAGTGATCAAACCGGACTCAGCCGCCACTCTTACTCTTGTTCCCGATTATTATATAAATGTTCTGGGCCTAAAATATTATCAACCCCGGCCCAAGCGCTTCGCTACCGCGCCTGTGGGCTGGTGTTCCTGGTATTGCTACTATATGGGCACCACCGAAGAAGATATGATCCGCGAGACTGACGCTCTGGCCAAACTCCTCAAACCCTATGGCCTGGAGATCGTCCAGCTTGATGCCTGTTACACCCGAGGGGAGGCGGCCAATTATCTTGAATGGAATAAAGAGGCCTTCCCTCGAGGTGGAAAATGGTTGTTTGAGTATATAAAAAGCAAGGGGTTAAAACCGGGTCTGTGGGTCAATGTTTACGGGTCCAACTATGCTCGACCTGAATGTGCCGAAAAATACCCGGAGAATTTTTACCTGCGGGACAAAGAAGGAAACTTATCCGGCGCCTGCTGTACAGCCGATAAAACCGTGGTCCGCCTTGACTACTCCAACCCGGAAGTCATTGAAAAACATTTAAAACCGATGCTGTCCATTCTCAAAAATGAATGGGGGCTGGCTTA
>QMPV01000126.1 GCA_003648765.1 Candidatus Aminicenantota bacterium
AAGAGATACTTATCTGGAATTCAGCTATCCCCCGGAGGAAGTTTATCTTGACAGATATTTCATTACCGATTCCATCAGGGATGGCTTTACCGTCAAGATCGCTTATCAGCCAAGGCTGGAAGATAAGGTGCGGTTAAAGAAGGATTTGCTGGAGGAATTTTTAGAGTCCGAGTTTGAAGAACTCCCTGAAGAAATCAGAGAAGAAATAGAAGATAGAGTTAAAAGGAGGTTGGATGCCATAAAGGTAGTCCTTGAGAATCCAGAACGGATAAAGCTGATCGCCAAGGATATAGCCCAACATTTTAAAGAAAATGTCGACGGGAAGTTTAAAGCCATGGTAGTTGCCGGGAGTAGGAAGGCCTGTCATATTTACAAACAGGAACTGGATAAACATTTACCCCCTGAATATTCAGAAATAGTCATGACTTACAGGCGGGATGATGAGCCAGCTCTTCTACTAAGAGCTGCTGAGACGAGAGCCCGCTATGGATACAGAGATATAGCTGCTGTGAGAAGAGATGTCGTAGACAGATTTAAAGAGGAAACATTTCCCAAAATACTTATTGTTACCAATATGCTGCTGACAGGCTTCGATGCGCCAATCCTGCAGGTTATGTATCTTGATAAACCTCTTAAAGAACACCGGCTTCTCCAGGCGGTGGCCAGGACGAATAGACCATATAAAAATTTAAAGGAAGCCGGTCTTATAATTGATTATATAGGCATACTTAAAGAATTTAAGAGAGCTCTTGAAATATACAGCGAAGAGGATATTAAGCTGGCGTTGACTAGCTTCGATGTTTTAAGAGAAGAATTTCTCCTCCTCATTAAAGAAATTCTGGAGCTACTTAAAGAAGTGCCCAGAAATTATGAGCGAGAAACATTATTAAAGGCAGTAGAGGTTCTGACTTCAGAGAAAGAAAGAGAAAAAGAGTTTATAGAAAAGTACAAGAATCTAAGAAAGATTTTTGAACTTCTGGGGCCGGACAATGTTAAGCTTGAGTATTTTGAAGATTATAAATGGATTTCTGCAATTTATACCTACTACATGAAAATAGTCATCCAGAAACCACCGATTGAAGGTTACATAGAAAGGTATTTTGAGAAAACATTAAGATTCATCCATAAATCCACAGAGATAGAAAAGCTGGAAACCGACTTACCAATAGTAACTTTTGACGAAAAGTATCTGGCCGCCCTCGAGGAGAAGGTAAAAAGTAGAAAGGAGAAAGCGGCTAATATTCTTTTCACCCTCAATAGGTTGGTTCTTGTGGAAAGGCATAGAAATCCTATTTACGAGTCTTTAGTGGAAAAAGTTGAAAGGCTGCTTGAACTTTGGCAGGAGAAGACCAAGGATTATGAAAGAATATATAGACAGGGTGTAAAGGTTATCAAAGAGATAAGCGCTCTTTCAGCAAGACAAAAATCGCTGGGTTTTTCTGACCTTGAATATTCGTTATTACTGGCTCTTGAAGATAAATTTGGCCAACAAGAAGACTTGTTAAATGAAGTAAAGGATATATCAGGAAGGCTCAAAGATTACCTATTTCCTGGGTGGTTTAATCAACCTACCGTTGAAAAGAATGTAGAAAGGGAAGTGAGAAAGTTTGCCAGAATGCTGAAAGGGAAATACAAAATGACCCTGGAAGAAATGGACGAGCTATATAAGAGTCTTATTGAAAGAGTGAAAAACTATGGCGCCATTTGAGATCTGGAGATGTGAAATTTGGAGATGGTGAAGATGAACCTAAAAAATTATAAATCTAAAAATCTTGTGTCTCCAGATCTTCCCATCCCTTACAAGGTTTCTTATAGAGCTGTGAAGTATCCCCGATTAGAGTTTAAAACCGGAGAACTTCTTATTATCCTGCCTTTTGGCCATAGGCCTGAGAAAATTTTAGACAAATATAAAAGTTGGATTGTCCAGAAGTTTGATTTTATAAAAACATGCATGGAGGAGACAAAAAACAAGGAGCTGGCCACAAGATCTGAAGAAGAATTAAAAAAACTTGTTCACGTTCTCACAGAGGAGGCGGCTAAAGAGTTGAAGGTTGAGTTGAATCACATTTATTTCAGAAAAATGAGAACAAAGTGGGCCTCCCTAAGTGCAGCGAAGAATCTAACCGTTAACAGTTTAGTGAAATATTTGCCAGAATATTTAATTAGATATGTGATTTTTCATGAACTGACTCATCTTATAGAGAAAAGACACAATGACAAATTCTGGGAGATAATCTCCCGGAGATATAAGCATTATCAAGAAATGGAAAGAGAGATGTTCATCTATTGGTTTTTGGTGGTTGACAAAGAAAAGAATGGAAATGGCGGGTGACAATTTTTTTACAGCCAAGTTCTTTGCCTTTTTCTGTGAGGGGTGGTCTTTTCCCCTGGTTAGCCTCACTTTTTCTTTTCAGGCATAGCTATCGCTGGCTTTAAACCTCCCGGGGAAAGTTGTTTTCTTGGCTGGGGAAAATTGGACATAATTGGTCGTCAATTTCATTTTATCTCACTCCGATAATTTAAGACCCGGGTTTTATCTAAGGTGGTCCACCTAAGAGAATCGGGAGTATGAGGTCTGATTTTGGGTGACAAAGGAAAAATTAATGCCAATTATTTTGTATAAATTCATTTAAAGTTTTTATTTGAAGGTGGAAGATTGCTCTAAGTACTTTTCCCTGGGGGCTTTTCACCTTGGCAGTTCCTCTTTTGAACAAAGGAAGGCCGAAAGGTTGTAACCGGTTCTTTTTCCCACAACGACTTCCATAAGCTAGGTTTAATGTTTGTCGTTCGTAGTTAAACCCACCCCCTTGAAGGAAATTTATAAAATGTTGGCCAAGACTCGTGGGAATTAGCTAAGCATTTAATCGCTGGAGGTATCTCTTTTTCCCATTTCCATCTAAAAGATGGTAATAATTCATTAGCCTTTCCTCTGGATACTTTGGCAAAGATGCTTAAACTAAATTGTGTTTGGCTTGATTTAGATCCGTACTTCTTAGTTTTTATTTCAGCAGCTATTTCAGGAGAAAAAGCCTTCTCTTCTACTATCTCACTAAATTAAATTTATATAAATAAATTACACTTACAGCTGATTTTTCCTTGACAAATATAAACATTATTAGCTATTTTAATTAAAAACAATTTTATAAAAATGTTAGATGAAATAATTTGTAAAATAATTAGACGAGATAAATTCTTATTATTCAGGAGCCTGTATGATCAAAGAAAAATAATAGAATGTGTAAGTTGGAGGAAAGTAATTTACTTTTTTGAACCAGAAATGAGGACTTTTAAATGTTATTTAGCTGGGCAGAAGAAGATCCTCGCTGGATTATTTTTTTTATAGAATTTCCATTTATTAACTTTCTATTAGATTTAGGAGGTCGTAGTGATTAATAAGTTTAAGTTTTGGGTTGTTTTTTTGTTTCTTTTGGTTTCCTTCGCACTAGTAGCCCAGGCCCAGACGACTGAAATTACAGGTAAGGTGCTTTCCACCGATGGAGAACCATTGCCTGGAGTTGAAGTGACTATTTCTTCCCCTTCGCTCATTGGCGGGCCGAGAAGCTATATTACGGATGAAGAAGGAAAGTATAGATTTCCTGCACTTTTGCCTGGAATTTATGAAGTTCAAGCTCGACTTCAAGGTTTTGTGCCCCAGAAAAAAACTAACATCCGTCTTAGCTTAGGCCAAAGATTGGTGATTGATTTTGTTTTAAGAGTCAGTGAACTTGCTGAAGAGGTTACCGTTGTAGCCAAAGCTCCTCTCATTGATGTTCGGGATTCTCAAACAGCTACTACCAACATGAGAACTGAGTTTATACAGAAGTTGCCTAATAGGAGTATGACTGGTGCTTTGGATTATGCGCCAGGAAGTTATGATCTTTCTACGTATGGGTCTCCAGTCAGTAACTCAAATAAATATCAGGTAGATGGAGTTTCTGTTAATGACCCTGAAGCCGGAGAAAGTGCTTTTGACCCTGATTATGATTCTTTAGAAGAAATTAATATTTTAGGTTTGGGAGCTCCTGCTGAATTTGATGGTTATAGTGGGGCAGTAGTCAGTGGAGTAATGAAATCAGGAGGGAACGATTTTCATGGCACGGTCAACCTTTTCTTGCGGCACCCCAGTTTCCATAGCACCAACTGGGATCGGTATCCATATCTAATCAGAAAAGTTTGGCCAGAGTCTTATCAGGCTAATTTTAATCTTGGTGGTCCTATTTTAAAGGATAAATTGTGGTTTTTCATGAGTGGGCGCTACGGTTACTCTAAAGATCATATTGAAGACTATACCGGACCAGTGGAATCATGGAAGGGAGGTCGTTTTGCGCTCAAGTTGACCTGGCAACCTAATCCTAAGGATCGCCTTTCTTTGGTTGGCGAAGTAATTCCTTCGAAAATTTTTAACTATGGAACAAGCCCTCTTATGGCTCCAGAAGCTAATACTAATGAACCCCATAGGGATACTTATTATCATGGTTATGTCTTACATATGTTCTCCGATTCTACTTTGATGGAAGTTAAAATTGGTGGTTTTTATAATTGGGGTGAGAATGAAGTTGATAAAAATGGTCCCCCTGCTCATCTCGAACTTACTAACGAATATTTATCTGGAAATTTTCCAGAAACATATTATCGGACTAGTTTCAGATTCGAAACGAATGTTGCTTTATCTCATTTTGCTGAGGACTTTATCAAGGGCGATCATGATTTTAAGTTTGGAGCAGAAATTGAACTTTCCAGAGTCCATGTTTCTTATTTTTATCCGAGTGGAAAGTATTATCTTGATTATAATGGTGAACCATACATTCTTGATGAATGGGATGGCGAAGAAGCTATGCCCAAATATACCCGGCTAGCAGGCTTTATCCAGGATTCCTGGGTAGTTAGTGACCGTCTGACGATAAATCCTGGTCTTCGAGTTAATTTTTGGAGAGGGTATGTTCCCGGAATATCCGGGGCAGCTTGGGCTCCTAAGATTGGCTTAGCTCCTCGTTTGGGAATTACTTACGATTTGTTGGGTGATAAAACAACAATTCTTAAAGCGCATTATGGTAAGTATTACCACGGCTTGATGGTTCAATGGTTTATGCGTCTCCAGCCTCAGGGTGGTTTTCGGGAGTATATCTGGGGACCAGTCCTTGAAGAGTGGGAAGACTTACCTCCTGGAACATATGGGGAGCAATGGGTTCTTGACTGGGAGGATGTCTGGGAAAAAGAATATACGGTTGATCCTAATTTAAAATTTCCCTTCATGCGCAATTATGTGGTTGGCCTTGAGAGGCAAATAGGAAAAGATATTTCGATTGGGGCTAGCTTTATCTATCGGACAAATCATGATTTGCAAGACAGAGTGAATTTAACCGGAAGATGGGAGGAAACTACCTGGACTTGCCCTTATCCTGGACCTCATTTTGGAGAAACCTATACTGTCTATCGGCGCCTAAATCCAGGAGAGAACCAGTATTTATTGACCAATCCCAAAGCCGGCGAAAATTATGGGGCTGCTTTTCCGAATATAGTTCCCTTTACTCCCACGCGAAATTACCGAGGTTTGCAATTGACATTTGAAAAAAGATACTCTGATGGATGGATGCTGAACGCCTCCTATACGTTAGGTCGTGCCTGGGGAAATTCTGATAATACGTGGGGTGAATGGGGAGAAAACAGAAGTAACATGCTGGGAGCTTCGACTTTATTCTCTAATCCCAACTACCAGATTAATGCCGAAGGGAGGTTGGGAGTTGACCCCACTCATTTGATAAAGATTTTTGGTGCTGTCGATATTCCAATAGTGGATGTCAGCATGGGAGTTTTCTATAGTTATGCCTCGGGAAGTCCCTATACCACTAATCTCGCTTTACCTCGAGATATTGACCCAGATTCGGTTAGTTTTGAGGATGTGGTTTATATCTTTGGGGAAAAAAGAGGACAATATCGTTATCCCGGTATTCATAACATTGATCTTCGCTTTGAAAAGTATTTTCAGATAGGTAATCTTCGTTTGGGGGCTCTCATTGACGTCTTTAACTTGCTCAATGATGATACCATAACAGAGTATGAGACTAGTCTAAATCCCTGGTCAGAGTATCCGTTTCAATATGTGTGGGGTATTCGTGGCCCCCGCACTTATCGGTTAGCTTTTCGACTCGAGTTCTAAATTGAAGGATAAGAACTCGAATAAAGGGGAGAGAGATTTTCTCTCCCCTTTTTTAAATTAAAAATTTAAGTTTAAGCTTCAAGGAGTTTAAAGCATAGATTTCGAATTTGGTTTGTAGGTATGTTCGCTTTTTTTTAAGAAGAGATGAGCTTTTAGAACTATTTATTGTAAGTTAATTAAGAAGAAGTATTTTTGAATAAAAAATTATCTTCGACAAAATTAGTTTGATTATTGACCGAGGATAATTTTAGATAAGTAAAATAATTACTAATTAAAAGAATTATTTTGAATTAAAAAGATTTATATTTATGAAACTACAGCTTATAAT
>QMPV01000127.1 GCA_003648765.1 Candidatus Aminicenantota bacterium
ATATAATTTTTCCGATATTTCCTTTGCTTTTATCTAAAAAGAACCTTTAGAAATAATAAAAATTCATCATGAGGAAAATTAGAAAATTAAAGACAAAGAGAAAAAGAAAACTTCTGGAAATTTTAAAGAAAAAAGTTTGGTTTGTCAGCTCTATAAATTCACTTAATAAAGAAGGTTCATCGCAATAATGGATACCTGAGCTTAGAAAGAGAAATTTTATCCAGAGTGACTTAAGTTAAAAGCAAAGATATAGGTGATGTACCTCGTAATCTTGTCTCATGCGTTTGCCCTGGAGCAATGCTGTCATTTAAAGCCGGATATGGAGTCAAACGAAGGCTCTGTGGATATGGTGAGCTGAACTACTTCTTAATAAATATTTTAAACTATGAGGTATTCATTTTTGCGATGAGCCATAAAGAAATGGTCTTTAATAGAGAAAAATCTTAAAAAATTTCAGAAAAGTAAACATTTATAACACGTATTTATATAAATTTATGCCTGGCGGTGGCAGGAATTTTTCTTGGTAAATAGCCCAATATCTGGCCCGAGCCTCTCCCAAGCGCTCAAATAAGGGATGCTTGGGCTGGCCCAAGTGAGTAGCTAAAATTTGCTTATCCTTCCCCAACAAAGTTAGTTGGTGACAGCGGTTAAGAATGCCAGCTGTGCCCACACTACAAGCAACCACCAGTTGCTTGTCTTTAACCGCTTGAATTAATTCTCCGTAAAGGAGCTCTCTTTCCTCTACTTTGACTCCCCAATCCCGGAGAATGGCCACAATACCTTTAATGGTCACAGAAGGGAGAATAAGGGGACTTTCCTGGATTTTAACCACTGAACCATCGTCAAAACCAAATAAAGCACAGGAAGAATCCCATTCGGTGATGGCTCTTTCTTCTAAAGGTCGGTGGAGTTGATCATCTAGAAAGAGAGCGGCCGCGGCTTGAGAGTCGATCTCGCGGGCCAGGTCAATAGCCTTGATACTCATCAGATAATTAATGCCCAGCTTTAGCCAACCGGTGCCATTGGCTCGAACCGCCCGGACGAGATAGGGAACCACTACACCGTTAAAAGGCTCTCCCAAATAACGATCATAGAGACAAGCCACCGCCCGAATGGCTGGTTTACCCGGATGGGTCACTCCAATTGATTGTTCTTCATCCACTGTAAAGGGCCGGAGATAACCCTGAGCCTGCCGCTGGGCCATTTCCTCAAGAAAATTTCTCATCTCCGCTGTCCCCAGATATTGGTGAATAAACAAATTTTCCAATTCCTCAAGAGAAGGTACAAGGGGCTGTTGCTCCTGACTGAGGTTAAAAGCTATTCCCCGCCGGAATCGCTCCAGATTATCATACCAATTAAGAAAATTCAGATGAAGCCGACCCCGGTCGTCTTTTCGACAATAAAAACGGATGCCTTCAAAAGCCAGGAAAAGGCCGTAATGGAGGGAACGAGACACAGCGTAAACCTTCGCTCCTGCCTCGAGCAGCTCCACTTTCTTTTCATCTAAAAGGAAACGAAGCTGCCTCGAGGCCCACTTGACACCTTCAAACTTAGCCATGAATAACTCCCTTCGAAAAATATGATTGACCAATAAAACCAGAAAAATTAACTATCACTGGTTTTTTATATCACAAAAGGCAGGCTGAGAAGAAGAGTTTTTAATGGAGAGAGAAGTCTATTTCTCCACAACTAATAACGATTGGGGGTCAAAACCCACCGGCAACACTCCCGCCGGCGGAAAATCTCGGTTTTTAACCACGCTTAAGGCCACATGGCCGGAGACAAATCTCATGGCCAGCACTACATCAAATACTTGATGATACGCCTTGAGGTGAACCGGCCAACCATCAGCTTCAAAAACCGGCTCTTCGGGAGGCAGAGAGACACTAAACCAAAGCGAAGTTTTTACTCGTCGGGCAAAGTCTCGGAATAAGGCTAATTCTTCAGGCGAACCCATGCTGAAATTATAACCATCGACGATAATCAACTCAGCTGGAAAATCACCAGCGCTCATCATAGCGGTAATACTTTGTAACACTTTGCTGGTCTGAGTAGCATCATGCTTAAAATTCATAATTACCCGATGGCGGACTAAAGAGTTGAAAAGCTCCTCGGTTTTTTCAGGAGGGATCTGGCGACGACGAGCGATTTGATTAAAAATATCCTCATACCAGGTTAAAATATAATCTACCCGCCGGGCGTAAGAAACATGTATAACTGGCTTTTCTTGGAGTAAATTATAAGTGGCTAGGTGGACTAAACAAGCAGTTTTCCCCACCCCCTTCCGCCCAGCGAGGGCTCCTATTTCCCCAGCTTTCAATCCCCCTTGGATGGCTTTCTCTAAAATTCTCCAAGGGCTCCTGGCTACAATTTCTCTCCTGAGCATCTCAATCCTCCTTAATTCTTCCTAAGCTACAGCGCTTTTACCTTTTTTCTCAGCCAATTCGGCCTTTATCTTCTCCACCAGTTGGCTCGGCACCGGCGCATATTTTAGAAATTCCATAGTGAAATTAGCCTTTCCCTGGGTTAAAGAACGGAGAACAGTGGAATAACCAAACATTTCACTTAAGGGAACTTCAGCATCCACCCGGGCAAAATGACCATCCTCCAGAGAACTAATAATGATTCCTCGCCGTTGATTGAGACTAGCAAATATATGGCCAATGAATTCCGAAGGTCCTTCAACCGAGACTTTCATAATCGGCTCTAAGATAATTGGTTGGGCGCGAAAATAAGCTTGACGAAAAGCTTCACGGGCAGCTGTCTGAAAGGCCAGGTCGGAAGAATCAACCGGATGATCCTGGCCATCGGTCAGAACCACCCTTACTCCAGTGATGGGAAAGCCAGTTAATGGACCTCGACTCATAGCCTGTTGAAAACCTTTATCGCAGGAGGGAATGAATTCCCGGGGGATTTTTCCTCCCTTGACCTGGTCAACAAATTCATAAGGTTTATCTTTAAGAGGTTCAATATAGCCGATGACCCGAGCGAATTGACCAGCGCCGCCAGTCTGTTTCTTATGAGTATAATCAAAAGCCGCTCGCCTGGTAATAGTCTCCCGATAAGCTACCTGGGGACGACCTGTCTCAACCGGAGCCTTAAACTCTCTCTTCATTCTCTCTAAATAAACTTCCAAATGGAGCTCACCCATTCCCTGAATGATTGTCTCCTTCGATTCGGGATCAATATAGACTCGAAAAGTAGGGTCTTCCTTAGTGAATTTTTGTAAGGCCCGGGAAACCCGGTCAGCCGCCCGACTATCTAAAGGCTTTATGGCCAGAGAAATTACTGGTTCAGGCACGTAAATAGGAGAAAGAGCCAAATTTAACCCAGGGCTAACAAAAGTATCTCCGGAAAGGCAATCAATCCCAAAGAGAGCCACAATATCACCGGCGAGGGCCACCTCAATGTCTTCCATTTCCTCGGCGTGCATCCGAGCGATCCGCCCCACCCGAAAGCGTTGGCCGGAGCGGGTATTGACCAACTCGTCACCCTTTTGAATCTTTCCTTGATAAAGCCTAATGTAAGTCAATTGACCGTAAAAAGTATCCTCTAGTTTAAAAGCGAGGGCCACAGTGGGCTTTTCAGGGTCGGCCTTTAAGCGAATTTTACGCTCAGGTTGGCTCGGATCAAAAGCTTCGGTGACTACTTCGCCAGGATGAGGCAGATAATGTCCAATGGCGTCAATTAAAGGTTGTACCCCCTTATTCCGATAAGCACTGCCCATTAAAACTGGTAGGATCTCTCGGGCAATTGTCCCTCGTCTCAGTGCCTGATAAATCTGTTCGGGTGTTTCCTGCCCTTCTAAGACAGCCGCCATTAATTCATCAGAAAACATAGTGGCCGCATCCAGCATTTTCTCTCTAGCTTCGCCAGCAATCTTTTCCCATTCGGGAGGAATAACTCCTTCTCGAACTACTTCTCCATATTCCCCCTCAAAATAAAGAGCTTTCATCGTGATCAAATCAATAACTCCTTGATGCTGGTCTTCCAGCCCAAGAGGAACCTGAACAGGCACTGGCTGGCGGCCCAGCTGGTCTTTGATCTGAGCGATGACCCGTTCTGGGTTGGCTCCAGTCCGGTCCAATTTGTTGATGAAAGCTATCACTGGCACCTGATAACGTCGGAACTGCCGGTCGACGGTAATCGTTTGGGACTGCACACCTCCAACGGAACACAGAAGCAAAATAGCCCCATCAAGAACTCGTAAAGCTCGTTCCACCTCAATAGTAAAGTCAACATGACCCGGAGTATCGATAATATTGATCTGATACCCCTTCCAATTAACTGTAGTGGAGGCTGATTGAATGGTAATACCTCTCTCCCGCTCCAGTTCCATGGAATCCATAGTCGGACCTTTCCCATCTTTACTGCGGACTTCATGCATTCGATGAATTTTTCGGGAATAAAAAAGAATTCTTTCAGTCAGGGTAGTCTTCCCCGAATCAATATGGGCGCTTATCCCGATATTACGCCTTTTGGTCAACATCAGCTTCTCTTTCATGGTAAACTAAGGCTCCTTAATAAAAGTTCCAGGGATATCTTTTCCTCTGGGCAGAAGTTGCTTAAATTATATCAGAATTTTCTTATTTTTTCAATTGACTTTAACCTCTAGCCGCGATAACCTAAATTTAAAGGGGTCATGAAGTCACTGCTAGGGAGACGTCTTCGACAATTACGAGAAGAAGCTGGGCTTTCGCAGTCTGATTTGGCCCGGTCGGTGGGCCTTTCGCCCGAGCACATCTGGAATCTCGAACATGGCACTCGGATGCCCAGTCTGGAAAGCTTGACCCGCCTAGCTGATTTCTTTAGAAAAGATGTCTCTTTTTTCTTGGCCGAAAAAGAGGCGGCCTTTTCCTTGCTTTTGAAGGAAAAAAGTCTTGATCGTCGGTTACGTTCTTATCTTCGAAATTTTAAAGAATATGCAGAAATTTATCTGCGGTTAGAGGAACTAACTGGTCAAAAAGCCACCCCCGCTCCCCTTTACCAAACTCCTTCGGCCACCCAGTTAGCCCGTGAGGAAAGACAGCGACTCCAACTTGGAACCGACCCTCTCGCTGATGTTTTCTCTCTCTTGGAGATAAATGGTCTTCATCTTGTCCGTCAGGCCTTGGGTAAAGATAGTCAGATAGTGGGGATATTTATCTTTTTTGACCAGGAACAGGCTGCTTTTGGACTGGTTAATGCTTCTTTGCCTGAAGAAGACCAAGCCATCATCGCCGCCCATCTCTATGGGCACTATCTCAAAGACCGTTATGCTGGCCCAATCATTGATAATTCAGATATCTTCCTCGATTACTATCTCTCTCTTTATCATCCCCGCGAAAAATTTGCCCAAGAATTTGCTCTTTCTTTTCTGTTGCCACCCACCAGACTGAAAGAATGTCTGCAACGAGAAATAAAAAAACCAATTCTCCACTTCGAGGACATCCTTTACCTTCACCGAGTTTTTAAAATCTCAGTTAAAGCCCTCCTCTCTCTTCTCTATCGTCAGGAAGTGATTTCTCCCACCCGATACAAAACTTTTATGAAATTCAATTCTGACGAAGGAGAAAGACTCTGTTTCAAAAATCTTTTTTCTTTGAATAAGAAGAGATTAAAAAAGGGACAAATTATTCATTCTGATAGATTTTGTCACCTGGTAATTGAAGCACTCCGCAAGAAAAAATTAACTACTGAAGAAGCAGCTACTCTCCTCCAAACAAATGTCAATGAGTTGGCGGATTGGCTGGCTACCTGAAGTAATATCCTTTTTTGGTCAACAAATTAATTCGGCTGCCTTTCTCTCTTCTCGTTAAGTTCTTTTATTCCCAACTCAGTCATAGCTTCCTTCAAGGTGGAACTATCAATAATAATAGTGGTCACAGCTGATTCGGCCAGGACATATTCGGGTCCTTTGCCTTTGTATTTCTCTTTAAGCACCACAAAGTCCACATCCTGATCAACTAGAAATTCGGCTAAAGCAATGCCCTTGCCCTTTTCCTGGTTCAGAAAAGGATTAACCAGAATCTCTTTCTTAACAACTTGCTTTTCGTCTTTTTTCACCTCAAGAACGGCCAAATAAGGAGCCTCACCGAAATGGGGGGAGATGTTTCCGGAAGTCGAAGTCAAGGGAAAAGCATACTTCAAAACTTTCTTTTCCACTGGTTCGTAATGAATTATGATACTATCAACGAAAGGAATTTTCTCCTTAACTTTCTTTTCCAGAGAAGTAACTATTTGGTGAGCTCGGGCTACATCTTTGACCCGCAGAGTTACTTCTACTTCAATAAACCGATACCGGCCCGATTGGCGGCCAGAAATATGGGTGACTGCCTGGACTTTGGGCTCATCCTCAATAACTTTCCGAATGCTGGTTAAAGTCTCATAATCAAGGGAGGCATCCAGTAAAACTTTTAACGAATCGACCAGAATGCCATAGCCGGAGCGGACGATTAAAATCAC
>QMPV01000128.1 GCA_003648765.1 Candidatus Aminicenantota bacterium
GCCGGATTCAATTTTACTAATTTGCCAAAGGCAGGAGATGCCATGTAATCCCGATCAATCGGCCAAGTAGCATGCCACCAGAGCCTGTAATTTAGTCTTTTTCTCAGCAGGTCAGGCAGATGGGCCATATCAGGCCTGGAATATTGCCAGAAGGTTGGCTGATCAATGAATCTGTACCAGTAATAAGTTACTACCAAGCCATCAGCCAGCCTGACCTTAAATGGCCCGTCCTTCAGTCTGGGCCGAATTTCTGGATAAGAATAATCCGCCCCACCAAGCCCTCAGCTGGCTCCTTAGCCGGCTTGGCCTTGGGAGGGAGGATTTTCTGGCCTAAGATTGGCATTGACTGAAGAATTGATATTGACCTAAGTTGAAGTATAAGGACGCACAAGTGCCGCCAGCGGACAATAAACGGAACTCAATGCCCCCTTTCCCAGATGTGAGTCTTGTAGCCGCGCCTCGGCCCGGCTGATTTATGTCCTTTTATTCCAGGGTGGAGGTCTATTGTCGCTGACAAAATTGACCATAGTTTTCTCATCAATTTTTAGTTCGGCTAGGGTCTTCATTATCTCTCCTAGACACCAATCAGCCAGAACAACCAGGTCTCCACGGGGTCCATCTCCGCTTTTCCCTTTAACAAAGTCCGGCGGCAACCAGGGAATATGAGGTGAAGACAAACATAATTCGACAAAAAATGGCTTCCCAGGAGATTCACTCAGGCTTCGCTTAATAAAAGCAATGGCTTCCTTGGTAAACTCAATGTCTACTTCTTCAATCTTGAAGCCTGGGGCAGCCCATCCCGGCCGGGGGCTGCCTTCCTTGCCACCGCTCATATCGTAAATACTCCGATATTTTATGGTTTGGAATCTCCTTGCCCCTGTCTCCCACAATAAATGCAAATGGGCCATCCATGCCTGAACAGACAGCAGTAAAAAAGGCATAATCAAAACAAAGGTCCAGTGGTCCGCCAGAGATAGGTTTAAAAAATCTACTTTCATTCCTGTTTCTGGAGGTAGATCCTGCCAGGAACCACGATAAAGTCTCTCACCATCTTTCCAGGTTGGTTTAAAGCCATTATCTCTGGTCCAGTTCAGACCAAGATGACACTTACCAAAAAATCCGCACTTATATTGATTCTTTTTTAAAAGAGTAGCCAGGGTTTCACGCTCGGGTTCAATAAGAGATGGCGTATACCCGCCAACAACGCCTCTTTTCAGCCAGGTTCTCCAACAATAACTTCCGGTCAGAAGGCCATAGCAGGTAGGAGTACAAACAGCAGCTGATGCGAACAAAATTTGACCTAGCCAAAATCTTTAAACCTGGCCCGATTTATTTCATATTAATCGTCTTATCCTAAATGGGAACCAAACCGTGATTCAAGATTTTGCTAATTCCACCCTCACCCTTGTGTTGGAGAAGGATTTTAACTCGAGCCAGATAACCATCGTTTGCCGCCCCTGGGTATCTCTAACAATCCCTTGACGAAAGTTCGGACCAGGGGAAACAGGCTGGCCGTTGATCATAACCCGGGCCGCCGAGTCGCTATCCCAGTGTTCTATCACGAAACATGGGTTGTAAATGGGGCTTTTCTCTGAGCCGAGCAACTCAAACGACATCGGCAAATTCGTCGCCATCAGCACAAAAGCCCGCTGAGTCTGGTCATAACCTCTGCTCTCGCAGCCAACTGTTTTGCTAATAGCCGGCGGATAGTTCCACGATTTCGCCAGAACCGTGAGACTGGTCACACCTTGATCTGTAAATCCATACAAAACAGAGTTACCTATTTTGTTTGCTCCTCCGAGAGCTGCATGTGTGACCCGGTCATGGGCAACGGCGTAGCGACCGTCTGACGGAGCCAGACCCACCGGCCAGTGGTTCCATGGGCCAGCAAAAGGTTCAAGTGGAAGGTGCTTTGATCGCTCCAAAGCACCCCAGGTTTCAATCTCTGCACCTTCTTTATAAATCACAAAGACCTTGTATTTAGACCTGAAATTTATCCTTTTAATGCAGGCGTCCTTGATGGGATTGGCGGGCACGTTGTTTGGTGGTGCCCAAGTCAGGTCCGCACTCTCCCCCCGGAGATTCGCTACACTCAGAGCTGTTAGATCTACATCATCCAAGCATGTCATGCCCGGCTGTGATAAGAACTGGATATCATGCCAACCTTCATCAGGGACATCGACAAATCGGACCCCAACTCCATCCGGGTAGATTGTGTAATACTCATCTGCCCAAATGTCCGTTCCTGGAAATACATACCCCACATCAATAGCTGCATATCGCCAGTGGACTACCACCCGGGCCGGGGAATTCTCAATCAGCCGAATATGAGCAAAACGGCCTCTTTTATCGGACATGTGCTCTGCACAGCCGTGGGGACCTCCAATCTCCCAGCTCTGATCTGACATCCATTTATTATTCTCAGTCACCCAGGCCGAACCGAAATTCGTACCTTGCCAAAACACCACGCTGCAGGGCACCCTGTCAAACCTTACTACGATGTCGCGGTATTTACTGGGCCGCCACAGGTTATCCCAGAACTCATGATACTTTAATGTTTTGTAAGTAGCACCAAATTTCTCTGCTGGTGCGCCGGTAACCTCACCTGGAAGGAGTCTTTTCTCAAGATCGGGTTGGGCTACTTCTGTGGGTCGAAAACTCAGGAATGATTTCCAAATTTCTTCGGCCGACAGAGATCTGTCGTAAATCTTCACTTCATCAATTAGCCCTTCGGTACCATAAATAAAAGGTAAATTGTTGTTAGCCGCAAATTTGCTGTGCGATACTGGATCTGAGACTCTTTGCGGATCGCCATTGAGCCCGATAAGCACATCCCTATCAGGCACGTTAATAGGACCATGGGCCGGTTTAGAGGCTACTAACCGACCGTCTACATAAAGACACATTTTTCCCTTCCCATAAGTGCCGGTAAGATGCACCCATTGATAAGTAGGAAGCATATCCTCCCTGCGGATAGTCTCCTTATCTCCCAGTATTCCCCCACCCACCTGATTGCCGTTAACTTTGAATATGGGGCGACCGTAAGGGTCAACGCCAAGAAAATAGCCTTTCATCTTCCAGGGCTGATAAATATAAGGGTCACGATATCCATGCTTGTAGTCTATCGGACTGATAGGTTCGCCAGATGATTGGTGAATGATCCCTGCATCATTCCAAGGATAAGCGCCAAGAACGACCCAGGCTTCAAGCGTTAACTCATCCTTGATAAGTGGGGCCTTGTCTTTCGGTAAAGTGACTTTCGAGAAATACCCATCAAACGCCAGAGCTGTGCCAGAAACGCCTTTCTTCCAAAGCGTTTTATGACCGGAAACGCGGCAATGGGTGCCCCCAATTGCCTCGAAAGTGTCATCGCCGCGCCCCTCATCGAATCTAAACCAGGCCTTTGGCCTACCTGCATTGCTCATACGTATAGGCGCTCTGGCAATCGCCGGCTTTAGCGAGCGTAATGGCTTTGGTTTAGTCAGTGATATTTCCACAATCCCCTCTGGCGACAAAAAAAGTTCCTCCACTGTAACGTTCGCTGGATTGTTGAAGTCATCCAACCGTTCTGTGCCAATACGGACTTCGCGCACAACGCGTCCATCCGGGGTGATGATAAAATATTCATGAACAACTTCGGTCATCACAACGCTCGCCGGATCAGGTACATGACGCCAGTGAATGACAATTTTCTTAGGCGATTCCTCTATCAGCCGGACGTATGAACAGAGGCAAAGTGGATCCTCGCGACCATCAACCAGTGGCTTGAACGAATATCGGCCCTTAGCTGTCTGAAAATATGGCAAATACCCCGTAGCGCGACTGAAGACCAACTGCCGACCTTGGCCCAAATTAACTACAAGGTCAGCGTATTTACCCCACCGAATCAGCCCAGGCGAGGGGGGCCGGACAACTGCGTCGGCTGGATCCGGTCTACCGCCGGAGAAAACATTAGCCGCATTGATCGGGATGTAACTGAGCCAATCTGGCAATGGCGGCTGTGAGTAATCCAACTTAGTATAATAAGCATAAAATTCCGTAGCCGACGCCTGACCAACCATGGCCATGAACAAGGCCCCGGCTAAAGCTAGGCTCCAGACCCAAGATCGCATTTTCAACCCCCTTTATAAATTTTCAAGATAATAAGCTTTTTCATATCAGGTATATCAAATTCCAAGTATTCTATAAAAATTAAAATAGACGCTACGAGAAAGGCAAAATCGGAAACACAGCTATTTCGCCGTCCGGTAAACTGGGCTCCTGACTTCTTAAACAACTCCGCCCACTCCTCTGCATTGAATTTTTCTGCCTTAAACATAGGTATGAAATCCTTGTGCCCAAATTGGGAAGGTAATCCATAATGTTCTACATGATAGTTATATTGTTCCGTTCCCTTGCAATACATATAGTGAGGGTACCAGGTACCATTGTGACCTTTGGCCGGAACTGAATAAACGCCCCAGTGAGTATAGATCCCAAACTTGGCATCTTTGAACCAGGCGGGTATTTCATAATTCTGCAAAGAGTTCCATGAAGGCCGATATTCGATTTCCTGTATACAAATATTTCTATAAGCCAGAAAAAGAATGACAAATAGACCAAAACACAAGATTAGACAAAAGACTACATAAAAGACCGTTTTCTTTTTTATTTTTCTATCCTTGATATCTTCATGAGGATTAAGTTTAAGATTTTTAGCCTGCCTGAGAAAACCGCTAATTTTTCCGCGGAAGAATTCTTCTTTATAATAAACCTCAGGAAAAATTCTATTTTCCCCTGAATGAAAGATCCATGATTATCTGGCCTTGATCGGGGTAAATCTTCAGGGGTTCATTGCTCCTCTTCAGGAATCTGCCTTTTTTCAGCGGCACGGTGTAATTCCAATTTTTAAATTTGCCGGATAATTTACCGGGTTCCACGCTTAAAAATGGTAACTCCGCCTCTGTAGCGTTACTCAATTCCAGGTACCAGGTATCTTTAACCCCGCCCTTGGCCGAAATAACCAGGGATTTCTCATCAAACTTGATAAAAATTTCTCCTCCTGAAGAATCGGTTGGCCAGCGCACCAAAAGATTACCCGGCAGTGACTCGTTCACCACCAGGTTATTACCTTTTAACTCTTTCCCGTCGCCGTATTTAAACCTCAAACCGGCAATTGTCCTTGTGGAACTCCAGTAAAAGCCATCCACCAGTGGGAGGGTATAATAAAAGCACTGGCTTGATGTCCCGCATTTTTTAAAATAATCAGAGACCACGTTTTCATCAAACAGATGAATATCTCTGAACCGTAAAGTTCCCTGTTCCCAGAGCAGGTTTGCCCTGTAAAATCTCGAGTTAAACCAAACCGTTTTTAAATTTTTTTCAGAATGATCCTTTAGCACTACGACTGAAGTCGGCGGAGTAACCTGATAATTCTCCTTAAACCACTTTCCCGTTTCGCTGAGAGTTTGCAGGACGATTTTCCCCTCTCTAACCAGCTCATCTAAAATCTTCATCTGAATTTGATAGCCCCGGGCCATTCTTTTCCAGGTAAAGGAATTCTCCTGGCCAACCTGCCCATAAGCATAATTCAGGGCTGGTTCGTTCACAAACCAATCAAAATACCATCGGCACCACTTTTCATCGCCCCCGCCCTTCTCATACACCGGTTCAAGGGAGATAACACGCTGGTTTCCGGTACCCAGGCCGCTGTCATATTGATGAATGGGGTCACTGCCGAGCATGCGGAAAATTGGAACGGGAATCTGGTTTTCGGGATTCTGCGCGGGCATGTAAGCATTAACCAGGCTCGGATAGTAACCGCCACTCCAGTAACCACCCCACAGAGTATATCCATCTGTTCCTACCTGGTCTTTACAATTACAGGAAGCCACAATGCCATATTTACCGTGCATGTATTTCAGTGAATGGGCATCAATGAACCAGGACCCGACCGATTTCGGATAGCTACCAAATATCTTCTTGAAATCTTCCATGTAGGTATCAATAAGTTTTTCTCTTTCTTCCGGCGTATAGCCAGTGGAGAAACCAACATCAGCGTGCCAATCCCACGGATATCTTCCACGCCATTTAAGTCCGCTTTTCTCCACCAGGGGTTGCGGTATTTCCAGCCAGGCCCCAACTTCAAACTTATCGGCTGGCAATTCTTTCATGAGTTTCTGATACCGGGGATCAATGAGAGCATCATACTGGAGAAGAAAAGTGGCTTTGAAATTATACTGCTTTATGATGTTAATCTGCTCAACCACCGTCCGGTAGAGAACTTCCTCGGTTATCCAGTCAATTCGTGGTTCGCACTGCCGGACGAAGTTTATTATATTCACAATCCGGGGTGAATGATTTTGACTTTCAGCTTTTTTACTATGGCTGATTCTAGTAGAGACTGTAAATAACAAGAGAACCACAAATATCATCAGTATCCATTTTCTCTTTTCACTCA
>QMPV01000129.1 GCA_003648765.1 Candidatus Aminicenantota bacterium
CCTCCTTTTTACTCTTGTGAAACATTAACCTACCTACATTTATTAAGCGTTATACCTAATTTATCATAAAACAAAATTTTTATCTTCTTTTAACCATAAATGAGTGGGGGTAGGTGTTGGGGGGCTTCTCCTTTCCCCTTAGACTTAAAGAAAAGTCCCCTATCTCTCTCCCGCCAAAACATTTAAAAGTGGCGAGAAACAGGTGGGATTTTGAAGCAAAGAGGTGCTATTTTAATTTAAGGCGAGAAATGAGTTTTTTGTAAACCTCTGCATCTCGCCTGAATCCTACCATGATTATATATACTCGGACTTTCTTTTTCTCGATCTCATAAATAATCCGGTAAGGTCCTACCCTTAATTTCCATAAGCCAAAAAAATCTCCTGACAAAGGGCTTCCAAAGACTTCTGGCTGGGTTGTCAATTTTTGCCTTATAGCTCTGATGATTCTTTTTTGATCGGTTCTATTAATTTTCTTAAAATCCTTTTTAAAAACCAATTCATCTATAACAACCGTATACATCAGATAAGGCCAACTTTTTTCTCAGCTTCTTCTAGTGAAATGAACTTTTTCTCTTTTCTTTTCGCCCGTTCTTGAGCCAATGTTCCAAGAACATAATCTTCAAAAGCATCTATAATTTCCTCTATGTGCAGGAATTCTTCATAATCAAGAAGAACCCCTACAGGTTTATTTCGCCTCGTGAGAATCACTTTATGGGACTTCAGTTTTTTCAGAATTTCTTTTGTTAGCTTTCTTAACTCTGCTATCCCCACAATGGTTGTTTTTTCTTCGACAGTGAACATTTTACTCTCCTAAATGTACATATAAATTGTTATTTTAAATGTACAATAAAAGGCATAGATTGTCAAGACACTCAAAGCATAAATGTTCCGTAAAGATCAAAAGTAGACATTTTGTAAAAATCAAAAGTAGACATTAGGAGAATGGAGAAATCAAAATAAAATCTATACAGCCCAACGGGGGCCATAATAAAATTTATCCCCTATTTCTCTCTTACCACCAACACGGCCGCACCGTCGATTTCACTCTCTTTCAGCCTGAGAAGCACTTCATTGGCCTCTTTCAAGGGATAAGTCTCCACTGTAGTTTTAATGGGAATTTCAGCCGCCAGCGCCAGTAACTCTTCTCCATCCCGGCGGGTGGCGTTGGCCACGGAACGTAATATTTTCTCCCAATAGAGATATTCCTGATAATCCATTTCCGGAATGGGGGTCATGTAAATTCCAGCTAATGCCTGGGTGCCGCCGCGCTCAAGAAGTCTCATGGCCGCCGGGACGGTCGGTCCGGCCGGAGTGAAATTAACGATTGAGTGGAGTTTGGCTGGCGGATTATCATTTAAAGTTCCTGTCCAGACTGCCCCCAGTCTCTCAGCCAGGGCCCGGTGGTCAGCGGAGCGGGAAAAAACATACACCTCACAACCCCAGTAAACAGCCACCTGGATGGCCACATGGGCCGAGGCTCCAAAGCCGATAAGCCCCAACCGCTGGCCTGGTTTGACCTCACTTAATCGTAACGCCCGGTAGCCGATAATGCCGGCGCAAAGCAAAGGAGCCGCCTGAATATCAGGGAATCCCTCAGGGACAGGATAAGCAAACTTCTCCCGAATTTTAATGTACTCGGCATAGCCACCGTTAACATGATAACCGGTGAAACAAGCCTCCGGACAAAGATTTTCCAGGCCCTGACGGCAAAATTCACATGTCTCATCGGTGGAATAAAGCCAGGCGATACCCACCCGGTCACCAGGGCTAAAGCGGCTGGCCCGGGGGCCGAGCTCCTTCACCCGACCAATAATTTGATGCCCAGGGATAATGGGTAATCTAACCTGAGGGAGGTCTCCTTCGACCGTATGCAAATCCGTATGGCAGACTCCACATACTGAAACTTCAACCAAAATTTCATCATCTTCAGGCTGCGGCGGAGAAATCTCCTTAAAGACCAGGGGTTTTTCTTCTATCGGAGCAAATTTTTCCAAAATCATAGCTTTCATGGCCCACCTCTTTTAATCACCAGAATGAGTATGGAGAATCTTAATTCTAACTCTCTATCTCCATACCGTTAGGGTTCTTTTTACTACTTGCCAGAGAAAATCTCAAGGCTCCGAAAATTCTTTTAAGGAAATTTTTTGTCCAGGCTATTCAGAGCGAATTTTTGTGCTTTAGAAAGAGGAAAAGGGAAACAAAAGAGGAAGTGGAAGTGGTGGTGGTAGAAAGCATTTCCAAAACGGAGAGGCAAAATAGAGGAAAATCATCTTATACTGATGCTTAAACTAATACCAAAGGAAATGAGCCGAAGGAAATAAGAAATAAGGAAATAAGATAATTACGGTGTCTGACACCTTTGTTCGTGGATAATTACGGTGTCTGACACCTTTGTTCCGGTGTCTGACACTTTTGTTCCGTGTCTGACACCTTTGTTCGTGGTGTCTGACACCCTTATTTAATCTATTCATATTGATACCCTTTATTCCTGTAATGGCTATCAAAGTTTTGGAAAATACTTATGGAGTAGTCATGGAAGAGAGGGGAGCAAGGAAGAAGGAAAAGAAGAAAATAATTAACTCAAACCAAAGGCCCTCCTGGCTATTTAGGCTCTGAGCGAAGTTTACGTCTCAGGCGAGCCAGGCGGTATTCAAAGTCCTGTTGGAAACGCCGCGAAGCTATCTCCAAGGCGCAGGCTAACCCCTCCTCACTGACCCGCTTGGCCTGCTCATAATCTTTGAGATGATGTTCAAAATACATGGCCAATTCCCGTAAAGAAAAAAGCACATGCGAGGTTACCTGGCGACTGGCGGCCATCTCCTGCCAGAGAGGTACAGCCTTCTCCAGCTCACCGTTTCGCTTGAAATAAAGAGACAGTCGTCGCCGCGCCTCCAGAGAAACTTCATCGGTCAGGCGGCCGTTGAGGGCCCGCTGAAAAAAATTGATGGATTTTTCCACATCACCGCTTCTCTCGAAAATCTTGCCCGCCCCGAAAAAGTCCATGGCATCCAGCGGGCAAAAGCTTTCATCCTCGGCGATGACGGCCGCTCCGGCGATAACCACCCCCAGGAGGGAGAGAAGGTCTTCTTCATTGTGATAAATAATAGGTTCAATCCACCCGAAATTGCCGCTCTGGAGATACTGGAAATAACGCCAGGGAATCTCGGCCGAAGGGATGTCTTCGGCTCGATCCGTGAGAACGATTTCCCTAGCTAGATGAAAGAGCCGACAACTGGCCAGTTTATGTCTCCATAAGCTTCGGGCCGGGAAAAGAAAATCCAGATGGGGTAAACTCCCTAAATGAAAGGGAGTGCGATAGAGAATAAACCTGGTCTCCAGCAACGGTAAGTCAAAAGCTTTGCCATTAAAAGTGACCACTGACTGAAAATCCATTTCTCTAAAAAAGTGGGAAAGTTCGCTGACCATCCGTTCTTCTTCAGCCAGGTCACCCAGGAAAAACTGAACAATCCGGAATGAATCTTCTCGATAAAAACCCAGGCCAACCAAAAAAGGCACCACCCCAGTGCCTCCCGAAAGGCCGGTGGTCTCCAGGTCAATGAAGAGAGCGGTGCTCAGGTCAAGTTCCGTAAAAGCCTCATCCTGGCTTAAACAGGCCAGCACCCGGCCTTCGATGCGTAAGCCGGCGGCAATCTCAATCTGACCATAGCGAGTCCCCAAGGGATAGGAGTTTTCAAATATCCGAAAAGGTTCCTGAATTTGCTTTTCCAGGGAAGACGAGGGAGGTGGTGTGGAGGGAGAAGGAGGGACTGAGGAAGTTGGCGGAGGAGCTGTCTTTTGTTCCTGGGTCAACCGAATCAGCTTCTCCAGCTTTTCTCGGGTAGTCAGCGAATCATCCGCCTGGAGTTTATCCCAGGCCTCTCTAATCATCTGGGTGCGGGAACGAGCTTCTCTTTCCCGGCGGATCCGTTCTAATTTATCTTTTAAATCCATCACTAATAATCTGTTTACAAATTAATAAATATATAATATATCGTCAACTATTATTTGGCGATTCCAGCTTTCCTTTTCACTTTCTCCTCATCAGCTCTACTGATTGAAGGCTTCTTGCTTAGGGAATTTTTTTTGTCCTTCCCAGTGGACTTACTTATCATCTTTTCTTCCCTGGTCGGATCAGCCGCCTCTTCTCTTCATTCTTAAGTCCCTCAGTCTTAGTGCAGAAACCTACTCACCGATAAATTGAACCACCAGTTGCCGGCGGCGCTGACGGTTATCAAAATCAATAAACACAATCTGCTGCCAGGTTCCCAGGAGCAGTCTTCCCTGCTGAAAGGGCACGGTCAGCGACGGTCCTACCAGAGCCGCCCGAACATGGGAAAAACCATTACCATCGCCCCAGCGGGCATCATGATGATAGACCTGACCCTGGGGAGCCACCCTTTCCAGGGCTTCAGCCAGGTCTCTAATCAAGCCGGGCTCATATTCAATAGTGGTTACTCCGCCGGTTGAACCGGGTACAAAAATCGTCACCTGACCCTCATTCAAACCCAGGGTATTGAGTTTCTCCTGAATAAGACCGGTTAAATCGATCATATCATTGAACCCCCGGGTGCTCAGGGAGAGAGAATCATTGATTATCTTCATGGACCTAGCTCCGCTATAAAATAATATGATAAATATGCAGTGGCGTAAAGAGAGAAAACAGCTCTTTTAATTTCCATGCAGCCTGTCTCTCACTTTAACCTTGGCTTTTAATAGTTCATGTTAATAATGGAGACTTAGAATTATGGAAATTATTGAGTTGGGGTTAAATCCTTACCTTTTGCTTTTAACAGTCAGGAAAGTCACCCAGGAGAAAAAGTTATTGGGTAGCTGGCCTAAAATTACATTTCCCTCTCAATTATCTTATTTGCCCCTCAATTATCTTATTTGACCCTTTCCTTTGATACTGGGGAGGGCCAGCTCCAAGAGGGATTATTTAAATTAAACTAACTGAGAAATAACCAAAAATTCTATTATCCAGAGGTGAAATATGAAGACCTGACACCGAACTTTCCTTTAAGAAACTCCTCTTTCCAAGGATGGAAAGTTAGAACTATATCTCTGGCTGGGGCGGCCAGATATTAACAGGGGAATATGACAGGCGAAATGCTCTAAGAGTTCCATCTCTATATTCCCTGGAAATAGGAAATAATTTTTTCTTCTTATTACATTCTTCTTGCTCTTTTCCTTACGTTCTTCCTGCTATTTTCAGGTCAGCCCCAAAACACACGTCCACCAGGGTAAAAAATCTGCTGGTTTTTGGCTTAGTGTTTGTGTATGATATCTCCACCTGAATGGACGAATGGATTATTTATAAGTCTCTCCTCTATGCCTTTCTTATTCTGGCTGGTTTGGCTTGCCTGGCCATATTTCATATTACTGTGCCCTACGGACGGCACACGCGCCAGGGGTGGGGTCCTCGGGTCAGTAATCGGCTGGGCTGGTTTTTAATCGAATTTCCAGCCCTTCTTTCTTTTGTCGTTATCTTCTGGTTGAGCCCCTACCGGTCAGGTCTGCCGGCCTTCCTCTTTTTTATTCTCTGGGTAGGCCATTATGTGCAACGAAGTCTTATTTATTCTCTCCTCATCCGGACCAAAGCGCGGAAAGTACCTCTTAGCATTATTATTCTGAGTGTAATTTTTGGCAACTGGAACGGCTATCTCAACAGCCGCTGGCTCTTTGCCTTTTCCGGGGGCTATCCCCGCTCCTGGGTGACCGATCTGCGGTTCATTTTGGGATGCGGACTTTTTATCGGCGGCTTTATTCTTAATGTTTATTCGGACCATCTTTTGCGGCGGTTGCGGAAGCCGGGTGAAAATGGCTATAAGATCCCGCGAGGCGGTCTGTTTGAATACGTCTCTTGCGCCAATTATTTCGGTGAGATAATTGAATGGTTCGGTTGGGCTTTGGCCACCTGGTCACTGCCGGGCTTGGCTTTTGCTATCTGGACAGTGGCCAATCTCGCCCCCCGGGCCAGGAGCCACCACCGCTGGTACCGGGAGCATTTCCCCGATTATCCCCCCCACCGCAAAGCCCTCATCCCTTTTATCTGGTAAAAGGGGTAGGTCTCTCATCTTCCCTGTTCTTTTTGAGGGGGAGGTCAGATACTGTGTTCAACATTTTGGTGTCAGACACCGCTGATATGGACACCGCCGGTAGTGTAAAATTTTTTGTGTAAATTTGGAGAGGGTGTAGAAAAAAAGGCTCTTTCTCCTAAAATAATTGGTGAAATAAAAACCAAAAAGAAAGGAGAAAGAGCCATTTTCATTCTGGCGCAATCTAATGATAAACGAGTCCTGCCGCTGATGATCGAACTGGCTCAAAACAGCCAGAACCCCAAAATCCAACAGCAGGCCATTTTCTGGTTGGGCCAACGCCGGGAGCCGGAGACCAAAGAGGCCCTTTTTAAA